>CAJXOS010000066.1 GCA_913057725.1 uncultured Lewinella sp.
GTCGGGGTAGGGTAGTGGAGGGGAGGTCATAGCAGTAGAACCAGCCCCTCCGTTGAGCCAACTACGTTGATTAGGGGTTGTAGGTGCAGGTGAGCTTTCAGTTTGGGCCATAAGAGCCACTGTGCTGCTCACGAACCACAGGCAGCAGATCCATCCTTTAAGCATGATGTTCTGATTTAAGAGCGTTAAAAAATGACGGTACTCAAGTAGAATGCAAGAGCGCGACTATCTGTGTTGATGACATAGACGCATACACGTATCTCTTTTGCATAAGCAGTTCATTGCTGCTAAGCAAAGTCCAATACTGCGGGAACAGCTAAAATCTCTTCCCTCTACCTTATACTTTCTACTTTAGACCAAAAAAAAGAGTAGGTTGAATCAAAGGACAGCACGAAAATAAATTGTGATTCGCTTCGCGGCTACACCGTGGTCCGATTTTGAAATTAGCTGACCAAGCGGTTCACTTAAAGCGTGTTAGCAATTTGAAAAATCAAGAAGAATCGCGAATTATTTTCTGTGCAATAAATAGATCACGCGTGTATTCAAGTGAGTAGTTCGTTCAGGTGGTTTCAGAGCGTTTTTAAAGGAGTGTTTGTAGGTATAACGACTAAACACGGAAAAGTAACAAGTGGAGCGACAAGTTTTTGATGAACTGGCGCTAACGAACATTTGTTCGTATAAGTAGAATCTCGTACCTTTGTAGTGGAAAAGTGCAGTAAACAGAAAGAATTATGGAGAATATCACAGCCTTAGAGGAACAGTTTCAGGCACGCATTGATGCGGACGAGCGAATCGAGCCAAAAGATTGGATGCCTGATGCTTATCGGAAGACTTTAATTCGTCAGATTTCCCAGCATGCACACAGTGAGATTGTGGGCATGTTGCCAGAAGGTAACTGGATCACTCGTGCTCCGAACCTACGTCGGAAAGTGGCATTATTGGCGAAGGTGCAAGATGAAGCCGGCCACGGCTTGTATCTCTACAGTGCTTGTGAGACACTTGGTATCGACCGAGATGAGCTGTTGGATCAGTTGCATACCGGTAAGGCCAAGTACAGTAGTATATTCAATTACCCTACACTTACCTGGGCAGATATTGGAGCCATTGGCTGGTTGGTTGATGGTGCTGCCATTATGAACCAGGTCCCACTTTGTCGCGCTTCCTATGGCCCTTATGCACGAGCGATGGTGCGCGTGTGTAAGGAAGAGAGTTTCCACCAACGCCAAGGATACGAGATCATGCTTACGCTGAGCCGTGGTACAGAAGAGCAAAAGGCAATGGCTCAAGATGCCTTTAATCGCTGGTGGTGGCCTTCTTTGATGATGTTTGGCCCTAGCGACAAAGACAGCAAGCATACTGCACAAAGCATGGCATGGCGTATCAAGCGATTCACTAACGATGAGCTACGCCAGCGATTCGTTGATGTAACTGTACCTCAAGCCGAGTTCCTTGGGCTCACCGTTCCAGATGATCAATTGTCTTGGGACGAAGAGCGTGGCCACTATGACTTTGGTCCAATTGATTGGGATGAGTTCTGGCGAGTTGTAAAGGGTGATGGTCCTTGCAATCGTCAACGTCTTCGTGCTCGTCGTAAGGCGCATGAGGAAGGTGCTTGGGTGCGTGAGGCTGCAATGGCTTACGCCGAAAAGCGTCGCCAACGCGCAGAAGCTGCCCAGTCAGAGGTAGCATAACAAAAGATTGTAAGCCGTGTGCAATGGCGCGATTCACCGCGTCGTGCTGTACTCAATAAAAAACAATAACTATGAATTCCTGGCCATTATGGGAAGTGTTTATCCGCTCAAAGAATGGACTTAGCCATAAGCACGTAGGTAGCCTACACGCTGCTGATGCAGAAATGGCCATGGAGAATGCTCGTGATGTCTACACTCGCCGTAACGAAGGTGTAAGCATCTGGGTGGTGGAAAGCCGGCACATCACTGCCTCTAGCCCTAACCAAAGTGAGGCTCTATTCGAACCAGCTAATGATAAGGTCTACCGCCACCCCACTTTTTATGACGTCCCCGACGAGATCAAGCATATGTAGGTCAAGTCGAAAGTGGAATATTCCATGTAGGAAGTGATTCACTTCCCACTTCCGACTTCTTACTTCCAATTCCCCAACTATGACTACAGAGCAACAAGTAGATTATATCCTGCGCTTAGGTGATAACGCACTGATTCTTGGCCAACGTCTTGGCGAATGGTGTGGCCATGGCCCTGTCTTGGAGCAAGACATTGCCATTACTAATATTGCTTTAGATCTAGTGGGACAGGCGCGCAATTGGCTGGCGCTTGCAGGAGAAGTGGAAGGCAAAGGAAGAGACGAAGACCAAGTTGCTTTCCTACGAGATGCTGGTGAATACCGGAATATTTTATTGGTGGAGCACGCCAATGAGGATTTTGCGTACACCATCGTTCGCCAATTTCTTTTTGATAGTTACAATTATTACCTACATGAAGGCTTGGCCAAGAGTAGCCATGAACAGATTTCTGCTATTGCCAATCGTTCCCTAAAAGAGGTAACATATCACCTACGCTACTCTTCAGAGTGGATGATCCGCCTTGGAGACGGTACAGAGGTGAGCCATCAGAAAATGCAGCAAGCACTGAATGACCTGTGGATTTATGCAGACGAACCACTCATTGCAGATGAGGTAGATGAAGCTGCTCACCAAGCCGGTTGGGGGCCTAACCTGGCCGAACTACGTCCGCTGGTTGAAGCCAAACGCAAAGCCATAATCCAAGAGGCAACCTTAACTACTCCTGAAGTAGGATATCCGCAGCAAGGAGGAAAACAGGGACTACACACGGAGGAGTTGGGCTTTATCCTAGCTGATATGCAGTGGCTCCAGCGTGCATACCCTGGCGCTGAGTGGTAGATGCTAGCCCAGTTTTTCAAGATTAAACAGCATGGAGATTACTCCATCTAATTTAGGGTACTGCCAGTGTTGGGGTGCGCTTACCTGCACTTGTCTATTTTAACCTTTCGAGTCCTTAAGGTGTTAATTTTTCGCTACCTTGTTAGCCCAAGAATTAAGCCACTTTAGTGAAGGAAATAATCCAGCAATTTCGACCCCTGATTGTTCAAATCGCCAGTCCCTATCAGATGGGTGGCAGTGGCGTTTTTCTCCAAGATCATCAGGTCATTCTTACCAATGAGCATTTGGTTAGAGACAACCGGGAGGTTATCATTGAGGCGGAGCAGATTCCGCGTCAGATGGCAAAAGTCGTGTATACAGATTCCTATTACGACTTGGCTCTTTTACAGTTGGATTCCCGTTATGAGCTGCCAGAGCTTAGTTGGTCAGATGCAGAACCCAAGGCTGGGGCCAAGGTTTTGGCAATGGGGCATCCCTTCAGTTTGCGTTTTTCCAGTACCGTTGGCACACTAAGCCATGAAAAACGACTGCAGGATGATTTCTATTATTATCAGCATGATGCAGCGCTGAATCCTGGAAGTAGTGGTGGGCCATTAGTTAATGAAGCAGGTCAACTGATCGGCATAAATATGTCGGACATTGAGGAAGGTCAAGGCTTAGGCTTTGCACTTCCAGTTCGTTTTATCCAGGAGAGTATCCAGCGATACCTGGAGCTGCAATCCAAAGAGGTGGCCGCCCGTTGTTTTTCCTGCCGCAAGGTTATTGTCGCATCTGAAAAAACGAGCGCTTACTGTCCAAACTGTGGCGCCTACTTGACCTTGGCTTCCGAGGCGGAATTATTCGAGCCGGTAGGTACACCCTATACCATCGAACAGCTACTCACGGCTCTTGGGCACGATGTTCGCATTGCCCGCAGGGGCCTTAATACCTGGGAGATCCTGGAAGGAAGTGCGCATATTCTTATTTCCTATCATGAAGACAGCGGTTTAATTACCGGCGATGCACATCTCTGTCATTTGCCACAAGAGAACTTGGGTGAAGTCTATCAGTTTTTGTTGAATGAAAATTATCAAGATGCCGGCTTAACCTTTAGCGTTAAAGGCCGCGACATCATCTTGTCGATCTTGATTTATGACCGCTACCTGGAAGTGGAAACGGGCAAGAAACGTTTTCAGCACCTCTTCGAACGCGCCGACCACTACGATAATATTCTAGTGGAAGAGTTCGGAGCAGGTTGGAAATATGATGTCTAGTGTAGCTACTTTAGGGGCCCCTAACAAAGGCAGAATATCATCAATGACAACTCCTTTCAACTTGTCGATGCTCACAAGTGTTAATCCAGCGTAAAGTATTGAATCGAAGGGCGGTAAAACGGGCAGAATTCCGTAATTTTGCACCCTCAAATTGAGCGGGCGTAGACTCAGGCGAAAATTAACCGAGTCAATTGCTTCGTATTAATTGTTGTACAGGCGCGAATCGCGCGTCGCTAAAAACCAATTGCATGTCTGCAACGGAAACTTTGAAGTACAAGGTAAAAGATATTAACCTGGCCGATTGGGGCCGCAAGGAAATTGAATTGGCTGAGGCAGAAATGCCTGGCTTAATGGCTCTACGTGACGAGTACGGTGAATCAAAGCCCCTGAAAGGTGCTCGTATCGCTGGCTGTTTGCACATGACCATTCAGACTGCTGTTTTAATTGAAACCCTAGTAGAGTTAGGTGCAGAGGTGACTTGGTCTAGCTGTAACATCTTTTCTACGCAGGATCACGCTGCTTCTGCTATCGCTGCTGCTGGTATTCCAGTATTCGCATGGAAAGGGATGAACGAAGAAGAGTTCGACTGGGCTATTGAGCAGACGCTACATGCTTTCCCTGGTGGCGAGCCATTGAATATGATCCTAGATGATGGTGGTGACTTGACCAACATGGTACTTGACCGCTATCCACAGCTAGTTGGCGACATCAATGGTTTGAGTGAAGAAACTACCACTGGTGTACACCGCCTATATGAGCGCATGCACAAGGGTACACTACCAATGCCTGCAATCAACGTAAACGATTCTGTAACCAAGTCGAAGTTCGATAACAAGTACGGTTGTAAGGAATCTGCAGTTGATGCGATCCGTCGTGCTACTGATGTAATGATGGCAGGTAAGGTTGCTTTCGTTGCTGGTTATGGTGACGTTGGTAAGGGTACTGCTGCGAGTTTGCGTGGTGCAGGATGTCGTGTAATTGTTTCTGAGGTAGATCCAATCTGTGCACTACAGGCTGCGATGGACGGCTTCGAAGTGTTGCGTTCTGAGACTGCCATCCCACGTGCTGATATCGTAATTACTGCTACCGGTAACAAAGACATCATCACCGAGAAGCACTTCCGCCTACTACGTGATAAGGCTATCGTTTGTAACATCGGTCACTTCGACAACGAAATCGATATGGCTTGGTTGAACGGTACCTATGGTGATACCAAAGTGGAGATTAAGCCACAGGTGGACAAGTACACTATCGACGGTAAAGACGTTATCGTTCTCGCTGAAGGCCGTTTGGTGAACCTTGGTTGTGCTACTGGTCACCCAAGTTTTGTAATGTCTAACAGTTTCACCAACCAGGTGTTGGCACAGATCGAACTGTGGAACAACGTAGAGAGCTACGAGAATAAAGTATACACCCTGCCTAAGCACTTAGATGAGCAAGTTGCTCGCCTGCACTTGGCTAAAATTGGTGTAGAGCTGGAAGAATTGTCTTCTGAGCAAGCTGATTACATTGGCGTGCCACAGGAAGGACCATTCAAGCCAGAATACTATCGTTATTAATAGCTATTTCGGTTGATTGTGGCATCCAAGTATGCCGTACGATCTGCTGAATCACTGATGTGAAATATTTTGAAAGGTAGAAGGCAACATACGTCCTTCTACCTTTTCTTTTGCCAATCGTACCTTATCCTTTCTACTGGCATCTCCCTACCTTGTGCTAAGCGAAGGTTTCTTACCTTTGCCGCGCTGTACCTATAACGTATGGATTTACTCCTCTACATTGGTGTTTTCATTGTAAGCTTAGCTACGCTGCTAAAAGCTTCTGATTGGTTTGTGGATTCAGCTGAGTCTATTGGCCTATCACTGGGGATATCTCCATTTATAATCGGCGTTACCATTGTAGCCTTTGGTACTTCCTTGCCAGAACTAGCTACCTCCATCGCCTCGGTCTTTGCCGGTGAGTCAGAGATTGTGGTAGGCAATGTTATAGGGTCTAATATTACCAATATTGCGTTGGTCTTGGGATTAACTGCTGTGATCGTGAAGAAGATCGAGATTGAGAGTGATCTGTGGTTAATCGATATGACGTTCCTTTGGGCCTCAGCCTTCTTGCTCTGGTTTGTGTTGCAGGACTTAAGTCTGAGTGTATTCGAGTGCTGCTTACTTCTATTGGGCTTAGCGCTGTTCTTGACCTACTCCTTTAAGAGCAATACTGCGAAGGAGGATGAGGAAAATCGGCCAAAAGCTAAGGTCAGGCACTACCTTTTACTGGTGCTTGGAGGGGTGCTCGTTTATTTCGGTGCAGACTTTACGATACTCGCTATTACGGAAATCAGCGGCATGTTGAATATCCCTTCTAAGTTGATAGCGCTTTCAGCAGTAGCTATTGGTACCAGCCTTCCTGAGGTGGTGGTCAGTTTGAGTGCTGCTCGCCGAGGTAAATCTTCCATAGCTATTGGTAATGTGTTAGGTTCGAACGTCTTCAATACTTTCATCGTAATGGGTGTGCCAGGATTGTTGGGGAACCTAGAGATTCCTGCTGATATCTCTCTGTTTTACTTGCCACTGATGATTGTCATGACTATTCTCTTTGGAGTTATGGCCTTTGATCGTGTCATTACCCGTTGGGAAGGCTGGATCCTGTTGTTGTTCTACCTCTTATTTATGGGACAGATTTTCCAGAGCTAGGAAGGGCGTTCTGATGTTACCATTTTCACTAATATATTTTATTCGAATAATTTGCTTTCCCTCCGCAAAAAGCTTATTTTAGCTGATAAGTGAATCATTGTATTCACCACTAGCAACTCTTTACGGTCTTCAGACACCGTACTCTGGATAGATAGCACCCTTCCTCCAACTTCAATTAAAAAGGATTTCAAAAGGCTTACGCAATAGCAACTACCAAGAAAAGCTATGCTTAGGTTTGTCTTATTCTGCCCCTTTGGCTGAATGTAGATGATCGTAAGTACAGCCGTATTTGGTAAGATTTACAAGACGACCTTGTGAATTGGCCCAGCATGTGTCCGGACTTCAAAAGGAGATTTAAGAGTGTCCGGCGGAAATGAGAAAACACGAAAGTACTATGAAGATTTTCTACACATGGCTGTTTATCAGCCTGGGGTTGCTAGTGCCGCTAATGTCGCAAACCTTAGTGGTTTGGCCACTCAACCCTGACAAATTACAAGTCCCTGAAATTTATGCTCCCGAAGTCGACGCTTTTGACTTTGTGCGAGGCAATGGCCTAAGTGTACTACAGTTCAGTGGCTCCGGGGTAAGTGCATCCAATTGGTCAACCGCAACAACAGCAGAGGATGCTGCCGTTGATTACTACGAATTTGGACTAAAGGCTATTCCTGGTGAAACCCTTGACATCAGTAGCATTCAATTCTCCGAAAGGCGATCTTCCTCCGGTCCCCTTCAGTTTCGAATCTTTGCCTCTACAGACGGTTTCAATACGAAGGTGGAGTTGGCCCACGAAACGCTTCCTGATAATATTTTCAATCGCAGTCATAGCTTTACGGTAGATCGTAAGATTAGGGATGGTGAAAGCCTAATGTTCCGTTTCTACGGGTTTGCCGCAGAAAGCAATAGCGGCTCTTGGACGCTACTCGCAAATCGCCTGAAGGTTATTGGTAGTGCGATGCCAGCCTGTACTCCACCTACAACGGCAGCGAGCTTGAGCTTGGTAGATGTAGGGACAAACACTGCCAATATCCGCTTGGAAGGTGGTAGCGGCGAAGCACGACTTGTTGTCATTGCGCCTGAGGACGCAGTCTTGGGGTATCCTTATCAGGGAGACGCTTACACTGGCGACTTAATGTATGGAGAAGGCGATGAGCTGGGAGTTAAAAGCTATGTCCTTGCGGCAACTACGGATATGTTGGTCGATTTGCCGGTTGAAGGCCTAGACCCTGGTAGCGCATATCAGGTAGCCGTCTTCGAATACAATGTAAGTCAGATGTGTTACGCCGAAAATCCAATGCATTTGGAATTTTCCACGAATTGTGATTTGGACTCACGGGCGGTAACAGTGAGTGAGTTTACCGGTTTGAATGAGCTGGTAGCCTTGCGGTGGGACGCTCCCTTGTGCACAGACCAATACCTGGTTTTGGCTTCCGAAAACCCTATTGTAGGTGTCCCCTTGAATGATAGCTATGAGGCATCTTTGGCCTTCGGTGTTGTTCCACCTGCTGCTGAATTCTCAGCTGGTACATACCCAGTTTACTTTGGTGATGAGACCGACCCTTTATGGGTGGGTAATCTAGAAAACGGAACGACTTACCACTTCGCCATCTTCACTCAAAACCAGGGTGAATGGTCGCTTGGGCATCATTTTTCTGCGACCCCACAAGAAGGCTGTCCCGATAATAGATGGGGAGAGCAAATCTTTATTAACGAACTGCACTACAACAATGGCCCCGTTCGGCAGGACATTGGAGTAGAGATCGCTGGTCCGGCGGCCACTGACCTCGGGCCTTATGAACTGGCGGTATACCGTGTATTGGGCAACTTTTCGCCGATTTATCTTGAATTGTTCCGGCTCTCTCTTGAAGGAGCGATTGATGATGAAGGTGCGGGCTTTGGAGCCGTATGGTTCCCATTAGCAGAACTTCCAGAAGCTCGAGGAATGGTGGTGTTGATAAATTCTATTACTGGAGAGATCGTCGAGCGTATTGCTTATGATAATCGTTTTGGTCTTTACGAAGAAAACGGATTTGCGCAACCACAGCCCATTTGGGTTACTCACCCACAATTAGTGGAATTGGCTAGCGATTCCCCAGGCTTTTCCCTGCAGCGTATTGGTGATGGAACTTGCTCCGGCGACTTTCTTTGGGCTCGATTACCAAATACCCGAGGTAGCCTTAACATTGGTCAGGCCATTTTACCGGTAGAATTGACCAAGCTAGGAGCAGAGCCTGTAGGGAAGACTGCTCGGATTTTTTGGCAGACGGCTACTGAATCAGGTAGTGACTACTTCATCCTTGAACGCAGTGCAGACGGACGTCAGTTTGAAGAAATAGGAGAAGTACAGGCCGCTGGATTCAGTGTAGTTAATCAAGATTATGAGTTTATCGATCGCCAGCCTCTGGCGGGACAAAACTTCTATCGCTTGCGGCAATTTGATTACGATGGAACTGCCTACAATCTAGGCATCGTCAGTGTCAACTTTGATAGTGGAGGTAAGCCAGAACTCGGCGCTTTCCCAAATCCAGTAGTTGATCAGACCACCGCACAATGGAATATTGAAGCGGAGCAGCTGAGCTTATTTGATGCTCATGGTCGATTAATACAACAGTGGTCACTAAACGCTGCAGTGGCTGGAGGAAGCCAAGCTATAGATTTAAGCACATTGCCTGCCGGTAATTACTTCCTAAGTATTGAAAGCAAACACGAAATACTAACCCGTAGAATAGTGAAAAACTAAGTCCCAAGAACTGTTGAATGGAAGATGATGATTGATGTATCCCTCACTCCTCGGAGTGGGGGATTTTTTGTTTACACAGACTTAAAATAACGGAGGGCGAAAATCGAAATATAAAACCGTACTTTTGGGGTCCCCGAACAATAGTCGTGCTACTCTAACCAAGCATTTCTACCTACCCATATTACTGTATTCACCTTGCTGTGTAGGCTTTCAATTACTTCTGAGCACTGGTTGCTGCTGAGGAGTATTTGCATTACAATTCATGGGCTTAATAAAAATTGATATGAAGACTTCTACAAGGATGCCCTTCGGGCTAATCGCGTTTTTATTGATGACTTGGCAAGTGGGGTTTGGGCAAACTACAGATCCAACTCCTCAAACACTACCATTCACATTTACAGAGCAATCTTCGGCTACTGTTTTGCCTGACGGCATGGGCGTTGGAGCGGAGAATGGGTCTGATGGTGAACACTTTGATGAGACAGGAGATGCATCAAGTGGAGGTAGCTTTTGTCAATGGAATGATGAAGGAGCAAATGGGATTAGTTATCAGGCTTCAGGAAGCTGCGAGGATGGCTCAATCCTAGTAGCAATTAATACCTTAGGTACAACAAGTATCAGTGTTGACTGGACTGCTAGACTAATTACCGATAATGCCAATGTAAACTACTTCACAATACAGTATCGAGTTGGGACATCTGGCGATTTTACCTCTTTGTCAGATACCTATAATTCTAGTACGGATGGGGCGAGCGCTTCATATACAACTAACTTGCCGGTTGCAGCAGAGGGAGAAGCTGTTGTTCAAGTCCGCTGGGCATATTATGAAATAGGTACGGGGTCTCGTGATCGCTTAGCCATTGATGATATTAATATAACCGGTACAACTTCCTCTTGCGTAATCTCTGATATTTCGGTTTCTAATGCAGGATCCTGCAATGACAATGGAACGCCTTCAGATGACTCCGATGATTATTATGAGGCAGACGTGACCGTGACTTATACTGACGATCCTGGTACTGGCACTTTGGATTTATCCGGGAGCGGAGTTGTAGGAGGAACAACGAGCGCTGCTGTGGGCACCTCTCCTCAGACAATTAGTGGCGTCCGACTGGCAGCGAATGGTAGTGATGTAGCTATTACGGCTACGTTTAGTGATGACTTAGCGTGTACTTATTCAGAGACTGTAAGTGGTACCGATGTCGCTTCCTGTTCAAATTTTCCTAATGTAGGTTTTGTTATTACTTCCAGTTCAATTGCGGAAGGTGATGCAGGGACTAGTCAACAGAATGTTAGTATTTCTATGGATTCTGCTCCGAGCAGCGATGCGACAATCGATGTGATTAGCATAGAGGATTCTGCCACGGAGGGCGTTGACTATGATGCAGTATCTACAAGTGTGACCTTCACTACCGGCGAGTCCTATCCTGCAACCAAAATGGTAAGTGTGACAATTAATGGTGATACTGATGAGGAGCCAAGTGAAACCTTTGATTTACTCTTAAGTCTTGCTGTAGGAAGTGCGGGATTGGCCGCAGTTGGAGATGATCAACATACAGTGACTATCAGCAACGATGATTTTGCGCCTATCGCCTGTCCTTCTGGTACTGAAAGCCAAAGTCAGGGCTTTGAAGGTGGCGGTACTTGGAGCTACACGGTTATAGGTAATTCACAGGCGCTTCCATGTTCGTCTGGCGATGACTATGTAGGAGAGGGAACCACTATTGGTACTGGTGGTAATACGATATCTTCTAGCGGAGGATCGCAGTTTTTTGCTGTACGGGATATCACCGGAGATTGCGCGGGATCTAGCGGTGTCGATCTGAGTTTCTCCACCTTCACAGCTACTGCAATGACTGCAGGTAATTATGCAATTAGCTTTGATTATAATGTCTTTGGTTGGGATACTGGTGATGATATTAGTTACAATGTATCGGTTAACTCCTCATCTGTGGCTGCTGGGGATGCAGTATCTGGTTTCTCTAATTTTTCAACCTCAGGTTGGGAGACGCAAACTATTGATGTGGTTCTAGCAGCGGGTGATGCTTTAGACTTTACTATCACTCTCGATCAAAATGGTGATGGCGATTGGGGCGGAATTGATAATGTAGTCTTGTGTTTTGGTGCTATTTTTCCAGTAAATCTAACTTCATTCGAGGCAAAGCCAGAAGGGAACAAGGCCCTTCTCACCTGGCAAACCTCCACCGAACAAAACAACTCCCACTTCCTCATTCAGCGTAGTGCAGATGGGCGTTTGTTTGAGAACATTGGCCGTGTAGAAGGTGCTGGTGATAGTGATCAGGCCATCGACTACAGTTTTGTAGACGATAAGCCGCTACCGGGCTTAAATTACTACCGTCTGCATCAATTTGATTTTGACGGCACCAATGAAATCTTTAGTCCTATAGCTGTTCGCTTTGGCGAAGCTGGTGATAAGCCTAGTGCTTGGCCCGTGCCTACTTCTGATTTGCTTCAAGTGAGCCTCCCTGCAACAGAGGAAAGCTGGCTTTTGGAGGTGTTCAACCTAAATGGTCAACGGTTATTAGAGCAACTGGTAGAAGATAAGACCACCCAAACATCGCTTGATGTGAGGGCATTGCCGGCCGGTTCTTACTTCCTACGCTGGACCAATGGCAGGAATAGTGGCCAACAACGATTCTTGAAAAACTAAGTAATCCCTAGTGGGTTTTAGTTCGAAATAGGAAGTAGACCTTTCCGCATTAAAGAAGGTGTTTACTTCCTATTTCTTTTTTCCTCCCTTTCGACTTCCCCGCTTTTCCCGTATTTTATGCCAAAAGACCCATGCGACCTTCCTCTCTTTTGGCTATTCTAGCAACATTTTTCGTTCTCAGTACTGGATTGGTATTTGATGCCGATAAGGATCTAGTAGCCTATTTTTCCTTTAATTCTTGTGATGCCCGCGATGACAGTGGGCAGGGTAGTTACGGAGAAATGGTAGGCAACGTACAGTGCTGGTGCGGAGTCGAGGATGATGGCCTTCTTCTAGACGGCGAAGGTGCTCGGGTCTTGTTCTCTGGTCCAATTAATGATTACTTCACTACCTCCGATTTTACGCTGAGTTTCTACATAAAGCCAGAGGCACAGTTGCCTTTCCCTCAGAGTGTGCTGTCAAAGCGCTCGGCTTGTGATGATAATCACGTTTTGGATATTGTCTTGGATCGCCGCCTGGATGAATTGACTACTGTTTTTCGGGAAACGGAAGCCAAGGGGTTTCGGAACTTGGGGCCTGACCTTCCTCAAGGGGTTTGGATGCATTATGCCCTCGTGCGAGATGGTGTATACGCCCGTACCTATATCAATGGAAAATTAGTGCGTGAGGCTCGTCGATGTAGCGGCGTAGATATCAGTAACGATGCACCTTTTAGCATCGGAGATAGCCCATGTGTACAGACTGGGCGCATGCGCCGTTTCAAGGGCGTGATCGACGAAGTACGCGTATACGAGCGTGCGCTGACAAATGAGGAAGTGCTGTGGTTGTATGAGCTAAATCCTATCGAAAATGCACAGATGGATTGTGTAAGTTAGGTTGATTTAGTGTGGGAAGTTGGTGTATCTTTGGCCGGTGTTCAACGCCAATGTGAACCGACTGTTTTACAGAAAAGATATCCTTTTATGTTTGGAGATATGATGGGCCAAATGCAGGAGATGCAGGCCAAGATGAAGGAAAAGCTACGCGGCATTGAAGTAACAGGCGAAGCCGGAGATGGTCTGGTAAAAGTGACTGCCAATGGTGCCCGGGAAATTGTGAATATCAAAATCGACCCTAGTGTAGCACAGGATGCCGAGGCTTTAGAAGACCTACTGTTAGTGGCAACTAACCGCGCACTGGAACTAGCTGCAGAAAAAGAAGCAGCTGAGGGACAGTCAATGCTAGGTGATATGTTACCTGGTGGTCTGGGCGGGCTCTTTGGCTAATCCGCATTTAAGCTCAGTCAAGCCATAATATTAATAGCTTCAAGGCGTTCAGGAAGAGGTAACGCTTGCTCTCAGCTTACATCAATCCCGAGTACTATTGCTGTAGTTTTGGGGATTGGCTTAAAGCCATTAGTTTTGCGTGCGTTTTGCCCCTTAAAAGAACCTTTCCTTATGAAGCTGCGGCTATTATTACTCTTTCTAATATCGGCTCAATTGATCAGTGCTCAAACCACTGTTGGGCTAGTGGCGTACTACTCACTTGATGGTGACCTTATTGATCGTACCGGCAATACCTCTAATACAGGTGTTGCGGTAGGTACACCCACTTTTGTGTGTGGTGTTGAAGGGCAGGCTGTCCTTCTTGATGGCGCTAATGACCAGATTCGTATTCCCAATACTGCCAGTGTTTCAGGGGAGTTTGATCGTGAGGACTTTACCGTTAGCTTTTACTTTAAGCCGGTAGGGTTTAACGGTACGCAAACACTCCTTTCCAAGAGAGATACTGCCTGTGCTAACCCACGGCAATTCAGTCTGCGGTACGTGCCAACTTCTCGTACGCTGAATACTATTCTGGCGCAAGATGAAGACAAGGATGTCAATATCCTCAACCTTGTTAATAACATGTCTTGCTGGCAGCAAGTGACCATCGTCCGGGATAATCTTCGCGTTAATGTTTATCTGAATGGTCAATTCTTGTCTAGCCTTGGTACCGCTAGCCGGATTGACTTAGAATCAGAGGGAGCATTTTATATCGGTGGTGGCGATTGCCTAGGGGGCATCGAGACACCATTCTCTGGATTAATCGATGAAGTGCGGGTATACAACAGGGCCTTAGATGACGAGGAGGTAGCTGGCCTTTATGGAGCTCCTGATATGATTCGTACTAATGATACTATCGTATTCCAGGGCAACTCGGTTGATATTCAATTGAACAATACCTGTGGTACTTCTTTTAGCTGGTCACCTACCCAAGATGTATTCAGCCCTACTGATGCTGAGCCTACTATAGATGCAACCACACCTGGTAACTTCACCTACTACGTACAAATTAGCGACCAGGTCTCGACCTGCGTGGCTATTGATTCTGTACGCTTGACGGTCGTAGATCCTAATACGCTGCCTTGTAAGGTTGCTATGGCCAAAGCCTTCACTCCAAACCGGGATAACCTGAATGACACCTACGGTGTGAGTAATCCATTTGCACTCACTGATTTCGTTTCACTAGAGATTTTTGATCGCTGGGGTGGGGTAGTGTTCCAAACCAATGATCCTTTCTTAAAATGGGATGGTACCTTTAAAGGAGAGGCTGTTAACCCTGGTGTCTTCCTCTGGCGCATTGCCTATCGCTGTGATGGTGGGGAGGTCAATGAAACGGGGACGGTCACTGTGTTACGATAAGAAAAAAGTCACCCTGAGCTGGCGAAGAACCTGCCCAGGGTGACTACAATAAAACCCTATGATCTCCATTCAGTCAGGTCGACTGAAAACCCATTAATCTTAATCTTGTCGGCCATAGGTTCAGGCCTTGCTAAATCAGGTAGAGGGGTTCCTACACATATCATTCACATCTATCCATCCCCCTTTACCTTATAGCATTACTTACACTCTCTTACTCTCATTCTTATCCAATCTCAATCAGACGTGCTGGTTGAGGTTTAGCTTCTTCTTTCTTTGGCAATGTTACGGCTAGGATACCATCGGTATAGCTAGCGCTAATTTCACTGTCATTTGCTGTTTCAGGAAGGGTGAAGCGACGGGTGAAGTTTGTAAAGCGGAACTCCCTGCGAGTATAACCTTCTTTCGTTTCGGTCTCCTCGTTCTTGCGTTCAGCTGAAATCGTCAGTACGCCCTCTTCTACTTTTACATTGAAATCTTCCTTCTTCAGGCCAGGAACAGCCAGTTCTAACTGGAAGTCGTCGTCCGTTTCTCTTACGTTTACTGCTGGTAGTGTGCCATAATTCGCCGGGCGAGTAGGTACACCATTAAAGAAATCATCAAATACTCGGTTTACGAAGTTAGGATTGAATCTTACAAGTCCCATAATCGATTTTTATGCTTTTGGTTTTTTAAGGAACAGCACGAAAATGAAGCTGCTTTTTGCTTTGCAGCTACTCCGTGGTCTGTCTTTCAAATCGTCAACTATGCGGTCTTTGTTAAGCATGTTAGCGATTTGAAAAACTGCGGAAGAAATGCAAATTATTTTCTGCGCAATTCAAATGTTGTTACGGCTACCTTAGATCAAAGCATGTGCCAAGGGCCAAAGTTGGCGATTTAGGTGCCAAAAGCGGAAATTTAGATGACAAAACGGCAGTGTGTTTTGAATTTTAATGACAAAAAGGCAGTTTTGTATACTGGCGGTAGCCAAAATGACCTTGAGATCCACTTAAGCAAATGCCAAAAGCCAATCGATAAGGAATAGTAGCGGAATAGAAAGAGGGATGCCAACAGTTGGCATTAGGATAGCTAAAGGGGGATTGAGCCCTTTTTCTGCAGTCAGGATTGACATGGCGTTCATCGGGCCGATAGCAGCGCCCAGGATGCATATTCTACCAATTAGGTTTTGCATGTCGAGCAGATGCCAGATTAGTAAGTAAGTGAGGATCGGTGCGAGTAGTAGCTTATAGCCTTGTCCCCATAATAGATACTTGAACTGAGAACGACTGTCTTGTAGGTCGATTTGCATGCCAATGCTGAGCAACGCAATTACGGCAAAGGGAGCTGCCAATTTTCCGAGAAGCGTATCCAGCCAAGGTGTATATGGAATGGAGAGTAGATTTAGCAGCATAGCTATGACAAAACAAATAAACGGAGGGAAGCGCAGTATGCTTTTAGCAATCTGCCAGGGACTATTCCTGCCACTCGTGAGATAGAATAGCGTGGAAATGCCAGCGGTGTTGAAGACTAATATGGTTCCGCTCAGGCTCAAGATAATACCATAGGCCAAGCCTTCGGGCCCATAAAGCAATTCAAAAATGGGGAAGCCTACAAAAGAAGTGCTGCTAATGCCGGCGGTGAGCATTAGGGCTCCTTTAGTGGAAGGATTCATCAGAATCAGCCGACTGAGCAACTGAAAAAAGAGAACACTACCAAGAAAGATTAGGAATGGTGTGATGGTCAACCAGATGAGATCTAGCTGTAGGCTGATCTTTGGGATGTGGTATAAGGCCACTACCGGAATGAAGAAGTAAATGATAAGCCGATTAAGGCTGCGCGGACCCTCCGGACCAAAGAGCCCAGACTGGCGTAAAACAAAGCCAGCAAGAATTGAAACCGTAAGGAGTATGAGATTGTCCAATAGTAGCTGTTTCGTACTTGCGTGTGCTACTAAGGTAAGGATTAAAAGAAGCTAGTGTCTAGTCATTGGCGCGGACAGCAGCTACCTCTGGGTTTTCCTCCCAGTATTGCCGGTAGTTTCGATTGCTCGCGATGAAACGGAGATTCTTGCCAAGTAGACCCTTCTCTTTTAATACGACAGTGCCTAGTGTGAAAAATAGGAACTTACTCTCCTTGATCTTCTCTACGCTAGCCCAGCTATAACGCAGGGTCTTGAAGTAATTGGTAGCATAGAGGAATTCGGCATCCGCCTCCAGACGCTTTAGTGGGAAGAGCGTGAAGTAAAACAAGATTAGTCCACTCAAGTAGAAAGCTACTGCTCCGATCCGGAAGTTAGTGCTCGCAAAGCCACTGGCCATTTCTTCTCCATACAGGAAAATCGCAGCCAGGAAGGCACCAAAAAATACCAACCAGAAGACTGGAATAAAGAACTTGAAAAACAAAGTAAGATTAGTACTAATTCGCTGCATCGATTCGATTGATCTGATTACTGGAGCTCTTTCTCGTATTTCTTAGACATCCGAACGGCAACTAGAATGCTAATCTCATACAAGATGTACAGTGGAATACCAATAAGGAATTGCGTTACCACATCTGGTGGTGTAAGGACCGCTGATAAGAGAAGAATACCAATAATGGAGTGCCGGCGGTATTTACGCATGCCTTGGGGCGTAACAATACCCAATTTAGCCAGGAAGTACACAACGATCGGGAGTTCAAAGATGAGACCCGCCGGTAGCGTAAACATGACCATGTAAAGTACAAAAGAGCTTAGGGTTGGATTGTTTGCTACCGTTGCCGAGGCTGTAAAACCCATGAGGAAGTTAGTAGCAAATGGTGCAATGATGAAGAAACCAAACAGGACACCTAGAAGGAACAAGAACGAGCAAATGAATACAATGCCACGGGTGGCCTTACGCTCTTCATCGTATAGGCCAGGGGCAACAAATTTCCAGATCTCGTAGAAGACAAAAGGAAAGGCTATCACAAAGCCGCCTACAAAACACAATTTGATAGTCGTAATGAACTGTTCCGCAAAATTGACCGCCTGAATCTTGAAGTCTGGCAGCGTCATGCATAAGGCTTCGCCTACGCCAGCCCATTTTGAAAAGTCACAAAACCAGGTATACGATGGAAAATCGTTGAAGGCAGGGCCAAGTATTACTTTATCAAAGTACCACGTACGGAAGAGAAAGAGTATAATACCTCCGGCAGCAATAGCGATTAGGGAACGAATAATGTGCCAGCGCAGCTCTTCGAGGTGGTCTAGAAAAGACATCTCAGTCCCATCCTTTGGCTGTAGCTCACCGTCGCGCCATTCGTATTGTTCTACATCTACCTGGTCCAGCGCCATGTCTTCTGATTAGATTAATTTGAGCTCATGCTCATTCCTCAATCATTGCAATTCTTGCCCTGAGGATCAAGTCCCGCAAAATTAAGAAAAAAACACCTGTCTCGGCAGGAGGTTTAGTGTTTGACTCAGGAATTCAATAGAGGCTTAATGCTGGAGTCCGTTTAGTACCAGCGCAACGATTTCTTCACCGATCTCATCGATAGAATCTGCTCGTTCCGGACGGTACCAATCATAGACCCATCGCAAAGATGAAAGGATGGTATACATCACGATGTTAGGGTCTACCTTTCGGAAATGGCCAGCAGCAATGCCTTGATCAATAATATTGCGGAAGTGCTCTTCGTAGCGTTTGCGCAGATTGATAAACTGATCGAGCTCCGGTTGGTCTAAGTGCCGCCATTCATCATTAAAGGAGGTAATGGAAGTAGCATCACTGGTAGCTACTCGCAGGTGCAAAAGGATGAGTGCTTGCAGTTGTTCTGCTGGATCTTGCTGTTCCTGAACAATCTGTTCGATGCCCGCCAAGAAGTGACGTGCGTTATGGAAGCATATCTCTTTGAGGATCTCCTGCTTACTGTTAATGTGGTTATACAAGCTAGAGGCTTGTAGGTGTACAGCTTTGGCGAGATCGCGCATGGAAGTGGCAGAGTAGCCGCGGTCGCGGAACAGCTTTGCCGCTGCTTCCATGATCATTTGTTTCTTACTGGTATCCACTGTGGCCATTGAAGCTATTTCATAATCTTCGAGTAAAGGTACGCAATGACCACGATTAGGCGTCAAAATTAACGACTAGGCGATCTCCCTTCGGATGAGTCTGACAGGTAAGTACGAAACCGGCCTCTACTTCATCGGGCTCCAAAGCATAATTTACAGCCATTTCTGCCTCTCCTTCTTCCACTTTGGCTCGACATGTACAGCATACACCACCCTTGCAGGCAAAGGGCAAGTCGGCACCATTACGGAGAGCGGCGTCCAATACACTTTCCTGCGGATTAGTCATAGTGAAGGAAAAACTGTTGCCATCCAATTGAATGCTAATCTCAGATTGGAAATCACTGTCGGCAACGTTAACCTCCTGTTTTTTGCGCTTGCCGGCATTGGTGCCAAATAGCTCGAGGTGCACCTGTTCGCGCTGGAGACCGTTTGCTAATAGCTCTTCTCTTACGCCGAGTATCATCTCTTCTGGCCCGCAAAGGAAGCATTCGTCAATTTGATTCAACTGCACCAAGTGCTTAAAGAAAACCTGGCAACGATCTCGGTCGATTCGCCCACTAAATAGATCACTTCCAGTATGCTCTTGGCTTAAAAGGTAGTAAACGCTTAATCTGTTGAGGAAGGTGTTCTTTAGCGCCTCGATATCCTCACGAAAGATGATGCTTTCGGTACGTTGGTTGCCGTAGAAGAGCGTGAATTTACTCTTGGGTTCTGCTTGGAGGATGGTTTTCATAATCGAAAACACCGGAGTAATTCCACTACCTGCTGCAAAAGCCAGATAGTGTTTTTCGTTCTCGGCCTTCACGGTAGTGTAGAAGCGCCCGTCAGGTGGCATTACATCAAGGGTGTCTCCCACTTGTAGTTGCCGGTTGGCAAAGGTAGAAAAGCGGCCATCAGGCACTCGCTTAATAGCTACTCGTAGCTCCTCGTCTAGGGGGCTGCTGCAGATCGAGTAGGAGCGGCGTATCTCTTCTTCGCTAATGGTAGTGCGAAGCGTGATGTACTGGCCTTGAATGAATTGAAAGGTCTCTGCCTCTTCTTGAGGTACAGCAAATGCCACCGATACGCAATCGGCAGTTTCTTGACGAATGTCCTTGACTTTCAGGGGGTAAAACTGGCGCATAGATATACGAATGAACGTTCGTTCGCAAAGATACTAAAAAAACGCCTTGCATTTCACAACTCGAAATGCAAGGCGTTACCGAAAAATCATCGGCTAGGAATTAACCCAAGCCGTTCACGTGCTTGGTAAGGCTACTCTTCAAGTTAGAAGCCTTGTTAGCGTGCCATGTATTCTTCTTAGCTAGACGGTCGATCATGCTGATAACCTTGGGGAGAAAGGTCTTTGCTTCACCAGCGTCCTCCATCTCACGAAGCTTAGCAATCGCTGAACGTGCAGATTTCTTGTAATAACGGTTGTGCAAGCGCTTCTTAGCGTCTTGACGGATACGTTTCTTTGCTGATTTATGGTGTGCCATACGCTTTATATGCGGATTTTATTCGTAGTCTTAAATTTTTCGGTGTGCAAAGGTAATACTAATCCCTATAAAACGCTAGTCTTTTTTCCTTTTTTTCGAAAAACGTTAAGTTCGGGCACATTTTGCGCCTTTAGCGTATCTTACCGTTGTATGTCATTCTAATTTCGCTTCCTGCATCCCTGTTATTGCAGCTTAAAACCATCTGCTACCATTATTATGAGAAAAACGATCCTCCTCACGCTCGTACTCTTCGTATTTTCTATCTCCGCAAAAGCTCAAGTCTGGTTAGAACTAGGTCCAAAGGCCGCTTTTGGCCCATCTGGTTATTTCAACTCCACGCTCGCGAATGATAGTCAACACGATTATAGCCTAAACTTAGCTTACAGCTATGGTTTGACTATGGGGATTAACTTTGGTGATCATCATGGCTTTAACTTCGAAGGTCTAACTGGCACCTATTTTCAGGATCTTACTTATCGTCCGAATACCGGTACATCTATTCGTAATAGTCTGGAGTGGGAGGTGTTTGATTTGTATGCCTTATATCGTTATTACCCACAGTCAGGTATGTACCTGGAAGTAGGGCCTAAGTACACGATCATTGATGAGATCAGCCAGACCTCCGGCATTCAACCAGTTCCCGTAGATGGACAATATGAGGATAACTACCTTTCCGGCGTACTTGGTATTGGCGCTTTCCTTTCCGGCTCTGAGGCCTTGGTCTTTAAGGCAGGCTTAAGAGCAGAATACGGATTGACGGATATCGTAACTGCCGACGGAATGGCCAATGGTTATCCATCCATCGATAGTGATCTGATGAGCCAGGGTGATACTACCCCATTCCGCATTAGCTTTGGACTAGAATTATCCTTCGGCGTTGGCGGAATCGCTAAAGGCGCTTGTGGCCGCCGTGGCTTTGTTCTCGGAAGTCGCTACCGTTAAGTCAATTCTTCTGCGATCCTAAGGATTCAATCTTTATCGGCTGACCGCTGAAGGCGGCATTGTAGGACAAACCATCCAATCGGGTGTGGTCCATCAGTTGGTTGATGTTAGCCCCCGCGTTTTGCTGGGCAAACTGCTGCTTGATCGCTGTATCCGTATGCCCCCAACCGTGCGGGATAGATACGGTGCCTTGAATGATGTCCTCGCTCAATTCGGCTTCAATTTCTATTTCACCGCAAGGGGAGCTAACTCGAATTGAATGGCCATCCTGAATGCCAAAGGTTGCGGCGTCGGTTGGATGAACAAGTGCCGTACACCGTCGCGATCCACCAGCAAGAACAGGTAGATTATGCATCCATGAGTTGTTGCTACGCAGATGCCTACGCCCAATGAGTTGCAATGGGAATTCTGAATCTGCTCCCTGATCGACGAGTCCAGCCACCACTTTTACCTCATCTGCCATCTCTTTCGGGACAAGCTTGATGCGTTTGTCCGCTGTATACAGGCGTTCTGGAAATATAGGTCGCAACGGAGCCAAGTCAATTCCTTCCGGGCGTTGTTCTAATCGACTAAGACTTAATCCGTCACCTCTGAATAGGCGACCGCCCCAAACACCATAGGGTCCGGTGCGTAAGGCCAAGTCCAGTTTTAATCTTGGTGGGATACGAGCAGTGATCTGGTTCTTGATCCATTGAATCCAATTTCCATCGAAGAGTCTCAATTGCAACTCACTCATGATCTCCCAATCGTATTTCTGTCCCGGAGCTATCGGTAGTGGAGGAGGACTAAATTTTGTAGTATTTCGTGTGGCCACCATGTGTAGGACAAAACTGTAATGCATAGTCTCTAGTCCTACAGCCGGTGGAAGAATGATATTAGCGTGACGAGTTGTTTCATTGATGTACATATCCACAGCAAACATAAACTCCAAGCTAGCTAGCGCTTCTTCAAAAAGAGCAGAATTGGGAGCAGAACGGGCTGGGTTGCCAGCAATAGATATAAAGGCCTTAATCTGCCCTTCACCAGGCGTCAGCATTTCTTCGGCCAGCGTAGCCGTAGGGAATTCTCCAACGATCTCCTTGTAGCCATGCACCCGGCTCTGATAGCGGAAGATCTTTGACTCATGCGCCATTAGACTGACATAATCAATAGCTGGTAAAGTGAATAGTACACCTCCTTCTTCGTCAAGTTGTCCCAGTAGGATGTTTATGCAACTGATCAACCACTGACAGAGGCTACCATAGGATTGCACAGATACGCCCATGCGGCCATAAACGGCAACATTTGAATGCTTGATAAGGTCATCTACGATATGATGAATTTGATCAGCAGAGATTCCGGTAGCAGAACTGATCTTTTCTATCGGATAATCACTGGCAATCTGCTTTAGCTCTTCAAGGTGATCAGTAAACTGTAGAACACGTGAAGCTACTACGGCCTCCCGCCTAAATAGCTCGTTGATAATGCCCAACAATAGGAGCACATCTCGTTCAGGTTGTATAAAGTAATGTTCGGAGGCTTTCTGGGCCGTCTCTGTTCGACGAGGATCAATGACAACTACCTTGCCTCCACGATCCTGTATGGCACGCATTTTCCCTTTGAAGTCCGGCGTAGACATGAAACTACCATTAGAGGCCAGCGGATTGGCACCTAATATCAACATGTAGTCCAAGCGCTCAATGTCTGGAATGGGAGCAAGGACCGCATGACCAAACATGAGCTGATTCACCAACATGTGCGGCACTGAATCTAGACTATGGGAAGCATAGCGATTGCGCGTATTGATGGAGTTGATAGTGTCGTACAGCGTAAGTGCGGTACCTGTATTGTGGACGGTGGGGTTACCTGTATAGGTGCCAATAGACTCATTGCCATACTGCTTTCTTACTCTCTTTATTTCACGTTCAATGGTGTCAAAGGCTTCTTTCCATGAGATCTTCACCCAGCCTTCAGGAGTGCGTTTTACGGGCTGTTTCAGCCGATCTGGGTCATTGTGGAGTTCTTTAAGGGCTACGCCTTTCGGGCAGATATGTCCTTTGCTATAGATATCTGCTTCATGGCCGCGAATGGAAACGACCTCCTGATTGGCGATTTCGATCTCCAGGCCACACATGGCTTCGCACAGATGGCAGGTGCGGTATTTGATTTCAGTGTTTGGATGGGAAGTAGACATATGCACTTTTACTTTTTTGAGCTAGGACTATTGCATTAAAGATAACTTTTTGGAGAGTATATGCTTTGACCGTAGTCAGATAAGCCATTGCCTATTGGTTGGTGCAAGGACCAATTGGTGTCACAGCGGTAGGCATTGACTACCTTTACTGCTATGAAACGATCATGATTCAACAAAATCATGGGAGAGCGCAGTGCTTCCAGATGTGTAGTTCGCGATAGCGATCGGGATGCTGCATTTTGGCGCAGCCGCAGAAAACTTGTAAACAGATGAAACGATCATGATTTTGTTTAATCACAAATTCACACTTGGGAATGATTAAAAAAAATCATGTGAGAGCGCAGCGGTTACATATGTGCAGAAAATTATTTTCACCTATGCGCAGCCGCAAATCATTTTTAAACATATGAAAGCAGTATTATTTATCAGTTTGGCTATTGTAGCCGGAATGGTGGTGCCGATTCAGGCCGCCCTCAATGTGAAGTTAGGAAAGGCCGTTGGCGATCCAATGTATGGTGCTTTTCTCGCCTTTTTAGTGGGAACGCTAGGCCTATTAGCGTACGTGCTCATTGCGCGTGTAGACTTGGCGCAAATCTCCGGTACAAGCACGGAATCATGGACCATCTGGTTGGGCGGTTTGTGCGGTGCCTTTTTTGTGGCAGCACTAATTATTTTGACGCCTCGTTTAGGGGTAGCCCTGACCTTGGGATTGACGGTAGCTGGCCAAATGGGGTTCTCTCTTTTGGTGGATCATTACGGTTGGTTCGGAACTCCAGTTCAGGCAATCAGTTGGTCTAAGGTAGGTGGTGTTGCACTAATTGTGGCTGGCGTCTGGATGGTACAGTCAAATTAGTGAGCTCATGTCTACCTATTATAATTTTTGTTTTCTGGACTTAGATCAGACTGTTAGTCCGTTTAATGACCCTGATAGTCCATGGATGTATTTAATAGAAAATCAGGAGAGCTATGAGGATTATTATGATCAACTTATTTGTCGAACGATGCCCAATATTGCAGCAAGCAATGCAGTGAATTATGTCTTGTCGCAAGACGAGTTAGCAGCCGATTTGAAAATATCATTTGGATCTGTTTTTATCAATATGTTCTGGGGGAATACTGCTTTTAGGCGAAAGCATCCCGAGCATTTTAAGCTGAATGCCTGGAACCTGAAATGGATATCAGCTCAGCAACTGAATTTGGAGTATTTGGATTATTACTCCATCCATTACCGAGACATCCTACAGATTCTGCAGCAGTACAAAAAACTCCCAATGAGGACCTTCTTAGAGTTGTTACGGCAGAGCAGGTCTCCAGAGGTGAAAGCAGCGCGTACAATCAAAGTTATTGAAGCCTGGAGGAATCTATTCCAAATGGCAGTCAAGAAGCAGAAAGGGCTCGTCTTCCATATCGGATAGCCCAGTATAAATTGGAGTGACCTAGGGATCCGCTAATCCCTAGGTCACTTGATAAAACGTACGCTTTGTATCCTTTTTCTATTGATCAGATAGTTGGGAGAATTCCTCGATGGTATCCAAGAGCTCTTCCCAGTTTTCGGGCTTAGCATGCTTTATATTCTGCAAGCCGGGGTCCGTATCATAGTTAGCACTCCCAGCATGTCCTCTTATTGTAGCCTTACGCAAGAAGTAGGTAGCCCATGTTTTATGGGGGTGATCAGCCAATGATATAGCGCGGGCTAATTGGTAATAATCTTCCGCTGTGGTGTGGCCGTCGCAATAGTTCGCCCGGAGATAATGGTCCACTGCTTCGCGGTATTGACCGGCTGTCATAGCAGCATTGGCAGACTGGATGTTCTCGTTGTAAGCCTGGGCAACGCTATCAGCCCTGCGCTTTGCTTCTTGTTCAGAAGGTAGACTGTAAGTGAAGCCGTTTTGAGCGGCATAGTCAACGATGTGCCTTTCAATTCCCATTGCCGCTCGCCGTTCTTGTACCTTGGCCTCATCTTCAATAGATTGAAAGAATCCAGTATTGGTGAATTCATTCTTGGTAGTCTGGGTAGCATAGCGCTGCGCATAGCCGTAGGCGAGCTGTACGCGGTCATATAAATAGGCGTAGTTCCTTGCACTCGCCTGATTCTCATCAACAGCAGCTTTGAGCAATGGTAAGCAGTGGGCTTGAAATAGCGGACTTCGATCGGCATGTTGTACTAGGATCCAAGCGGCACTACTAGCACGAGGCCCGACTAAATCATAAGTGGGCCATCCATATTGTGCTACAATTTCTCTCATACGCGCGGTGTTGTTCCGGTCTGTTTCGACGAGGCGCGCTGTAAGCTTTTTGAAGCGATTGGAATTCTGCTTCCCGCTCTGTAGCATTTTTACATAGCGAATACGTAGCTTTTGATCTGGCTTGCGCATGGCTAAGAGTTCCTTGGCTAAGTCCGGGTGGGTCGGACTAGTCGTTTGTCCGGTTAATGGACGGTAGCTTAGAAACGATAGGGTAACAATTAGAAGGAGAACGTGCCTTTGCATGATTTTATGCTTTTCAACAAATCTAGTAGCGCAAGGCGATGATTCCCGGGAAAACGGGAGGATAGTGGTGAATATGGCCTATTTAGGGACGAACTGAAAAGTGCTCTTCTATCGCGTTTCGATAATTCTCAGATACAGGAACTTCTAACTGGGTAATGCTAAGCCGTTTTCGGTCTTTCCACGCTAAAAAATGCAGTGGATTAATCAGGTAGGAGCGGTGTGTACGGATCAGCGCAGGAAAGTTCGCTTCAATCTTATGGATACTAGTACGCAACAACTTCTTTTGCAAACGATCTGCTAGCAGGTAGTGTACTTCTACATAATTACCTGCACTTTTCACACAGACAAGATCCGACCAATAGATGTGTAGGATATCTTTCTGATAAGTGCCTCTCAAGGTGATTTTGCCAACCTGGTTTAGGTTTTTATCAACTGTTTTTTTCTGCCGCATCATGAAACGCCTTACGGCGATCATCATCGGAAAGAGAATCAAGCTAGTGGGGAGGTAGACCTCACTAGTGAAAATGGGGAGCGGAAATTCGCCTTCAACTATTGCTGACTTATAGTAACTGTAAATGGGAGGAAACGCCAGAATGAAAACGAGTGCTACTACGGATAACTCTGCCGACCAAGTCCATTGCTGAAACTGATGATAGATCCTGTTCTGTACGGGAATGACTAGCCAATATGCAATGGTAAAGAGTAGCCAATAGCCGAGCATAAGCTGCGCTCTCCACCAAAAACTCAATTCATAAATATCAAAGGGCCCAATGATAACTAGGAATAGATACAACCACATGCCCTGCAATAGCCCTATAAATAGGTGAAGGCGTATATTGGTTGTAAAGGCTAATTGGTTCATCACTAGTAGAACGAAGGTAAGCCTAAGTAGGTTACTGGTACAGGACTGATTAACGTGTTACCTTAACTTTTCTGCTAAGTACTTGCCCGTGTAGGATTCTTTCACATTTACCAAGTCTTCGGGGCGCCCCTGGAAAACCAGATGCCCACCATCTTGTCCGCCCTCTGGACCAAGATCAACGATCCAGTCTGCCGACTTGATGACCTCTAGGTTGTGTTCTACCACAAGGACAGAATGGCCTTTCTCCACCAGCGCATTGAGTGCGTCTAGAAGCTTACGGATGTCATGGAAATGAAGTCCGGTTGTCGGCTCGTCAAAGATGAAAAAGACGTGTTCTTTTGAGTTCTCCTTGGTAAGGAAAGACGCTAGCTTAACTCGTTGCGCTTCACCGCCGGATAGGGTAGAGGACGCTTGCCCCAGTTTCACATACCCGAGACCTACGTCAAATAGCGGTCTAATCTTATTAATGATGTTGGCTTGCTCTTTAAAGAAGTCCAAAGCTTCCTCCACGCTAAGCTCCAAAATGTCGTAGATGTTCTTTCCGTTGTAGGTGACATCCAGCAGATCGCTCTTGAAGCGTTTGCCGCCACATACTTCACATTCGAGCCGAACATCCGCCAGGAATTGCATTTCGATCACCTGTTCACCTTCTCCTTTACACTCATCACAACGACCACCATCTACGTTGAATGAGAAGTGCCCAGGCTTATAGCCACGAATCTTCGACAACTGCTGACTTGACATGAGGTTGCGAATCTCATCATAAGCTTTTACGTAGGTGATCGGATTTGAGCGAGAAGATTTACCAATCGGTTTTTGATTGACCATCTCTACCTGCGTGAGCATACCTACCTCGCCATCAAGACCTTTGAAAGTTCCTGGCGTTTTGTTGTAAGTGTCTTCGAGTTCTTTTTTCAGTGCACGGAAAATGATCGACTTAACCAAGCTGGTTTTTCCACTACCGGAAACGCCGGTCACTACCGTAAGGGTGTTGAGTGGAATATCAACATCAATATTTTTGAGGTTGTGCTGGCGAGCACTCCGCACCCGAAGGAAATTACTGACTGGTCGGCGAGTTTCCGGTAGTGGAATCTCCATACGGCCACTCATATATTTAGTGGTCAGGCTTTCGGTAGCCTCATCATAGATCTCTTCGTAGGGGCCGGCAAATACAACTTCACCGCCGTGAATACCTGCAGCAGGGCCAATGTCAATGAGGTAATCAGCACTCTTGATAACGTCTTCTTCGTGTTCTATAACTACTACCGTGTTGCCAAGGTCACGAAGGCGTTCCAAAACACTGACCAGGCGGCCAGTATCTCGCGGGTGTAAACCAATGCTAGGCTCATCCAATAGGTACATCGAGCTAGTTAGGTTGCTACCTAGCGTCCGAGTGAGGTTGATGCGCTGTGTTTCTCCGCCACTAAGGGTATTGGATAGGCGAGACAGTGTCAAGTATCCCAGTCCTAAGTTCACCATAAAGCGTAATCGATTGCCCACTTCTAGTAAGAGTCGCTTTCCAATTTTCTGATCATTAGGGCTAAGCTCCAACTCCTCAAAAAACGTCAGGAGTTTGGCTACCGGCATTTCTACTAGATCCGTGATAGGCGTCTGCTGGACAAGCACGTAAGTAGCCTCTTTGCGTAGTCGACCACCGTCACATTCCGGGCAACGAGTACGCCCCCGGTAGCGGGCAAGCATTACCCGGTTTTGGATCTTATACATTTTCTCCTGCAGCTCCTCAAAAAAGGCATCAATACCATCAAAGAAATCATTGCCTTTCCAGAGTAGGCGTTGTTCTGCACGAGTAAGGTCTTGAAAGGCGGTATGTACAGGGAAATCGAAATTATGGGCAACGCGTAAAAAAGCATCTAACCATCGGCCATAGCGCTCGCCTTTCCAGCAGGCAATAGCTCCCTCGTATACACTTAAACTAGGATTAGGAATAACCTTCTTTTCGTCAATTCCCATAACCATACTGAAACCCTCACACTTTGGGCAAGCACCATAAGGGTTGTTGAAGTTGAACAGCTGAGGGGAAGGCTCAAGGAAAGTGATACCGTCTAGCTCAAAGCGGTTGTTAAAGCTCTTCTTCTCGCCACCAATTGTGATCACGTGGCAGTCTCCTTCGCTCTCGTAGAAAGTAGTCTGCACAGAATCGGCTATACGTTTGGTATTCTCCTCATCGTCCTGCTTTACAGCGAAGCGGTCCACTAAAATGAAAAGCTCCTCTTCTTGTTGGTCCAGCCGTTTCTTAAGCGCCGCATGGCCTGATTCCATCAGGTCCTGAATATCTTGTAATTCTCCTTCCCAAAGGACGCGAGTATAGCCTTTTTGCAGCAACAGTTGTAGTTCTGCGCCAAGCATGCGATCGCGATATTTACGGGGTACTACTGCAAAGAGCTGGACCTTAGCTCCTTCATCCATCTTCATGATGTAATCCACTACGTCGGATACTTCATGTTTTTTGACCTGCTGGCCAGAAACCGGGCTGAAGGTGCGGCCTATTCTAGCATAGAGCAAACGGAGGTAATCGTAGATTTCAGTTAATGTACCCACCGTGGAACGTGCGTTAGCCGTGCTCACCTTTTGTTCAATGGCGATAGCCGGGCAAATCCCTCTAATGTAATCTACATCCGGTTTCTTCATTCGCATCAAGAACTGCCGAGCATAAGAGGAAAGACTCTCTACATAACGGCGTTGCCCTTCGGCAAACAGCGTGTCCATGGTAATCGAGGACTTTCCTGAACCAGATACACCAGTAACTACGACTAGTTGATTCTTGGGGATTTCCAGACTAACATTTTTCAGGTTGTTAGCTCGTGCGCCTTTGATAAATATGGCGCTACGCAGATCAGCCTTGGTCAATTGGTCTTGGGTACGAACAGAACTCATTCGGATACTTTAATACGTAGATTACAAGCAAGGAACAAAGATACACGCTTTGGGTTGACCGTCTAAGCTTTTGTTGGTGTTTTATTGCAGGAGTTTTGATTTTAAAACAAAAAAAATCATGTTTTGAAAAAGGAGTTTAGTTTGAGCAAGTACTGCACGTTCAGCTATGCGATCGGTTTTTTGCGGTGCGATAAGAGTCGTCTAGTTTGCCAAGAGGGGGTGGAAATCAACTTTAACAAGCTTTGTAGTAGTAGTGATGTAGTGCCAGATTCACTGATTCAAGCTTAGATGAATAATATTACGCTGCCTTTTAAGGTCTATTCAACCCCAAGGACCAACATGCAATAGTCGGAATAAGCGAGTGACGGTATACTGGTTTTACCAGGCTGTTACTCACAATTATTTATTGTGAGGTCAGATTGCTACATCGTATTTCTAGTTCTGCTCTTGCCTCTGTCTTTGGTAGAGCATGCCAATCCAGTATCTCCCTCCGGATATTGGAGGGCTACGGGCTTGTTCTCTAGTTCCAGTTTGGAAACTGAACTTGCCGTTGAGTATCCTCAAGTCTTTGATTACACCTCGCGATCCGCAGCCGATATGGGCACTGCTGAACCTGCCAGCAAAGTCGTTTTCGCCCTTTCTGATTATCCCCAACAACGTACTGGTAGCTTCGCTTGGATTATCCTAATTGGTGTTTTGGCATCTCTTGTCTGGTGGGTTTACCTACGTTATCAGCAGTTGGCGATTAGACAAGATGCACTCTTCAATGAAGTGAGTGTGCTGCGACAACAAATGTTAGCTCAATCTAATTCCAAGCCTACAGAGAATTCTTCGCTAAGCGTAGATCGAACGAAAGTTGAACGCTCCATTGATGGGCGATTAGGGGAATCGGCATGGAGAATTATCAACCTTGTATTGGAGAATCCCGCCATCAGTAACAAAGAGATAGCCAGTGAGATGAACTTGAGTTTGGACGGAGTAAGTTCGGCGCTACGACGCATATACGCAGCCTTTGGTGTCAAAGGCAAAGGCAATAAAAAAGTATTACTATCCAGGAAAATCTTGCAGATCAGTACTGGTATAGATGAGTTAAATAAGGAACAATAATCCACCAATGCGTGCGAATGGATTACTGTTCAGAGGCATGGAGTACGGCTCGGAAAAACACTGAAGTTGAACAGATGTCTGTGCAAATGCTGTGTTGTGAGGACTTTAGGTATTGGTTACTTAAGTATTTGAATGGTGATTACTTAGCTTACAAAGCTTTTGAGCAATAAGAAAGCACTCACCTACTTCTTAAGTTAGTCAGGTCTCCTCTTTGAGGAGGGCTAAAACACAACGGTCCAAACTCCTAAATTTCATTTATCGAACCCGCACGCTATTAGCTAGAGGACATGAAACGTGTAGGACAAATTCAGGTAGCTACTAGACTCTTCACACTGCTTTGTTGTGTGCTTTTACCGATGTGGAGTACCGCTCAAAGGACAATCACATTGACCCAAACCGAGGGTGATGCAACCATTGGCTTAGACAGAAAAGATTTTGGAGGTCCCTACAGTCAGGGTTATCATCATGATTTTGATTTAGGAACTAGTGTCGACAACTGCGAACGCATTGTTTCCATTGAGTTGGATGTCGAGATTACAAGCTATAGCCCCAGTATCCCACCTGGATGTGGGCATTCCACGACCTACTACAATGTTTACTACGGCTGTGGCCCTTACAATGGGATGGGCGGTTCTTGCCCAACAGCGAATATTGTCGCCGAACCTAATGGTGCTGTCGGAGGATTTCCCTATAACGATGTATATAGTTGTACGGCTTTCAATTTTGAATTCGGGAATTTCTTCAGCGCTGATATTGTGCCAGTGTATACAACAGGCTGTGTAGATGGCCAAAATGCTATTAATGCTGGCCATATTGCTTACACCTATACGATCACAGTTACGATTGAAACAGATCTGATCTCGTGTTCAGGTACCGGTTGTTTAGCCGGGATGACCACCGTTCAGCCTTGTGATGATGGTGACCCTTGTACTACTGGCGAAACAGAGACCATCCTGGATTGTGATGGTTCTATTTGTATTCCTTGTGGAGGTGGTGTTGTGACAGATTGTGGTAGCGGCCCTACCACTACGCAGCCTTGTGATGATGGTAACCCTTGTACAGTAGGTGAAACAGAGACCATCCTGGATTGTGACGGCACTATCTGTATCCCTTGCGGCGGAGGTACACCTCTTGACTGTGCCAGTGGCCCAACAACAACCTTGCCTTGTGATGATGGCGATCCATGTACAGTTGGCGAAACGGAGACCACGCTAGA
>CAJXOS010000067.1 GCA_913057725.1 uncultured Lewinella sp.
GAACGTCGGGATGATATTTACTTGCTGTTCCGCCGGTTTGCCCTTGACTTTGCTGAAAAGTATCGCCTCGAAGCGCTTCAGTTGACGGCCGAAGCCCGTACTATACTCGAAAACTATAATTGGCCAGGTAACATTCGAGAATTAAAGAATGTAGCGGACCAGCTCAGTATTCTTTCTGAAGAACGAACCTTAGATGGCAATGGCTTGAGAGCCATGATGCCACAACTAGGCCAACGAAATCTTCCTAGCCTGACCAATCAAGCTGGAAGTGATGGTTTGCAAGAGCGCGAAATTCTCTACAAGGTGCTCTTCGACATGAAAAAGGATCTCAACGATCTGAAATCTCTTGTTTTTGAGCTCATCCGGACCAATGACTTGGAAATGCCAGACGAGGACACGCTTGGGCAGTTGGCTTTGCCAGAAGGCCGAGGCGGCATGGTTGCTCCACCGGAGAATCGCTTTCAGTCAGAACCAGAAGAGGATGTACCCTCCTACCCTACTGATGACTTTCATGAAGGCGAGTATGAACCGATTATCCTCAATGATGACCAGCGTCGTCATTACGATGAGAGTGAGGTAGTTGAAGAGAACCTGAGTCTGGAGGACAACGAGCGCGAACTTATCACCAAGGCACTGCAGAAGCACCAGGGCCACCGGCGTGAAGCCGCACATGATCTCGGGATTTCTGAGCGCACCCTCTATCGCAAGATTGAGAAATACGGACTGTAATCAATGATTGGTTTTGATGGAGATGAATTGCCTTGAAAGCTTGCCTTTCAAGAAGGCTTGAAATTGCTCCCCTTCGGCGCTTGGCTTATCAGTCGCTGTTCACTACCTTCAGGCCGAACTTTCTAATCTTCAAACCAAGTCCCCATATGTTGCTGATCAAGAACGCCCGCATTGTCAATCGAGGTAAAATCACTTCTGGCGATATTCTAGTAAAAGGTCAACGAATTGAGAAAATCGGCACCGATATTTCTCATCCTGAAGCCAGGGTAATTGATGCTAATGGTCAGCTTGCCATCCCAGGAGTTATTGATGATCAAGTACACTTTCGTGAGCCTGGCTTGACCCATAAAGGGGAAATCTATACGGAGGCTAAGGCCGCAGTTGCTGGAGGAACAACCAGCTTCATGGAGATGCCTAACGTAAAGCCTGCTACCCTCACCCAGGAGCTCCTAGAGGCTAAATATCAGCGTGCAGCAGCGTGCTCTCTGGCCAATTATTCCTTCTACATGGGGGCTTCCAACGACAACGTGGAAGAGGTACTCAAGACAGACCCGAAAACGGTTTGTGGTTTGAAGATTTTCATGGGGTCCAGCACCGGCAACATGCTGGTTGATAGTGAAAAGACGTTGGACAATCTCTTTTCAAAAGTGCCCATGCTTATTGCTACGCATTGCGAGGACGAGGCTACCATTCGACGAAACCTAGAAGTGGCTAAGGCTAAGTATGGCGAGGATATCCCTATGGAAATGCACCCAATCATTAGGAATGTAGAGGGATGCTACAAGTCGTCTTCCTTAGCCGTCGAACTTGCGAAAAAGCACAATACTCGCCTTCACATCTTGCATGTCTCTACTAAGGATGAGCTGGAGCTATTCCGAAACGACATTCCATTGGAGGAGAAGCGCATTACTGCGGAGGTGTGTGTTCACCACCTATTTTTCAATAGTGATCAGTACACAGACAAAGGAGCTCGCATTAAATGGAATCCTGCGGTGAAGGGACCGGAGCACCAAGCAGCACTCCTTCCAGCTCTTCTTGCCGATAAGCTGGACGTTATTGCTACGGATCATGCCCCTCACCTACCTTCTGAAAAAGCCAATAAGTATTTGAGTTGTCCGTCAGGTGGTCCGTTGGTACAACATGCGCTTAACGTGATGTTAGACTTCTATCACAAAGGAGCCATTAGCTTGGAGCGAATTGTAGAAAAGATGTGTCATGCTCCTGCGATCTGCTATGAAGTGGCAGAAAGAGGGTATCTCGATGAAGGCTACTTTGCGGATATCGTTTTAGTCGATGAAAACCAGAAGTGGACGGTTGCACCTGATAATATCCTGTATAAGTGTGGCTGGTCGCCATTTGAAGGATATGAGTTCAAGGGGAACGTCAACACTACTATCGTTAGCGGTCACGTAGCGTATCACCAAGGGCAGTTTGACGAGAGTCAAAGAGGTCATCGCCTAGGCTTCGATCGTTAGCCTTTGCGCTGTTCTAACTTTTGACGGTGCTTGTTCAGCAATTTGAGTAGATACTGATCCAGCAAAAGTGGCATCAGCATAGCTGCAAAGACGACCCAGTGCGCCCCGAGTTTGAGATCGAACAGATATGTAATCCAGCTGGTGAAGGTACCTTCCCAGGCGATGGGCCATTCTTCTGGCCAAATCTGGATGCCCGCCAAGAAACTAGCATCGATAGCTGCTAGTAGCGTGAAAACTACAAAGAAAAGGCCAAGCCAAAATTTGATGCGACGCGACACTAGACCTTCTGGTTGAGGCTCAACGGCCAACTGCTCCATGACGTTGGTCTTGAACCGTAAGGAAGGCTCATCCGCTGAGGCTTGCTGTTGCAACTGCTGATTGAGGTGCGAAATATCTTGCCATTCCGCTTCCAGCTGGGCATCGGTACTGAGCCATGCCTCGACCATTCGTTGCTCATTGGCTGAGCAATCGTTATTGGCATAGCGCCAAAGCAATTCTATTTTTTCAGCTCTTGGTCTCATCTTCTTTAAGCATCCGTAGAAGAATGCGGTTGCATTAAGTTACGTAGTTTTTCTCTGGTCCGAAACAATTTGGTTTTGACATTGCTTACAGACAGCTTCATGATTTTTGCGATCTCCTTCACACTCTGCTCTTGCAGATAGAATAAATCTATGATGGTAGCCTCTTGCTGTGGTAAACGGGCTAATAGCGCTTTTAGTTGTGCTTGCTGTTCCTGCTGCTGTAGGTTCTTTTCTACTTCCGCTGGAACACCCTTTCCGATTAAAGCTACATCAACTTCAACGGAGTTCTTGGAGGTTCTATGCCTTGCCACTTGCCTCCGATGATCAATAGCTGTGCGGTAGGCAAGTGTATAGAGCCAAGTTGAGAACCGGGAATCATGACGGAAGCTACGTATACGTTGAAATACTTTTATAAAAACATCTTGGGCAGCTTCTTCTGCCTCTTCCCTGTTTTCCAACACCTTTAAGCAGAGGCTACACACATAGGCTTGATAACGGTCAATCAACTGGCCAAAAGCCGGCTGATCACCAGCTTTTACGCGATTGATTAACTGTTCATCTGACAAGCCCATATCTCTATGACGGCATTCTTGAAAAGGTGGTTACAATAGGAGTCATTTTTTTCTCCGGATGACAAAATAATTTAGCCATCACCAGCTTTTTCTTCTACTCAAGTAAATAAATTTACGCATTCTGTAACCTCTTTTCGAAAGTGGCCGTCCAAGCAATAAAATCAAAGATTATGCACGGCGAAGTTTTTGCAATCATGAGTATGGTCGGAGCAGTGACCTTCGTAGTCTACTTGCTTATTTCCTCTAGACATAAGGAGCGAATGGCGCTGCTAGAGTATGATCGTGACGCCACGGTATTTCGACCAGACAAGGCCTTCAGAACATCTGGCGCCTTAAAATTTGGCCTCTTCCTTGCCTTCGGAGGTGTTGGTATTTTGCTTGGCCATATGGCTACTGCGACCCTGGGATTACCAGAAGAGGTGGCAACTTTTGCATTTCTCTTCATGGCCGCTGGTGGTGGACTCCTCACTTATTACTACGTGGCACAAAAAGCTAACGGTGAAAGGTAGCTTTTTATAACCCTTTAGTCGGCAAACTCCTCCTTTCCCTAAATGAATGGATTTAATTGCCTAGACAATCGAAATTTTAGATAATTTAGGCCGCCTTTTTACCGTTTAAAGCGACGTATGCGGCGAATCATTTTCTATCTGATAATCGGTTGTGTAGTAGGACTAAACCCTTCACTAAGGGCGCAGCAGTACTTCCCCGTCAAGCTCAATAAGAAGTGGGGCTTGATCGATACCTCTGGAGAGTTAGTACAACCTGCTGTCTATGATGCAATTGGTGAGTTTAAGCACTTCGGATATGCCGTAATGCAACGCAATGGCCTAGTCGGTCTATTGGGGCCGGACGGCAAAGAGAGCTTGCAGGCAAAGTATGACGACATCAAAGTGTTAGATGAACGCTTAGTGGCCGTCATGGAGAACAATGCCTGGAGAGTCATTAATCACTTAGGCGTCACGGTTCTGAATGAAGGTTATCAGCGCGTGCAGATTCTCCGCCCCGGATTCCTCACCTACAAGTTGAAAGGAAAATGGGGATTGATCAAAGACAATGGTGCCCAACTTATCGCTCCACGTTTCGATAAGATTGCACTACAAGACGAATCCTACTTCCTTACCCAAAATGATGATCGCCTTGGACTAGTAGACAGCACTGGCTTAGTGCTAGTATCCAATCATGCGGCGGAGATCAAAGTCATTACTCCTGAATTGATCTGTTACCGAGAAGGCCGATTCTGGGGCGCTGTTGATGGATACGGAACCACCGTAATTCCCGCTGAGTATGATTCTTTCCAAGATCTTGGCAATGGTTATTTGAAGCTCTTTGCGGGAAGTCGTAAACACTTCTATGCCTTACGCTGTGGCTCCTTGATCAAACAAGAGCAATACAGCGACTTCTATGCTTTTTCTGAAGAATATCTCGTCGTTAAAAAGGAACAAAGACTAGGGTTGATTGATGCTTGCGGTCTTCAAATCCTCTCCCCTCTTTATCGTGAAATTCAGGCGTATGGTCCCGGACTATTCCGTGTAAACTTTGATGGTAGCTGGGGTGTAGTAAGCAAGGACAATCGCGTTATTTTACCATTGGCTTTTCAGTTCATTTCTCCTATGCAAGGGGCGGTTTGCGTTGTGAAACAGAACCATCAATTTGGTGTTATCAATAGCCGTGGAGATACGCTTGTCTCCATTGAGTACTCCCGAATAGAACTGGATGAAAAGGAAGCTAGAGCTTATAAGCCTGGTCCTAACGGTCAAGAACAACTCAAGGTAGTAGCCTTTGATGAGTTCGGGAATCGATTGGGTGATAGCCAGTTTTCGCAGCATTGGGAGATCAAGGTAGGTGGCAGCAGTGCTTCTAATGCGCCAGATATCGATTCTGATAATGGCTATCAGCTGAAGACATTCGAGTGGTTTTATGATCCCGGAGAGGATCGCTGGGGGCTCCGAAATATCTTCAATGGCCAGGTTCAAATTGAACCTAAGTTCGACTTCATCAAAGTTGATAAAGAGCTGGGTTATACTTTAGTGGGAATCTGGAAGTCGAATGACTACGAGTTTGAACGCTCGAGCTTCCGCTTCGACATGATATTTGGATTGGTCCTTAATGACCTTGGGATCTTGGTTACTGAGGTCGACTTTCTGGATGTCCGTCTAGAGGATTTTCGCCAAGATTTCCCTACAGCTCGCGTCATCTTCTCGAATGGCCGGCACGGATTAATTGACCGCTTAGGCCGTATTGTTCGTAAAGACATTACCTATATCGGTGATTTTCACGACGGCTTGGCACGAGTAAGCTTTCTCGGTCGTCTTTCTGGTAAACGTAAGTCAGATTTCAACTTAGGCCTTCTCCGGGAATACCTGGACGGTATACAGTCTCCAAACTACATGCTGGATTACACCCAGTATGATCAGCTTTTTCAGCAAAATGCTTCATTGGTTTGTGAGGATTGTGAATGGGGCTATATAGATACGCTAGGTCAAGTAACCATTAAGCCCAACTACACCTACGTAGAGCCTATGCTTAATGGTGCAGGATTGGTTAATTGCGAAGGTAAATGGGGAATGGTCGATTTGCAGGGCACTGATCTGATTAGTTGTCAGTACGATCGCATTGAGTTTTTAGAAAATATGGACAACAGAATGGTTCGTGTGTATCTGGAGCAGCCGAAATATGGCTTAGTAGATACCTTAGGGCAACTTACGGTAAGTGCCATTTATGAAGAAATTGGCTCTTTTTCTGGCGGTCGATTAGCTGTAAAAAGGCAAGGATTGTGGGGCTTTGTTGATCGTAATGGTAGAGAAGTAATCCCTTGTCGTTTCAAAGCAGTCAAGGACTTCAGTGAAGGCAAAGCAGCCGTACGTATCGGTAATCGTTGGGGATTCATTGATAATGATGGAGATACTGTTATTCCATTTCAATACGAGGAAGCTGGAAACTTCCGAGATGGCTTAGCTTGGGTTGACACCGGACAAGGGGTAGGTTTTATTAATGAGCAGGAACAGTTCATCATTACGCCTGCTTATGACCGTGCTTTCGATTTTCAAGAAGGCATTGCTCGGGTGGTAGTAGAGCAAAAGTTTGGCCTCATTGATCAGACGGGTAAGTTTATCGTTCGGCCACGTTTCGCGAATATCTCCTCCTTTGACCAACATTTCCTAGCTGTGGTTAAGTACGGTAAAGATCAAGATCGTTATGGCTTGATAAATCTTGCCGGACAACTCATCACCACCAATGACTATCGTTCTATTGGTACCTTCTCTGAAGGAATGGCAGCTGCCAAAACTCGCCAAGGTTTTGGGTTTATCAATACCGACGGAAAGCTGGTTATTGAAGGCAAATATGCCAAAGTGGGCAACTTTCAGGAGGGACGAGCAATGGTGCAGCGAAACAACCGCTGTGGATATATCGATCAAGCGGGAGAATTAATTATTCCTTGCGCCTACTCGCGTTGTCTTGATTTCAGTGACGGCCGAGCGGTGGTTTATCAAGGAATCAAGAATGCCGGTATCGTAGACCGCGATGGCCAGCTGATTGTGAAACCGAGCCTAGATCGTCTATTGGAGTTCCAGGAAGGTCGTGGTTTGATGCGTGATGATAAGTATCGTTTCTACTATATCACAGAGCAGACCAACTTATACGATGGCTATTACCAGCAGGCCAGCGCATTCCGACATGGCGTTGCTGTCGTCCAAATCGATGGTAAGTGGGGCGTGATCAACCAAAAGGGTATCGAAATTATTCCGCCTAAGTACGACCACATCGAAGACTTTGAGAACGGCTACGCCAAGGTCAAGATTGAAGGCTATAACGGCCTCAGTAACTTAGATGGCGAGCTAATCGTACAGCCTAATTACGAGTTTATCTCTTATGCCGGGGAAGGCCTCTTCCGCGTTGAGCAAGGAGATAAGATTGGTTACTTCGATAGCACGGGGAACTGGGTTTGGGAACTCAACCGATAACGCATCTTTAGGCAGCCGCCCTACCCTATTCAAAATAGATTTCTGATGGCTTTCCTACTCATTTACATCACGCATCCAGACGAACAGACGGCAGAGCGATTGAGCAATACCTTAGTTGAGCAAAAGCATGTCGCTTGCGCTAATTGCTTCCCAATAACCAGCGCCTACTGGTGGCAAGGAGCGGTTCAGCGCGAGGGAGAATGGGTAAGCCTCGTAAAGACCCCCGAAAGCAAATGGCAGGACGTGGTTTCTTATATTAACGAACACCATCCCTATGAGGTCCCTTGCATCATGCGGATGTCGGTCAGCGCAAACGAAGCTTACGAAAACTGGATTTACTCTTCAGTGAGTTTAAGAATACTGGCGGCATGAGCTACTTGAGTATTCTTCGTGACTCACATTCTAATACCAAGTTTCTTCTCATCGGTGATCAAATCACTCCACTTCTCCCCTACTTACTTCTACCCAGGTGCCGGCTGTGCTAGCTCTCACTGCGTCGCTGTACATGGTCCCACAGCTTGTGGCTGGCAAATAGAAGCGACCACTGTATGTTGCTGTCAACGACACATAGAAGGTTTTGCTCTTCCCCCTTTGTAAATGGAAAAAGGTGTGTACTCGATCATCTCTGAAATCACGATAATCATAGTTGTCATCTGCAGCTTCAGCCATACCTTCAAAGCGGGTGTTGGTAATTTCCCAACCTGCAGGGAATATCTGCTCAAGCGCCATCTGTCGATAGGCGTAGCTTAAGTTGCCAGGATGGCTCACTTGGACTTCCGCTACGAAGTCAGTTCCCTGCTGAATTTCCGTCACATCAATCGGCTGACCTTGGCTATCCTTGTAATTCACTTGCAGACGCAGTTGTTTACTGATCGCCTGTTCCTGCTCGGGCAGTGGCTGACCGCTTCTGATTAGACTACCATATAACTTTTGCTCACTGGTGTTCGACACGGAAACAGCCATGGCCTGATCACGTAAGTTGATCTGCATATAAGGATGATCAGCCCCTACATCGACCTTCCTGTTTTGACCTTGCTGATAGCTAAAGGTATAGGTCTTACTCAGGTTATCACTTTCTCCAAGATAGTTGCCGAACGCTTGTAAGGCATAACCCAATTCGTGCGTGCTAAGCCACTCTCGAGTTCGCATCTCATCAATCATCTCCCGCGCTAAGTCGTCGGCTTTGTTTTCGTCGCCAATGAGTAATAATGCGTCCAGCATCATTGCCCGATCACGCAGACCTGAACCAAAGGTGTAATCGAGCTCTTGGTAAGCGGTCACTTGGGTGTTCATTGAACTGCTTAGCTCTCTAGCCGCTTTTTCTTGTCCCGCTAAGACATAGGCTGCGGCCAACTGCCAACGAGCAGCTTTGCTGAGGTTGTTTCGTTCGCGTAGACGATTCATTGCCCCCAATTCAGCTTTATCGGCTAGTGCTAAAGTATACAGTCTATAGGCTTGATCCAGCTCGTAACTTTGTCTCGACTGCCAGCCATAATCAGCGAAACGGCCATCCCATACCCGTGCTGCCGAGCGCTGAAACTGTCTCCAGCTTCTCAGCATTCCATCTGGCACGGAATAACCTGCGGCCTTCGCCGAAAGTAGAAAGTGTCCCACATAACTCGTACTCCAACTCGAAATCCGACCGCCATTCGGCCAATAACTGAAACCACCATCTGAGCGTTGGAATCGCTGAAGACGTTGGATCGCTATTTCTACATTTCTGCGCGCCTCTTCTTTCTGAGTATCATCCAGTGGGATGAAACGTGCTAGGTGTAATTGCGGGAAAGCGGAAGAAGTAGTCTGTTCTATACAGCCGTAAGGATAGCTAATTAGATAGCGTAATCGACGATCTAAGTTCAAGCTGGGGAAATTGGTCATCTCCAGTGTTCCTATCCTTGTTCCTGCCACGCCCAGCGGTTCGTATTGAATGCTTCTTCCCTCTGCAGGATCCAATACAAAGTTTTCTACTAGCGTTTGTAGTGGATTTGGATTACGAACTTCAATTTCGATTTCTTGAATGGCACTTTCTCCGCCACCTCTGGCAGTGATAGTAAACTTGGCAACTCCCGTCGACTCACCGACCGTTATTGGAAAATAGACGATGCCATCTCCGGCATTATCAAATAAAAGTGATTTGCTTCCTGTCCCGATATCAACTAAGCCACCGTTTTCTGTAAGTTGTACCTGTACTTGGCCAAGCCCTTTTTGCATAGCAAATACGTTTACGGGCACTTCCAAGGCATCTCCTACCCCCAATACACGGGGTAAGGTGCCGAGTACCATAAGTGGCTTACGAACCGGCACGCTTTTTTCAGTGGCACCGTAGGCCTTGTTAGTAGCAGCCACTACCATTACCCTTACAGCACCAACGTAATTGGGCATCTTGATCTCATGACGGGCCTTCCCTCGTCTGTCCAATTGAAATGGTCCCAAATGATGAACTACGGGCTCAAAACGATTCGCGCGCTTGGCCTCTCGTGGCCGTCCACCTTCGGCATCACCTCCAATACTTAGCACTTGATCTAGGGCTATACTCTCCTTCCCAAGCACATAGTTAAACATATCCCAAGTCTTGACACCTAATGCCTCCCGGGCATAAAAAGCATCATGCGGATTTGGTGTCGTAAAGTTTGTAAGACTCAATAAACCTTCATCCACGACTGCCAGTGTATACGTCATGGCTTGCCCATCTTCTTCGGATACTTCTACCGTAAACGTTTCCTCTGGCTCTAATTCATCGGCCATCTTGATCTCTGGATTCAATCTGGTGGTAGGGTCCTCAACTTGTAGCGGAATTACACCATAGGCCCGGATCGGAAGGTCGTTGTTGTCTTGCCCGTAAGGCTGAAGTACCGTCAGGAAGGCGTAGACGGTAGGAGCCATAGCAGCTGTAGCCTCGAAAGTGTAGGTATTGTCTCCAGGCTTGGTGTCCACCCAGATTTCCTCTAGCACTCCTTCTCCGGTCTCAAGGCTAAGCAAGGCTCGGCCTTCGCCACCGGCAGGGAAGGTGATCGTAACATCCTCACCTACATCATAATTCTGCCGATCAGATTGGAAGGTGAGCATACTAGCTTCTTCCGAGAAGGTTCCTTCACTGTACCAAGGAGAACCTGCGTAGACATAGCCACTACTACAATGATTAGTCTCCAAATCACAAACCTTGACCAGGTAACGTCCCCACCGATCAATATTGACTGTCCATGCTGCTCTACCGAGCGCATCTGTTGTTTTAGTGACGGCGGAGATATCTTCTTGCGTACGATCGCGTACATAACGGCCTCCGCCACCGTCTTCATCATCCCACCACCATCGCCAATCAACGCGAGAGATAGATGCTTTAAGTCGACGATTTGGAGCGGGTTGCCCAGCGTAATTTGCTGCCCCCAATTCAATCACAGCATCTTCACCAATGGTAAGCTGTGGACTACCATATCGATTTTGAGGGATCTGCAAGCCAGCGTAAAAATTATAAGGATGCACCGTAAGGTTCCGAAACTCCGTACTGAAATTGCCGCCACGCTCGTATATTCTCGTTTTTAGACGTACGTCTAATGGCCCTGCCGCCTGAGAGGCGGGAGGAATTCTGAGCTCAAACTCTCCCTCACCTTGACTGTTGAGGTCTTCATTGTACAGCACATTACTACGGACCAGTTCAGATGGTTTGGTTCGGTCATAGAAGCTATAGCCACCAAAGGATTCGAATCCACTCTTATCAATCCTAATAGAGGCTTCCACATTGGCTTTTAAGTTGGCGGCAGGAGCACCATGTAGCCAATTGGCCTTCATGCCGATGCGCCTACTCCCTCCATTGAGTCGAAGTGGCCCATCGCCAGTTGCAATCTCCACTTTAATTCGATTTGGCTTAACGGTCTCAATTCGAATGTTTTTCCTGAAACTAGCATCCCCTACCAAGGTCTTGACTTGCCAGAGTCCAGTAGGTGCATCGGGCGAGGTCTGAAAATGCAGAGGGTACGTTTGTCCCGATGGTAATACACTGCCTCTACTTTCCACGAGCTGTCCACGTGGATCACGTAGTTCAAAACGCACCGGATAGTCTGGTGGAAGTGCTCCTTTTTCGTCTTCCAAGATAAAATTCAGGAAAACAGAATCGCCTGGCCTCCAAACACCACGTTCACCGTATAGAAAGCCCTTTAGGCCGTCTTGAACTTCGGTCCCTGCTACGTCGAATCGAGTAACGCTTAGCGCCTCATTATCCTCCAAACGAAGAAAAGTCTGATCATTGGCCGTTCTAGCAACCAGGAAGAAAGCCTTCTCTGATAACTCCGCTTGTGCCATTCCTTGATCGTCCGTTGTCGTTGTGATGAGGAGTTGTTGCTGATAGTTATAAAACTCCATGCTCACGCCCGATACGGGTTGCGTGGTTTGCAGGCTTGTTACTATCGTCTGGTACTTGTTTCCCCCCGTGCCCTTGGTCAGAACACCTAAGTTCGAGCTCATAATGGTGCGGGCAACAAAACGGTCCGAATTGTAGTAAGCCGGGTAGCAAGGGTCATCACGCTGATCCCAACGATACTCCTCATAATACCCCTCGATACCATACCAGTTATTCAGCAAACTACTTTCCTGATCTCCGCCATACCAATTCTCTACAAAATTGAAGTCCATGTCTGCGCTGCAACGGAAGAGGCTGTGGGAACGTCGAAATCCGATTCGTACCTGGTAGAAGGACTTAGAATCCAGCTCGAAGAATGAGGCTAAGTCCAGGGCATATCGATTCCATTCCTGTTGACTGGCACGAGGGTTGATGTTCCGCAAGGGTACTTCTTCTCGAAAAACTACCTTGCCTACTTTTTCCAAATCGTATTGCCCGTCAAGACGGTTGCTCTGCAAGAACTGCAAAATGTTATTGTGGTAAATCTTGAATACTTCTACCTCAATGGTGTGCAGGCCGATTGCCTCAAAAGGCACAATCAAACTAGCCGTAGATGGCAGGATGTTTCCATGACCGACCAGCTTCACTTGAGGTTCAGCAGCAGTAAAGGTTACGGACCAAACGCTAGACCGGGGCATTCTCTCGCGAAAGTGATTTCGAACACCAGTGAAAACACTAATTTGCTGTTCTCCAGCAAGCGCCTCGTTCAGGAATACTCGCAGTCGGTGCCCTTCCGCTTGATAGCGAAAAGCGTCATCAGAATTACTGATACTTACCAAGCCGTTAAAATCCTGACCTTCATCCAGAGGATCTGAAAAGTAGATGTCTACAATTGGCTCACTCCCACTTTGGGGTACGACTTTAGACACCTTAAAATCACCAATAGCGGGCACCTCTACCTCTTTCTTATCTCTTTGGTCCGATCCAATTGCAGATCCATTCCAGCTCAATAAGACCGCCGAAGGATCGCTGGAACGTTCCACGCCCTTTGCTGTAAAGTAATGGACCATTCCGTCTGCATCATGCGTCCAGGTAAGATCCAATGCTCTTCCGCGTTGTTCAATATTTAATAGCTCTGTTGCCGTTTCATTGTCTAGGTAATCTGAAGTAAAGAGTTGTCCCTGGAGTACTTGCTGATCACGCTCACTCAAATCTGGTGTAAACAAGCCATCAACTGCTACCGATACATATGGTTCTCTGGTCTTTACACTAAACTCGAATAAGCTCGCATCCTTGGGAACATTGTCAAATAGATCCTTAAGCGATACCTGCACGGTATAGGTAGTAGCGAAATCCAAGCTAGGATTTGGCGTAAAACGTAGCGTTTGTTGGTCTACCCATTCCCATTCCCCAGCCGCTTGCGGTTTGAGTTGTACCAAATCGGCTGAGACCTTAGTTCCAATCTCTTCTGGTTCAGCAACAATGGCAGCAAATTGTACTTCGATGACGTCTGTGCGGGATATCATACCTTGCGAGTAGGCATAGACGTAAGCTTTGGCGCTTTCCGGCATCGGCCGAGGGTCGTTTGAGCGCTTACAGGACCAGAAAGAGAGTACTATTAGGCTAATTATCAGATAGGTAAGCCGTTTCATTCGGTTAGGTTTTAAGTACGTTATCAGGCATAAACAGGAACAAGTGCCTAAAAATACTGTTATTTAGCACAAGCGAAAGCAAAGTACTGATGAATAATCAGTCCAAACAAGCCCTAACCAAGTAAGCAATCATAGCCCGCTGACCGCAGTGGGATACAACATTTCATAATATGCCTCGTGAATTAGCCCTTTTTCCACTACAGATCGTGGTCTTCCCTGGCGAGGCAGTGAATCTCCACATATTTGAACCTCGATATCGGCAACTCATCAAAGATTGCGTTGAGAAAGGTATCACCTTTGGAATTCCTTCTTTTCAAGATGGTAAGGTGCAAGACTTTGGTACCGAGGTGGAGCTTCTCGGTGTAGAAAAAACCTATCCTGGTGGAGAGATGGATGTAAAGACACTGGGAAAAGGAATATTCCGGATCATCGATTTCAAACCAACTTTAGGCGACCGTTTGTATGCTGGTGGTGATGTTCGAGATTATAAGCACGAAACCAAGGAAGATCCTAGCTTAAATGGTCGCATTCTGATGGAAGTTCAAAAACTGTTCAAGGCAATGCGTGTCAAGAGGACCTTGCCGAGCAATGTGTCTGATTTTTCTACTTATGATGTAGCCCACTACGTAGGTTTTAACTCCGAGCAGGAGTACGAATTCCTTCTGACGTTTGATGCGCGGAGCAGGCAAGAAAAACTGCTTGAGCAGATTCAAGGAGTGTTACCAGTAGTACGAGAAATGGAGAACATGAGGAATCGAGCGAAACTCAATGGTCACTTCAAGAATTTGATCCCCCCTAAGTTGTAGTAAATGACTTTTCTACAATAAAAAAACCACACAAGCACCAGGTGGTTTTGGACCCTCAGAAATAACATGGTTAGAGCCGCTGGCATGGTTCGGTAATCCCCTTGTTTCACGAAGAAAACGGAATAAATCCGCTGAGGCCCGCCCTAGTCACACACAAAGTCCTGCCCTAATTTAATAAGTGTAGAGCCAAAACGCTTAAGGTACCTGTATGGTTAGTTTTTTCGGCCGCGAATCACCTCTTTCGGTGTGAATGCCGAGCAATATCATTAACGGTTAACTACTCGAAAAGTTGCCGTCTATGCCTATTTAGGAGTAGTTCAAAAATAAGCTTTCGATATCATTCCGGCAAATACGCCAAAAGCACTTTTAGTCATTTGCTTATTTTCTCGTATTGTCCGGCAACCGAAACTGATTTTTTCATCACTTATTGGCGGTTCCTAGGTTTCAATCCAAGTCGTAGGCTCACGACATGAGAAAAGGTATTGGCATCATCTCCCAAGTCCGTATAAGCATAATCTACCAACAGACTACCCAGTTGAAGCCCCAAACCCATGCTAGGACGGAAGGTCAGCGTCTCTTCACTTCCAAAGTCTAACTCTCTTTGAAACTGATTAACACCAGCCCGCAAGTACAAGAAATTACGGTAGGATGCCTCAAGACCCAATGCTGGGTCAATGCTAATGGGATCGGCAGATATCAGCGTATTCCGTTGGCCATCTGTAGTAAGAATGAGGTTCAACTCAGATTGCAGCGTCACTTTCTCACTAAGCTCAAAAGTGCGTGCGCCACCAAGGATCAATTGAGGGCGCGTAATCTCCACAGAGTTAATTGGTACTTCGTTATTGGTCAACTCCAGAATATCAATTTCCTCATCCGTAAAGGAGAAACTCCAGGCATTAAATGTTGTAGTAATATCTCTGGCCAGCGCAGCCCAAGTCCACTGGTCTCTTACGATTTGAATACCTAGGTCGGCACCAAATCCCCAAGAGGTGGCAAATGGTCCAATACGACGGTGTACCACTTTGATCGAACCCCCAAAGCGAATGGGACCTTTGGCTTTATTGACTTCCTTAGCGTAGGAGCCAAGAAATGCATAGTCGACAGACGAAAACTCACTCAGGTTATCAAAATTGATCGAACCATCACTTTCGTATAGGGATAGCGTATTAGGAATCTGATCAATACCAAAGCGTACCAGGCTAAATCCTAAGCGGTTGCCACCTTGAGTTGTCGGCAAGGTAAAAGATAGGTAATCGAAGTTGCCAACGCCGCCAAACCACTCGGAGTGCATGGCGCCAAGCTGCAGGCCGTCTGAAGGACGAAGTGCAGCTAAACCTGCTGGATTCCAAACACCAGCATATACATCATTGGTACTTGCAATAACGGCATTGCCCATCGCTTGTGCACGCGCCCCTACCCCAATGGATAAAAACTCATTGGAGAATTTTTGGGCTTGCATCTCAGCAAAAACAACCAAAATGATGAATGAAGTGAGTAGTAGTCTATGTAGCCTCATGGGGTTCTTCTTCTGAATTATCTGGAAAAGAAACGAAGTCGAAGCGGTTTTGCTATTTCCAATGGGCAAATTTAACAGCCTCCGTCGAGGAAATGACAGTGTCGACATCTTTTTAGCGTTAATCCTCATCAATAGCAGCTTTCAAGTCTCGGTGTACGGCAATGGCTGCATTGAGCTCAAAACCGATTAAAAGGATGAGAGAGTTGATCTGAATCCACAGCATGATGATGATAAATGTGCCAATGGAGCCGTAGAATTTATGATAGGTATCGTACCGATTGAACTCATCGATGTAGAATGAAAATGCGATCGAAGAAAGCACACATAAAACAGTCGCCAAGGTAGTGCCAGGAGAAAAGAGTGAGAATCTTCGATGGGTGGCGGAACCGTATCTATAAAGAACGGCAATACCAAAGTAGAAGACCATAAGAATAGCTACCCAGCGAAGCAGACCTACCGCAAACTCTCCAAAAGCGGTCAGATGTACAAGCTCACTAATCCAGGAGATAAACATACTACCCAAAATAATGAACACTACAGATAATATAACTAATATACTTACTAATAATGTAAGACCAATAGCTACCATCCGTTTCTTCAAGCCTGTACGTCGGCGAAAGGTGTCGCTGTAGGATTTTTCAAAGCTCTTCATCATGGCCAGCATGCCATTGGAACTAAAGAAAATAGCCAATACAAAACCAAAGGAGAGTAAGCCCACTCTCGGTTTACTAGTGATATCATGGATAAACTCAAATACCAAGCCTCCTGCCTGACCAGGCATCACCTTGGTGATTTCTTGCTCCAGAATGGTATTGAAATTAGCCAGCTCAGGTAGCCAATGGGTAATAAAACCCAATAAGAAAGGTACCAACGTAAAGAGCGTAAGTAGGGAAGGAAATAGAGATAGAAAGAAACTATAGGCTATGCTATTTGCCCGAGTAAATAGATCAAAGCGCTTAATCTCATTGAATACAAAGACAACAACATCATAAATGGGGACACTAAAAAAACCAGGCAGGGAGCTGCGTTTCGACCAATCTAACAATTGGCAGATGATGGGCAGATTCCAAAACCAATCCTGAATCTGCTGTCCCGTTGGCCATTTAAACTTCCGCAAAATGAGGTTGCAGTTTTTCTAATAAATAAGGAGGTGCGGCTATACTCTTTCCTGTATCGACTTCTACAAAACACAATTTAACTGTTCCTCCGTTCACCAGCTTACCCTTTTCATTGAAGAGCTCCATATGAAAGGTGATAGTCTTTCCCGGAAGGTGACGTAGCGTGGTACGAATGGTGATTTCCTCATCATAGCGCGCAGGGCGTACATAACGACACTGTAAACTCATCACCGGCATCAATACCCCCATCTCCATTTCCATGGTCTTGTAGGTCAATCCCAGTGATCTGATCATTTCGGTACGACCAATTTCGTAGTACTGTGCATAGTGGCCATAATACAGGTAGCCCATCTGGTCCGTTTCCCCGTAGCGTACGCGCTTAGTGCATTCATGTATCAGCATGCAGCAAAACTAGCCAATCCACTACACTTTTTTATACTTCAAGCGAATGGAATTGCCAATCACGACCACATCTGAAAAAGCCATGAAGAGGGCGCCAAGCATTGGGTTCAAAAAGCCAAGTGCAGCAATCGGTATAGCAACTACATTGTAGGCGAATGCCCAGAACAAGTTTTGACGAATGGTTTGTACTGTTTTTTCAGCCACACCAAAAGCCTTTGGTAGTACGTCAATTCTACCATTTAATAGTACCACTTTAGCAGATTGAATCGCCACCTGAGAGGCATCGCTGAGAGAAATACCCAGATCTGCTTGAGCTAGAGCTGGCGCATCATTAATGCCGTCTCCGACCATTGCCGTAGGTGCCTGTTCACTGAGCTCACGAATTTTTTCCAGCTTCTGTGCAGGTAGTTGTTCCGCAAAGAAGTGATTAACACCTAGCGCTTTCGCAGCTCGCTCGGTTTTAGCATGTTGGTCACCGCTCAAAATATAGGTATTCACACCCTGCTGCTGTAAGGTGCCTATTGTTTGCTCCGCACCATCTTTCATATCATCACCTAATCGAAAGGCAGCCAGAACTTCTGTATCCTTCAGAAGAAAGATATCACCTTCACAATCTGCATCTGGATTTAGCAACCGGCGCGATCCAAGTCGATAGGTCGCGTTGTCATCGCCTGTAGCCACCATACCAATGCCTCGTTCTTCTTTCACAGTCAAAACTGGGATTTCTTCCGCTCTAGGCATTCCGTCGAGTGCGTGGCGAAGCGATTGTGCAATTGGGTGACTGGAATGGCGTTCCATTTCCCAGACTATCGCATTGGCCAGTTTCATATGACCACTTGGGTACTCTGCTGATTCAATACGGAAGTTTCCTGTTGTTAGGGTGCCGGTTTTATCAAAAACGAGTTGCTTGATGTTAGCAAGTTGTTCAACGGTGCGGCCACCTTTAATCAATACACCTAAACGAGCTAAGCGCCCTACACCAACCATCACAGCAGTTGGGGTAGCTAGTCCCATAGCGCATGGACAAGAAACAACCAAAACAGCTATGGCACGTAAAAGACTATCTCCACTGCTAATGTCGAACAGGAAATAGCTAATGGTAAAGGTGAGTAAGGAAATGAGTAGAACCGTTGGAACGAAGATTGCACTAATGCGATCCGCCAGTTGCTGAATTGGTGGCTTATCCTGTTGTGCAGTCTTAACCAATTCTACCATTTGCTCCAAGACGGTATTTTTTCCTACAGCAGTTGCTTCCACCTGTAAGCTTCCACTTAGTAACGTACTACCGCCGATTACCTCCTGCCCTACTTCCTTTGGAATCGGAATACTTTCACCCGTCAGCATGCTTTCATCCATCAGGCCCTCCCCTTCTTTTATTATTGCATCAGTAGGGACGATATCACCTCCGTTTATTTGGAGTAGCATTCCAATTTGAAGTTCTGACTTTGCAACCGGCAACAAGGCCCCACTTGGCAATAACTTGTTTGCCATTGGTGCTTGCAATTGCGTAAGTGCACCAATAGCGGTAGTAGTCTGAGCTACTGCGCGCTTTTCCATCCAATTCCCCAGCAAAACCAAGGTGATAATCGTTGCCGTCGTTTCGAAGAAATAGTAAGTGGGATCCTGTAAGTACCAACCGATGATACTGTATACGAACGCTGCTGTACTTCCAACAAATATGAGAACATCCATATTGGGAACACCGCCTCGTAAGCTGCTAAGGGCACTCTTGCCAAAGTGAAATACGCCAATAAGGAACACCGGTAAGGCTAGGAAGAACTGCACCGCTGGGGATTCGAGCCAAGCCCAGTGTACTCCGGCCATCATCACAAGATGGCCAAGCAACAAGGGTAAGCAGAATATTGAGCTGAGCAGGAGTTTTTTCTCTAGCGTCCAATAAGGTTCAGACGCTTCTTCCTCTAAAACTATAAAACCAAGCTTCTCAATTCCAGCCTTAATTTTATTGAGCTCAAGTTGGTTCTCACCAGGTTGAAACCGAACTTCCTTGGTTTGGAAGTTGACAAATACATCTTCCAAACCACGACGTTCCAAATAACGACTGATGCTCATGGCGCAATTATTGCAATCCATGCCATCGACCTTCAGCTCAATTATTTCTTTTCCCATACTAATACGGTGAACATCTTTAGATAAGTGCTAGTTTTATGCCTTAGAACATTGCAAACTTAGGCCTATTTTTGACACAACTCAATTTCAAAACAAGATATTCATTATGAGATCATTTCCAATCTTTATCCTGCTCGCATTTTTTGTAGCTGCTTGCGGGCCAGATACGGCCTCTTCTGAAACAGATACGGCTACTGAGGAGACAGCAACTACAGAAGAAACTACCGCTACTGAAGGTAGTATTAAATTGGTGCCTATGCCAGAGACGCCATCTTACCCAGGGGCTCAAATCACTGGTATGAAGTTCAATGATGGAACTTTCAATTTCGGGATTGATGGCGGTGAAGATAGCTATGAGCTGGGAGCACAAACACCTAACGCTGATCAACTAATGTGTGCTAACTCTGGAAAGGGTCAGCATATCCACCTCATTGTAGACAACGAACCTTATGCTGCGAAGTATACCGCTGAGTTCGATTATGAGATGCCTGATGGACTGCACTATATTTTAGCATTTATCAGCCGTTCCTACCACGAGAGCATCAAGCATGAAGGCGCTAGCCGTGCCGTCATGGGTAAAGTAGTTGGGAATACACTAGACGATTACGCTGAGATTACCGATCCGATGTTATTCTACAGTCGCCCCAAGGGTACTTATACAGGTAAGGACACTGAAAATGTAATGCTAGACTTTTATCCAGTAAATGCTGAACTGGGTAATGGCTACCAAGTTAAGGTAGAAGTGGGTGGTCAAACCTTCATGGTGGATACTTGGCAACCATACTATTTCCAAGGACTGCCAATGGGCGAAAATACAGTAGTTTTAACTCTGGTAGATGCAGAGGGTAATACTGTAAATGCTCCGCATAATCCTGTTAAGAGAGTCTTTACCTTGGCAGAAGACAAAGGCGACTCATAAGACTCGGCTTTAACTGAAGACTTATCACGGGTTGTTGAACATTCTCAAGGTGTTCGACAACCCGTTTCTATTTTCCTTAGATCACCATCAGATTGCATCCTCTAATTTCACTTGCATCCAGTCGGCCCAATATCTCGAAACTTCCATCTGCATAAACCTTTCCAAGGTCTTCAGTGGCGATGAAGCTAATCGTATCTAGATTTGCAAGATCAATGATGTTTAAGGCGCCAGTACGTTCATCGTTTCGTAGACTTAGTGGGTCAGTTATTTCTCTGGTCATAACCTTCATGCTTGGGCACGGATAGAATAATCCCTCCCCTTTTGAGTAGGCTTGAGAAAAGAGCTCCGTCATGCCATATTCAGAGTGAATGTTCGGTAAGCGAAAAGCTTCTTGTAATATATTATGAAGCTCAGTTCTGGTGAGTTCCTTACGGCGCCCTTTCATACCTCCCGTTTCCATGACAATCGTGCCACTAGGCAGAGGTTGGCCATGCTGTTCGGCAAGATCGAGTAGGGCAAAACTTACCCCTAATAGCAAAATGCGCTTATTGGTCTCACTACTTATTTTATTGATTTGAGCCAGGAGTGCATCCTGTTCATACAGATAGAAGCCGCCTAATTCCTGGTTACTTTCCTGAATAAAGTCTTCGGCCATCAAAATCAGACTGGAGCCTGTTCGTTCAAGATATGAGGGCAGCAAAGCCAGCACTACGTAATCCTCAAGTGGACCGTAGAAGTGCGTAAAACCCCGGCGTGCATTTTCCCGATACCACATTTCGTCTCGCACCAGGTGTTGACTCGGCACACTACCTGTCGTGGCACTGCTGGAGAACACCTTTTCGGAAGACCAGATGCCGCTTTGTATGCTGTGTGCTTTAAAGAATTGTATAGGGAGAAAGGGAATGTCGGACAGCTGGCGCACTTGCTCTTGCGCGACGCTCAATAAGTCGAGATATTGTCGATAGAGTGCGTTTGAGGCAGCCTGATACCGGAAAACGGCCAAGGCTAATTCCTCAAAATCTTGATCTTTAACTGATTTTATTCGTTCTTGTAGTATAGAACGTTGCATAACGATTGATTGACGAGTGCAAGTTAAGCGCTTTTATTCTCAAATAGTCATACATGAAAGCTTTCCGCGTTGCCCTGTTATTTCTCCTTACTGGAACCTTGTTTTTTGCCTGTGTGAATCCGCCAAACTATCCGGACGCGCCAGTAATTGAGTATATGGCGGTCAATAAGACGACCATATTTCAAGGGACACAAAACCTCCCCGCGGATACACTAGCCATTGTTTTTTCATTTACCGATGGCGACGGTGATTTAAGTAGCGAAGATTCTACAGATGTATTCTTGTATGACAGTCGTTTCCCTTCCATTCCTAACCCGTACAAAATCCCGCTAATTCCAGAGGATGGCACAGGAAACGGAATTCGTGGAGAGATCACCGTTCGGATCCAGAATGCTTTCAACATCTGCTGTATTGAGGCCAATGGTTTTGCTTGCCCTCCGGCTGCTACATTCGATCTTGATACCTTTAGTTACGAGATCCAAATTCGAGACCGTGCAGGTAATTTCAGCAATCGTGTACGGACCGAAACACTAGGTATTCGTTGCCGACTGTAACGGAGCTAGTACGATTTTGGTGGATTGGATAACCAATCTATATCTTTTTTCAGCAAGGCTAATGTATGTTCCTCGCGGCTATTGGCAGTCGGTGCATGACTATACTCCCAACCTGCTAAGGGGGGTAAGCTCATGAGTATACTTTCAGTACGACCATTGGTCTCAAGGCCAAACTTCGTTCCGCGATCCCACACTAGGTTAAACTCTACGTAACGGCCCCGACGAAGGCGCTGCCAATCCATCTCCAAATCTGAATATGAATCATCGCGATGACGCTTGAGTAATTCCGTGTAGGTTGGGGCAAATGTCTGCCCCACGTTTAATGTGAATTTCCACAGCTCTTCCTTTGGCAAAGACTCCTGTGGGCCAAGTCGATCAAAGAAGATCCCTCCTACTCCACGTGTTTCATCACGATGGCGGATAAAGAAGTAATCATCTGCCCACTTCTTGAAACGATCATAATAATCAGAATGAGCTGCATCACAGACAGTAGCTAACTGCTGATGAAACCACTGTGCATCTTCAGGGAAAACATAGTGAGGCGTTAAATCAATACCTCCTCCGAACCACCAACGATCTTGGTCCATCTCGAAATACCGAACATTCATATGGATGATCGGGACCCAAGGGTTCTTAGGATGTAAGACGATGGAAACGCCGGTAGCAAAAAAAGCTCCCCCTTCTCCTAGTTTTAGCGCTTTTGCAGCGGCAGTGCTCAAGTCTCCATGGACTTCTGAGAAATTCACTCCACCTTTTTCAATGGCTGCACCACGGATCACTCTACTTCTTCCACCACCGCCGCCAGGTCGTTCCCAGGCATCTTCCTGAAATCTACCTTGACCATCTGCCATTTCTAAAGCCTGGCAGATATCATCCTGCAGTTGCATGAAAGCCTGGACAATTGATTCTTTAGTCATAGGCATTATTGTGCAGCTACAGCAGCAGCGGCTCCTTCAACACTTTTCTTACTACTTCCCACAAACACTTGATCTCCAACAACAATTACGGGGCGTTTCAAAAAAGTGTACTCATCAAGAATCAGCTGACGATAATCGTCTTCACTTAAATTCTTCTCCCCCAAACCCATGGAGCGATACTTCATTGCTCGACGACTGAAAAGGCCTTCATAGCTGCCAACAACCTCTTTGAGGCCGTCCAACTGTTCCGCAGTGATGTTGTCAAATTTAATATCCTGAAGCTCAAATCCCTCACCGTTGTTTAAGGCTGCAATGACCTTTTGGCAAGTCTTACAAGTGGAAAGATGATATATCTTGGGCATGTGCTTAATTTTTGGCAAATGTAAAGTTTTTCTTTGCGGCCTGTGTAAGCTACTCGTCAGAATAGTAGTACATTAAGCGCTTTGTTTCGCCCAACTAAAAACCAATCCATGGCTACCTTCTTTCCGCCATCAGAACTAATCGTCAACCCCGACGGGAGCATTTATCATTTGAATCTTCGTCCTGAAGATATTGGGGACATCATTATTACAGTCGGCGACCAAAACAGGGTTCCGATGGTGTCCAAACACTTTGACCGTCTTGAAGTCCGTCGTGAAAAAAGAGAGTTTGTAACGCATACGGGTTACCTGGGGAAAAAGCGAATTAGTGTGATTTCCACAGGTATTGGTCCGGACAATATCGACATCGTATTGAACGAGTTGGACGCATTGGTGAATATTGATCTGAATAAACGCGAACCCTTGGAAAGCCGTCGCTCTCTAGATGTGATACGGATGGGAACCACCGGAGGGTTGCATAGCGATACGCCTGTTGATAGCATTGTCTGTTCTTCGTTCGGTCTAGGTTTTGACAACCTCCTTCACTTTTACGATTGGGAACCCAATAGTGCTGAAAATCAGATGATGGAAGATTGGAACAAATTCGTATCCGATCGTGGGTATGCTCTTCCGATGGTTCCATATTCTGCAGCGGGCTCTACTAAGTTACTAGATCATATCGCAAAAGACTATGCGAAAGGAATTACCATCACAGCACCAGGATTCTACGCACCACAGGGACGGCAACTACGGGCTAAGAGTCGATTAAGCAGTACAGTCATGGACGGTCTTCGTGAATTTCGAAGTAACGGTCATCATATTACCAACTTGGAAATGGAAACCTCCGCTATTTATGGGCTTTGCCGAATATTGGGCCACCAACCACTTTCTTGCAACGTCGTATTAGCTAATCGCCAGGATAACACCTTCAGTGCGAATCCTAAACAAGCAGTAAAAAATCTGATCACAGCTATCCTGGAACGAATTGCTTCCCTTTAAGCAGGAACTGCTACATTTGCCGGATGAATCAATATGTGAAGCTCAAGCCCAAGAAAGAAGTCTTTGTGAAGCGCAAGCACCCTTGGGTGTTTTCTGGTGCCATTGCAGAGTATGGAGAAGACTTGCAAGAGGGAATGCCGGTAACTGTTCTAGATGCCTCTGGACAACAATTAGCAATGGGGCATTATCAGGAAGGAAGTATAAGAGTGCGTCTTTTACATCACGGTACTGATGACCGTCCTGAAGACTTCTGGCATCAAGCTATTGATCGTGCCTATCAGACACGAAAGGTTATTCTGAGCACCACACCTGCCGCTACTAATGCTTACCGCCTTGTACATGGAGCCGGGGATCTTCTTCCAGGCCTCGTAATTGATATTTACAATGAGTTGGCGGTTGTACAGTGTCACAGCATGGGGATGTATTTAGAACGCGAGGCAATTGCAGAGGCCCTAAAAACGGTCCTAGGTGATAGCCTTAAGCATACATACTTGCGCGCTCGCAAAACGCTCCCAAAACGCTTTGAGAATGAAGTCTATGATGGATTTCTCCTAGGCGACCAAGCAGAAGCTGATGTGTTGGAAAATGGGCATCACTTCAGAATAAATGCCGCTACCGGTCAAAAAACTGGTTTTTTTCTGGACCAGCGGGACAACCGACAGCTATTGGCTCAATATTGTGATGGAAGGGATGTCTTGAACACTTTTTGTTACACTGGAGGCTTCAGTGTTTATGCTTTGAAGGCTGGTGCTAAAGGCGTTACTAGTGTAGATATTTCTGGAAAAGCTATGCAGCTAACGGAGCAAAATGTGGAACTCAATGACATACCCGCAGAAAGTTATAAGGCTGTAACGGCTGATGTGCTACAGTATCTGCGAAAAGAAAGCAATCTTTTCGATATCGTTGTTGTTGATCCACCGGCATACGCCAAAAGCTATAACAAGCGACATCGTGCAGTACAGGGCTATAAACGCCTGAATGTGGAAGCTATTAAGCGGGTGAAACCAGGTGGCTTACTATTCACCTTTTCTTGTTCACAGGTCGTAGACCGGCAGTTGTTTCAGGACACGATCGTTGCTGCGGGCTTAGAGGCTGGGCGCTCCGCGCGAGTCTTGCACCAGTTAACACAAGCACCAGACCACCCCGTAAACCTCTTCCATCCCGAAGGTTCCTACCTCAAAGGATTAGTGGTTCAACTCGATTAGTTTTTCAGCACAAGAGACTCATCTGAGTACCTGCGAAGTAATGCTTGAAATTCTGGCATTTCCGCCAAATAAGGATAAGGTGCCTGCTCCATTTCGAAACTCTCGGGATTAAAGCCCATTTCCAATGCTAGTTCGAAATAATGAAAGCAGCTATCACGTGCACCTATGTAGTAGTAGGTTTCTGCCAAAGTAGTATATGGGAAAGCCATGTTGGGATTGATAGCAATTGCCCGCTGCACAGTTACAAAGGCAGAATCATGTTGCCCCAAGTCATTGTAAGCCATGGCTGCCTTATTGAAATTCCGCATTTTATTACCATCATTGATATTACTCCAATCTGCTTGTCGATAATAATGAACGATTTTCTCATACTGGCCCAACATTCCATTAAACCCTATATTCGAGTTAATAGCAGCTTGGTGACTGGGATCTAACTCAAAAGCACTTTCCAAGTGCTCCGCTGCCAATAAGGTATCACTCTCGGCAAAGGCAATCATCCCTCTAATTATATAAGAAAAGACATTCTCACTACTGATCTCCACGTACTCATCAATGATTTGCTTGGCCGCTGGAAGATCGTCATCATTAAACTTCATTTCTGCCCAATTAGCAGCAAAATCGGCTTTAGTTTTCGAATCCAAGTCAATGATGGCGAGGGTGTTTTCATAAATACTATCTGCCTTCTCCGAGAAATCATTCTGGTAATATAGCCAGGCAAGGTTATTGCGGCGCCATATATCCCTAGGCTCTAGTTTAATAACTTTTTCCATAGCCTTTATAGACTCCATAGGCTGATCCAGCGCATTGTATGCCCAAGCCATATTGACGTAGGGTAAAGCAAAATCTGGTTCAAGAGCGATAGCGCGCTCAAATTTATCTATTGCGCCCTGCTCATCACCTTGTGTGCGAAGAAGACTTCCCCAGCAGAGATAGGCCCAGTGTGCTTCGTCTTCACGCGTCTTCATGTAGTAGCGAATAGTGGCCACTGCTTCCTCGTACCGCCCTTCGGTCCGCTGTACTAATGCTAGTCGATAAGGATCGGTCTCGTAAAGAACTCCTTCGGCAATCTGGCGGAATAGACTCTGCAAGGCCAGTGCTTCCTCACCGTTTTCAACCTCAGCAGCCGCATTTATTTTATTATACCCCGTCATCCGCACCTGAGCCTCAAAACGATCGCCAATACGAGTTATCTCTCCCCGTACTGTCTTGTTCTCACGGCCGAGGGCTTCTCGCAATTGAAAAGCTAGTGTGCGCAGAGAGAGTCCTACCCCTAGTACGGATAAATCAATGTCTTGTTGATCTCCTTTGAGTTGAAGCGAATCCACCCGCACCGTGACGGCCAATTCCTTTAAAGCTGCTAATTCATCCTGAATTCGTAGTGCCACTACTTCTCCCGTGTACCCTTGCTCCATAAGCTGCTTGGGCACACTTACCGATTGAATCACATAGCCTTGATCGCGAAAGAGTCTTAGAAAGAAAATCAGAAAGAAACAGACCAAAAAGAGAGTACCGAGCTTCAAAACAATCGTCGTAAGTCGCTCTAAACTGGGAGCGACCCACCGGAAGCGTAACCATGTTCCCCATGGTAGACGCTTTATCCGTTGCCATAAACTGTTTTGATTTTTTGTTGATCCTCCCCGCTTCTTTGTACTTGACCACAACCGACGAAATGATTTGAGCATATTTAGCTGAGCGACTTGGTGATAGGAGCAAGATAGCCTAAAGCACCGGTAAGCACAAAAGATTTCGACGAACGGACATTGTTGTTATTCAGCTCCGCGTTGTTGAGCATCCTCTAGGAAAGGTGATGCATTCTTACGCCATGCCTCAACCAAGAGAACGACCTTGCCATAGTTTTGCATGCCTTCTGCAATTCCTTGAGCCTTCAGGTAAGAATCATAGGCTGCGTCGCGAAAACGAGGCATGATGTCTGGGTAGGCAGCGTTATTGGCATTGATTGCTTCCAGATCGGCTATCATACCAGGTGCTAGCGTTGCTCGAAAGGCTTGATATCCTTCCTGGTCCGCGCGAGCCCAACCTGCAGCAAGTCGCCGCCAATATCCTAGCCTTATCGCATATTTGAGAGCGGGGTCTTCCACACGAAATGCGGTCAGATAAGACCAAAAACTACAGGTTCCCTCATCGCCAAATCCGTAGCCATGCGCTAATTCATGGGCCATTGTGTAAGGCTGCTGTAGCAATAATAGGCCACCATCCACATGACCTTCTCCGGTCCAAGGCAAGTACAGGCCCGCAGAACTGAAGCGCAGAAATATGCCTTTGGGATACAATCTCCGCCCCCGGACTTTCCCCACAACCGGATAGTTGTAATAAGTCAAGACTTCCTCTAGCCCTAAGCTTAGCTGTTCTTCCATGTCATTCGGAAAATGAGCGGCCGTCAGTGCAGCATCGGTAGCCTCAGGAATTTGGGCACGCAGGCTCGCAAGCGTTGTTGCCTCCAATTTGATTTGTGCTTGAAGTGCCTCACGCTCAGGAGGGCTTAATTCCAGACCTAGCTTTTGTTCCACTGGAATTCGGCCATAATTATATCCCCACAGCAGGAGAAAGGTGAATACTCCCCAGCCGGCAAATCCAAGTAGGCCTGCAATGAATGACCATAGTCTATTAATACCCTTCAGCTTCGTCCAGCGGTATACTGCACGACTAAATCGGAGCAACAAAATGAAGAGGAGTACATACATCAAGGCCATGGGAAACCAAGAGGTGAGCAGCGTATCCCAAAACATTCTAAAGAGTTGGAAAAAACCTCGCGAATAATATTGCTCAATCCAGGCGGGACCAGCTACTGCTCGGAGCAGCAGGGATATAACAGCAAGAATGATCCCCCAGCGGACAAAACCCTTTTTCAACATAGCGACGTATTGGTGGCCAAAAATAGATTTTACCTATCTTTGAACCTGCTTAGAACCTAAAGCGTTTACAGCTTAGGTTTTAGTGCCTAACAATAAATTTTCAAGCAAAATTAAAGCACACAATAATGGCTTTTGAATTCACTGATAGCAATTTCAAAGATACAGCACTGGCTGAAGATACCGTTTCAGTAGTGGACTTTTGGGCAGAATGGTGCGGACCTTGCCGAATGATTGCTCCAGTTATTGAAGAGTTGGCCAATGACTACGGAGAGAAAGTCCTCGTAGGTAAGGTTGACGTAGACTCCAACCCTAATGTATCAATGGAATACGGCGTACGTAGTATTCCTACTATCCTGATTATCAAGAACGGAGAGGTAGTGGACAAGCACGTAGGTGTTGCCACTAAAGATGCACTTGCTGATAAAATCAACAAGTACCTGTAATCTCCTCGGAAATTTTAGATACTTTAAAGCCCTCGTTTGCAACCCAAGCGAGGGCTTTTCACGTTATAGCATTGGGAAAAGATTAGAATATGTACGATTTGGACAATAAGTCGGTGCGGGAGATGAGCAACTTGGAGCTTCTTGCTCGCCAGGTTGTGGAAGGTTTTATTATCGGCTTGCACAAGAGCCCCTTTCATGGGTTTTCGGTAGAATTTGCGGAGCACAGGATTTATAACCCCGGGGAGTCCACTCGTAATATTGATTGGAAAGTATACGGCCGTACGGACCGACTCTATTCCAAGCGGTATGAAGAGGAAACCAACTTACGTTGCCAAATCGTTCTTGATGCCTCTAGTTCAATGTATTTTCCTGAGGTAAATGCGACTTCAGAAGCAGCCATTAATAAGTTTCGATTTTCTGCGCTAGCGAGTGCGGCGCTGATGAATCTCTTAATGCGTCAACGCGACGCCTTTGGTTTGAGCATCTTCGATGAAGAGGTTCGTACGCATACCAATGTTAAGTCAAGTACTACCCATTATCGCTTGATGCTGACGCATTTGCACAAGTTGCTCCATGAGCCTAAGCTCAATCAAAGTACAAATGCGGCACAGGCCTTACACCAAATAGCGGAAAGTATACACCGCCGGTCTTTAGTTATCATCTTTAGTGACATGTTTGAATCGAGTGAAGATGTAGAGCAACTGTTCTCTGCATTACAGCACTTGAAGTACAACAAGCATGAAGTCGTATTATTCCACACCGTCGATAAGCGGCAAGAAATCGACTTTGAGTTCGAAAACAGACCCTACGAGTTTGTTGACCTCGAGAGCGGTGAGACGGTCAAGGTACAGCCCAGTCAGGTTAAAGATTTCTACCGCAAGCAAGTCGGCGATTTTCTAGAGAACCTTAAGCAACGCTGCCTTCAGTACCGTATTGATTTTGTGGAGGCCGATATCAACCAAGGATTCAAACCTATCCTACAGCAATACCTGGTGAAGCGCAGTAAAATGCGAGTCTAACAACCAGTCGATAGCCCTCTTTTAGCGGTTTTGCCATACCAATGGACTTTACTACCTTGAGTTCAAACGATAAACTATGGCAAGAATTAAGATTGCAGATTTCCCGACCAGAGCCCCAAAGGGACTTAGCAAGAAAGAAGCACGGGAGATCGTACGTAAACGCAGGCAAGAAATCGCAGATCTACATCATCTTCTGATCGCGGAAGGCAAGCGTAGTATGATGGTTATTCTTCAAGGAATGGATGGTAGCGGTAAGGACGGTGGAGTACGCAGTGTCTTCGGTGCTTGCGCTCCCTACGGCCTAAGGACGCATAGCTTCAAGAAACCTACGGAGGAAGAGTTTGCTCATGATTTCCTCTGGCGTGTTCATAAACAAGCTCCCAAAAAAGGAGAGCTAGTTATCTTCAACCGTTCTCATTACGAGGATATTCTCATTCAGCGTGTTCATGGCTGGATTAGTGAAGAGCAAGTCAAAAAACGCATGGATGCCATCAATGCGTTTGAAGACCTACTGCAGTTCGATAACAACACCTTGATTCTGAAGTTTTTCCTCAACATTTCTCACAGCCAGCAGGAACTTGAGCTCAATGAGCGTTTGGATGATCCGACCAAGCACTGGAAGCACAATGAAAGCGACTGGCAAGAGCGGGAACATTGGGACGAATACATGCGTTGTTACGAAGACGTTCTCAATTGGAGTAAACTGCCATGGCATGTTGTGCCTGTAGACCAGCGCTGGTATCGTGATTATGTGATGACGGACATCGTCTTAAAAGCAATGCACGACCTCAACATGGAATATCCTCCATTAGAAAGAGAGTAAAATCGCAACTAATACCAGAGATCAACCTATGCTGGAAAAAGTAAGAATTGACAAGTGGCTGTGGAGTGTCCGGATCTTTAAAACACGAACCCTTGCCAGTACCCATGTCAAGGGTGGCCGAGTGAAGGTGAATGAAAAAGTAATCAAGGCCAGCTACCTCGTGCAACGAGGAGATACCGTGATCGTGAATAAGAATGGCTTTAACTTCACTTTTGAGGTGGTTGATCTTATTCAAAAACGAGTAGGTGCCCCGATTGCCCAAAAATGCTATATCGATCACACGCCGGAGGATGAATTGAATAAGTTTAGCGACTGGTTCGTCGGCAAGCGTGGTGTGGAAGTTCGTGAAAAAGGAACTGGTCGCCCCACTAAGAAGGAACGCCGAGAGATAGACGATTTCAAACAGGATCAATTCTACGACTGGGACGATTCGGAGTAATCCCCTACCCTAGCTATTGAAACAACTTGCAGCGTGTAACCTTAGTATTGTAATAACCCTAGCGAAATGACGGCTAACCCGGTGGAAGAAAACACCTTAAAGGCGCTCCAACAAGCTCTTCAAGGTGAGTTGTATTGGGATGATCTCCAGCGAACTATATATGCTACGGATGCTTCTGTTTATCGGGCAATACCTAAGGCCGTAGCCATTCCAGAAACGCTTCAAGATCTGAAGGAGTTAATTCGTTTTGCAACGAAAAACGGAACCTCTTTGATTCCACGGGCAGCAGGTACTTCCCTCGCTGGCCAGTGTGTTGGGGATGGGGTTGTAGTCGACATTTCGAAACACTTTAATCGGATCCTGGAATTCAATGAATCTGAACGATGGGTTCGGGTACAGCCCGGAGTAGTACGGGATGAATTGAATGCCTTCCTCAAACCTCACGGCCTTTTCTTCTCTCCTATCACATCAACGGCGAATCGGGCTATGATTGGAGGGATGGTCGGGAATAATTCTTCAGGCACGACATCCATTGAATACGGAACAACAAGAGACAAGGTTGTTGCGCTAAAAGCGCTGCTTTCAGACGGTACCGAGGTTACTTTTAAGCGCTTAAACGCGGAAGAGTTCCAAGAGAAACTGGCGCTTGAAGATCTTGAGGGGAACTTGTACCGACAAATCAGCCGGAGCCTGACCGATGAGGGGCAACGAGGGGCTATCAAAGAAGAATTTCCCAAAGCTAGTATTCACCGACGCAATACCGGTTATGCGGTTGATGCGCTGCTGGAAAGTGTGGTATTTCAGGAAGGTGGCAATGACTTCAACTTCTGCAAGTTATTGGCGGGTTCGGAAGGCACCTTGGCCTTCACAACTGAGATCGTTCTTTCTTTGGATCCCCTACCCTATGCTGACCATCTGATTGTTGCAGCTCATTTTGATTCGGTCGATGAAAGTATGAAAGCAACGGTTAAGGCGATGGAGTTTCAGCCAAGTGCTTGCGAACTCATGGATAAAATCATCCTTGATTGCACTAAGGAAAACATTGTCTATCGGAAGAATCGATTCTTCATTGAGGGAGATCCAGCCACTGTACTTATGGTGGAATTCAGAGCACCGACGCTCGCAGAAGC
>CAJXOS010000068.1 GCA_913057725.1 uncultured Lewinella sp.
GGTGGGGTGGGAGGGGCCCCGGGCTCGAAGGCCGGATTGGGCTCCATATCGTATTTGCGATCACCGAAGGGGCGGGCTTCACTCTTGCCGCGCACCAGAATAGCACCCACGGGGCAGATATTCATAGCGCGGGCGGCCTGCTCTTCGGTCAGCTTTTTCTCTTCGTCGTAGTCAATGCTTACGACCACTTGGTTGCCGCGGTTCTTGAAGGCGAAGACGCGTTTGCCTTCGTCCGTGAGCACCTCTTCCACACAGCGCATACACTTCACACAGCGGCTGGGCTCAATGACCATACGCTCGGCTTTGAAGTCGATCATGCGGTCTACGAAAAGGTGCGGGAAGCGGGTTACGCTAATGCCTTCCTTGTAGGCCAGGTGCTGCAGATCACAGTCGCCGCTCTTTTCACAGGCGGGGCAGAAGTGGTTGCCTTCCGCAAACATCATCTCGATGATGGCTTTGCGCTGATCGGCGAGTTCGGGCGTGTCGTAAGTGACTTGCAAGCCTTCCTCGACCTTCACCAAACAGCCTGGCATCGACTTACCATTTACCTGTACCGTACAGGTACGACAAGTGGCCAGTGGCGGATCGATATGCTTGTAGTAGCAAAGGGACGGAATGTGAATCCCAATACCTTTAGCCGCATCTACCAGCTTGGTCCCTTCCTCCGCTTCGTAGCGCTTACCATCGATATAAAAAGACACTACTTTGGTCATAACTGCTGGTTCTTTTGGATGATGGAATCGTATTCTTTCACAGCTGCTTCCAGTTGGAAGGAGGTATTCAGACCGGTATCTGGAGCGAGGTACTGCTCAAAGACTTCCGGAAACTTCTCCAGGCTTTGTAGGATGGGGTTGGGGGCGGTCATGCCCAGGCCGCAGCGGCTGCTGGATCGCATGATCTCGCTCCACTTCTGAATGTTCTCGATATCGTGATGGTCGAGTAGTCCGCGGCTGATCTTGCGCAACTGGCGCTGCAGGATGAAGTTGCCGGCGCGGCAAGGTGTACAAACACCACAGGATTCGTTCACGAAGAACTCATTGTAGTTCAGGACGATCTCCAGGAGATTGCGATCACTGTTGAAGACCATGAAGCTACCACCACAGCGGAGGTCATCCAGGGCGATGGTGCGGTCAAATTCCTTCGGGCTGATGATCTCACCGGAAGGGCCACTGACCTGTACGGCCATGGTGTCCGCGGCAGCGCCACAAAGCGTCAGGAACTCGCGAATAGTTGTGCCCCATTCGATCTCGTAGATACCCGGTCGGCTACAATCACCAGATACGCTGATGAGCTTGGTGCCCGGTGAAGTCTCGGTACCGGTGTTCAGGATGAAATCGGAACCCAACTCCAGGATGCGGGCAGCTCCCGCGAAGGTCTCTACATTATTGACGATAGTGGGCTTGTGCAAGAATCCCTTTTCGATGGGGAGGAAAGCCCGTGGGCGGGGTTCACCCCGATAGCCTTCCAGGGACTGCAAGAGGGCAGTTTCTGCGCCACAGACGTAAGCTCCGGCCCCCATCTGGATGCGGATGTCGAAGTCGAAACCAGGGATTCCCAGCACATTTTCACCCAGCCAACCCTGGCGGCGGTAGTCTTCGATGACTTGCTCGATCTTGCCCCTCAGGTAGCGGTACTCGGCCCGCAGGTAAATGATACCTTCCTGGGCGCCCACCGCATAACCACCAATGATCATACCTTCTAATACCAGGCCAGGATAATGGCGCAGGAGGTGGCGATCCTTGAAGGTGCCGGGTTCGCCTTCATCGGCATTACAAACCACAAATTTGGTGGGTTCGCTTTGCTGGCGGCAGCCATCCCATTTAATGTAGGTTGGGAAGAAGGCCCCACCCATACCGGTGAGCCGGCCATTTTTGATTTCTTCGATCACCTCAGCGGGCGAGAGGTCTTTCAATCGCGTCAAGGCGTTACCCATCATGTGGGTACGCAGCATTACGGCACGATCAATATCCAGGCGGTGCTGGACCTGTGAGATGGCATAATCGGATAGTTCATCCAGGTCTTTCCCTGCTCGCAGATCGATGATCAGCTGGTGTACCTTCTGTGGGTCTAAATTGATGAAGGGCCGCCAATTAATGAGGGCTGCGGGTTCCATGTCGCTGAGTCCGATACAGGAGGTTTCTCGCAGGGCAAACATACCGTCTTTGGTGTGTTGCCCGAAGACGGTACCAGTGGCCTGCTCAAAGGCCGTTTTGACCTTGTTAAAGCCGGAAAATTTAGCAACAATAGAGTTGTTGAGGTAAATGGTGTACTTCGCTGCCGGTTGGCGTTCGAAGAAGTGATAGAATGTGAGGACGCCTTCTACGTCGATCTTGGAAATTCCCAATTCCTGGGCTAGCGAAGCGATATCCTCATCGGAGATATATCCCTTGCTATCTTGAATTTCCCAAAAGGCATCCATCAGCTGGTGACGGTGCTTTATTGGTCTCATAGGTTAGGTTCTTAGCCGAAATCTACGGCTTATGGTCATCCTGTTCTATGACCCAAATCATCGTTTTAGCTGCTTATTCTCATCATTTACAGCCGTTTGTCTCACTAACATTGAGCAGGAATAATGACCCACTTTTCGCATGCACGAATTGTCTATCGTAATGACGATTGTTGAGCTCGCCGAACGTTCGGCGCAACAGCACCAGGCCCCTGCCGTCAAGCAGATCGACCTGGAGATTGGTGCATTAGCAGGCGTGGAATTATCAGCGCTGCGCTTCGTTTGGCCGGAAGGCGTGAAGGGAAGCGTATTAGAGAACGCTAAGCGGATCATTCACCAGATTCCCGGCAAAGGCCGCTGCGAAGATTGTGGAGGCGAATTCGCTTTAGCGCAACACTACACCCCTTGTCCTAACTGCGGCAGTTTTGCCAAGCAGATAGTCTCAGGGAATGAGATGCGAGTGCGGTCTTTGGTGGTAGAGGGTATAGGGTAGAGGGTATAAGGTACTTGGTACTTGGTACGGAGGGAATAAGAGTAGAGATAAACGACACCATCAACATGATACTTGTCGGCAAGAATTATGACTAAGGATAAACCCTACTAGGTACCAAGTACTATTTACCATGTACTGAAAATACCTAGTACCAAAATTTCTGTCTATGTGCGGTACATGCGGTTGCGGTGAACATGCAGATGCAATCACCATCACATTGTTGAAAGAGCAGGATCAGGCGGCGCCGAAGGGGCACCATCATCATCACCACCACCATCCACATGCGGAGGCTGGGGATCATCACCATCATCATCCGCATACGCACCTGTCTAGTAAAGACAAGGTGGTGCAAGTGGAGCAAGATATCCTGCGCCAGAACGACCTGCTCGCTGCGCGTAATCGAGGCTTTTTTGAGGGGCGGCAAGTGCTGACCATCAATCTGGTGAGCTCGCCGGGGTCGGGTAAGACGAGCCTGTTGGAACGCACCCTGGCTGATTTGAAGGGCGAACGTGCATTTAGTGTTATTGAGGGCGATCAACAGACCTTCCATGATGCCAACCGAATTGCGGCCCAGGAAGTGCCGGTCGTACAAATCAATACGGGTAAGGCTTGCCACCTGGAGGCAGAAATGGTGCACGAAGCAGTGCAGCAGCTGGATCCGCCGAAGGGCTCGACGCTCTTCATTGAGAATGTAGGTAATCTGGTTTGTCCGGCGATGTTCGATTTAGGCGAAAAGGCGCGGGTGGTTATCATCAGTGTCACGGAAGGCACGGATAAGGCCATCAAGTACCCGGATATGTTCCACTCTGCGGACCTATGTATCATCAACAAGATTGACTTGCTGCCGTACGTCGATTTCGATGTGGAGAAGGCCAAAGACTACGCCCTGCAGGTGAATCATCATCTGGAATTCATCGAAGTATCTGCCACCAAAGGTACGGGCATGCAAGCCTGGTACGATTGGTTGGCGACACAAGGGTGATAGAATTTAAACAAGAAGAAGAACGCTAGTTCCCATAGATTTAAAGTTCATCTATGAATTCTGGGCTTCCATCTATAAGGTGGGGGCTGCGCTTTGCTGGCATAATTTCAATACTTATTATTGTTGGTAAGGAGGGAAACGAATGGGAACTGCCCCTTTCCCCCACGCGTTCTTTTACACAAGGAGGAATATTCGCGCAAAAAGACTCTATTACCTAATACCATAAATACACAGTATGAAATTTTTGAAGCTCTCTTTCCTAGCGCTCTTTGTCTCTGTACTTTTCTTAGGCTGCAATAGCGGCGATGATGATGCACCACCGAAACTAGATCCCGAAGGCGATTGTATGATTGCCACCATTAATGGCGAATTCTTTAATGGCGAGGATGTTTCAGTTGCCGTCTTTCCCGTTGGAGAAACCATCACTTTATCGGGTATCGTGCCAGATGTGGTCAATGGGGAAATTAAAACATTGACCATAACGATCACTAGAACATCCATGGAAGGTCCAATACCAGTCGGTACTTATTCCGTGACGGATAACTTCCCGGATATTGCAGGTCAATATGTTGATGGTCCAATTACGATGCCCAATAATTTTGGATTGCCTATGGGCACACTAGAAATTCTTACCCACGATACTTCCGCGAAAAGAATCGAAGGTGAATTTGTCCTCGAAGGGGAAGATGCCGACGGTAACCCCATCTCGATCACCGATGGCTACTTTGATATCAAGTACTAATTCGGCACCCTAGCCGGTAGGTGTTGAAAACGACACCTCTTGAGCCTGTTTAATACTCGTTCTTTGTGACGAAAGTTAAACAGGCTCTTTTGTTTGGGGTAGGGGAGAGCATGATTGAAAATCAATTCCTGACTTCATTCCGCTCCGGTTCTCACTTCTTATGCTACTTTTGATGTGTTTAGATACTTACTTGTGGAGGGTTGGTGCTGGGGGATTGGCGGTTCAGGAGTATTGTATTTCACTTTGGGCAGGCGGTGCTCATTTCATTCGTGGTGGAAACTCACTGGCGTTCGCGGTAGTTCCGACGGCATCGGTGAGGCCTATTTGACGCTCGCCTTGCGAGCTATAACCGCGAACGGCAGTGAGCTTCCACCGTGAGCGCGATAGCGCGAACATCACCTGCCAAACCTGAAATGCAGCACTATAAAGAAACCAACCAACCCCAAGCTTAACACACCCCCCAAAAAAATTCCCCCACATGTTACGTATCACTTCGCAAATCAATGAATAAGTACATTAGTAATTAGATCGTTCTCTGTGATGAAAAAATGCTACTTCTTTTTCCTTTTACTTCTACCCATTTGGGCGCAGGCCCAAACCGTCAATATACCGGATAGTGACTTTCGGGATGCGCTGCTAACAGCAGGAGTAGATACCAATGGTGATGGCTTAATTCAAGTGACAGAAGCCGAAGCGGTGGACTCCCTGGTGGTGTCTGGAGAATATATCTCGGACTTGACCGGTATTCAGCGTTTTCGAAACCTGGTGTATCTCGATTGTAGGGATAATTACCTCGACGAACTCAACATCAGTAACCTCACCCGCCTGACCTACCTGAACTGCCGGATCAATGATCTGACGGAGATTGATATTAGTTCACAGACCTTGTTGGAGTTCCTGGATTGCGGTGCCAACGATATTCTGGCCCTGGACTTGAGCAACAATACGCACTTGCGCCACCTTACTTGCCAGGGGAACGAACTCTCGGAATTGGAGGTGGATCATTTATCGTCATTGGAGTATCTCAGCTGCTGGTCGAACCATATTCCAAGCTTGGATGTGAGCTACATGCCGTCCCTGACCTTTCTGGACTGCCACTTCAATTTCATGACTTCGCTGAATGTCACGGGGAGTTATGCATTTCAGCACCTGGATTGTGCAGATAATGATATTCCCGTTCTGGATATCAACAACCTGACCAATCTGCGATATCTCGCTTGCTATAGAAACGAATTGAGTAGCCTGGATATCAGTGATGCCCCATTGCTAGAACACCTTAATTGTTCGAATAATGAAATCGGTGAGCTCGCATTGGAATACACACCACTACTCAAGTACTTAGGCTGCACCAATAATCCGTTGGGAGTGCTCGACTTGGAGCCAGTCCCTTTACTGGAAAAGCTCTATTGCTACTATACGGGCTTGGATGTACTGGAGATCAACCACCTGAGTCAGCTGCGAGAAGTCTATTGTCATTCAAATAACCTGGATTATCTGAACCTCATTGGGCTGGATTCCTTGCGGATCATTGCCTGCGCCTTTAATGATCTGACTTCCCTATACTTGAATAACCTCACGAAGTTGGAGAGCATTACTTGCCACCATAATGAATTAGAATCTCTCTACGCCAAGAATGGCAATGATACCTACATCCTCCTCGCCGGGAATGAGGAATTGACCTACGTTTGTATCGATAGCAACCGTGTAGACTATATGCTGGCTGAATTGGAGGACGAAGAGATTACTGCCACTGTAGACAGTGATTGCGCTTTCGTTGATCTGGACGAAGATGGTTTTGATATCCTGGAAGATTGTGCCGACAATGATCCACTGATCAACCCGGATGCAGAGGACATTCCCAATAATGGTATTGATGAAAACTGCGACGGTATGGACCTCATCGTAAGCGTGAGCGAACCGGCAGCACGACTGGTGCAAGTATACCCAAATCCGGTCGTGAATGAGTTGTTTATCAAGGCTGCTGGATCGTCCGAAGCGCAGCTGATTAACCCGATGGGGCAGGTCCTGCAAGAAATCTCCTTCGTTGACCAGACACAGATCGATCTAAGTGCTTATCCGGCAGGGATGTATTTACTAGTGGTGAACGGCCAAGTTGTGAAGGTGATGAAGTAATTCACCAGTAGCCTTACGAAAACCCAACCGGCCGATCCCCCTTGCGGATAACCTTTCGACTTTCAGGACCTTTGATGGTACCAAACTGCTCGTCGAGCCAGACGATGGCCCCTGTTGGGCAACGTTGGATGGCGGCCGGCGTTTGGCGACTGCCTGTATAATTGACTACCGGTAAATTGCGGACCATACTGATGAGGTTAGGGCCAGCATCCATAGCGCACTTACCGCAAGCGGTACAACCCACCTGGCAATCTTCCAACACATCATCGCCGTACTCCAGGTTCTTACAGGCTACCCACAGTTGATGACTTATCGGCTGAATGGAGAACAGGCTTTTGGGACAAACTTCTACGCAGTCGCCACAGGCGGTACACTTATCTACATCCACCACAGGAAGGGAGTGTTCATTGAGCGAGATCGCATCGAAGTCGCAGACGACCTCACAATCACCATGCCCGAGACAGCCCCAGAAACAGCCTTTACCTCCACCCGACACGAGCGCTGCTGCCTGACAAGAAGCCAGCCCCTGGTAGCGGGCTCGGTTGAGGGCTACATTAGTGCCTCCCGCACAGGCCAGGCGCGCCACTTGCTTCTCCTCTGCACCCAAGGCCACACCCAGGTACTGGGCAATAGCCGCACGGCCATCATCCGAGCTGACGGTACATTTTCCCGGCAATGCTGCACCATCCACCAGGGCTTCTGCAAAGGGGCGGCAACCCGGATAGCCACAGGCACCACAATTGGCGTGCGGTAGCATGTCTTCCACCACCTCAATACGTGGATCTTCGTAGACATAGAGCTTCTTGTTCGCTACGATTAGCATGATGGCTAACAACAATGTCAGTCCGCCAAGGGCGGCCAGTGCGATGAGTATGGTCATTTTGTCTATTTGTACTCAGTACTGCGTACCAAGGATCTGATACCCTTATTCCTGTTCACAGCACTCTAGTAAATCACCTCGGCCCACTTCTTGCCCGCTTTGAGCTCCGCTTTGCGTCTTTCCCACATTTCTTCTGAGCCCAGGATTACGGAGAAGGCTTTATCCAGCATTTCACCGACCGTCTCGTAGCCAGCTACGTAAATCCTAGTATTGGATTGTGATAGCAACGCTAAGATCTCATCAGCTCGTTCTTCCATAATAGCGTCCAGCAAAATGGGGTCTTCCCACTCTGGACGAGGACTCAATGCCTGGAATGCGCTGAAGGTGTCTTCATCGTAATACTGCGTCAGGTCCCCATCCCGTTCATTGAGGTAGAGCGTCTCCAGGCCACTACGTGCACCGTAGAACAGCATGATCTTTCCGCGCCAGTCTTTCACCTCTTTGTAGATGTGCTTGATAAAGGCTCGGAAAGGCGCAATACCGGTGCCCATACCTACCAGGATTAAGTTTGTATCCCGGTCTTCCGGCACTTCAAAAGGCAAGCCGTGTGGGCCAGTAATCACGATTTTATCCCCTGCTACCAGATCGCAGAGGTAGTTAGAGGCTACGCCCGGATAGCGCTCGCCATTAAACTCATCTACGTATTCGCAACGTTTCACCAGCATGGTGATCAGGGGATTCCCATTGTCGCGTTCCGGAAGGTCAGCTACGCTGTACAGCCGATGGTGCATGGTATTCCCAAACTCACCGCTAGCTTCCAGCAATACGCCGAATCCCTGGTCTACCTCACACTCAAAGGTGGGGTCCACCTCCAGAACAATCTCTCGAATCTCTTGCGTATCGGCGGGTGTTAGGCGCTTGGTACGCTTCACCGTCGCTTGGTATTGATCCTTCGTGCTAAAGTCTGCCAAGTATGCCATAACTCTTGTTTTGTTTTTTAATCATTGTTTCGACGTGATGAATCACGTTATTGGGAGATTAGGGCTAGTGCATTGTTCAGGTTAACTACCTTACTTTTTCTCGCAAGCCTGTGTGCATCCACAATTGCCGCAGCTTCGCCGCTCTGCCAGTACATCCTCCTCCGTGAGGTAGTCGGCGAATGTTGTACGCCAGAGGTTCTGCACCAGCATCCAGGCTAGCATCAGCCCCACCACAGTTCCCATTGCTATCAGAAGCGATTGTATCATAGTTTTCAAAGTCTATTATCAACTGTTCGCGATAACGTTCGCGAGAATCCCCCGATTCGAGCACAAACACCCACACCTACCTACCCTCCCAATCCCGCAAATCCCATAAACGACAGCGACAAAATGCCCGCTATAAAAAGCGTCAATGCTGTTCCTTTCACGATGCCAGGTACTTCGGCGAACTCTAGCTGCTCCCGTAGTCCGGCGATTAATACCAATGCCAGGGTAAAACCGGCACCTGCACCCATGGCGTAGACGACACTCTCCACAAAACCATAGCCTTTGCTAGTTTGGAAAAGGGCCACACCCAGAATGGCACAGTTCGTAGTGATCAGCGGTAGGAAGATGCCCAGGGAACGGAACAAAGCCGGACTCATTTTTTTGATGAACATCTCCACCAATTGTACCGTTGAGGCAATCACAACGATGTAGCTGATCAGCTGCAAGAAAGGGGCATTGATGGCCGTCAGTAGGGCATGAATGCCTAAGGCACAGACCGAACTGATCAGCATCACGAAAGTCACTGCGCCTCCCATTTTGGTGGCGGTCTCCATTTTGCCAGACACACCTAGGAAGGGGCAGATTCCCAGGAAGTACGCTAACACGAAGTTGTTGATCAAGCTAGCGTTGATGAATATGTACCATAGTGATTCCTCTTTCATGCTTCTGCTTGCTTTTGTTTTTGCTGAATAGCATTAATGCCCAGCAGTAATAGCGCCAGGGTGAAAAAACCACCAGCTGGCAAAATCATCACAATCCACGCTTGGAAGTTCTCCGGGAATACGGCCCATCCAAAGAGGCTACCGTTGCCCAGTAGCTCCCGCACTGCGCCCAGGCAAAACAGTGCGAAGGTGAATCCAATACCCATGCCCAGTGCATCCATGATCGAACGGCCAATGGTATTCTTCGCGGCAAAGGCTTCCGCTCTACTCAGGATCAGACAGTTCACTACAATCAGAGAAATGAATGCGCCTAAGCTCTTATGGAGATCTACACTAATAGCTTGAATAGCGTAATCCGTAATCGTCACGAAGGTGGCGATGATCAGGATATAGCTGGCGATTCGTACCTGCTTCGGGATGAAGTTGCGAAGGGCTGATACCAGAATGTTGGACATCAGTAGTACAAAGGCCGTCGCCAAGCCCATCGCCAGTGCATTGCCCGCGGTATTGGACACCGCTAACACTGGACACATCCCCAACACCTGTACGAACACAGGGTTGTCGCGCCAGAGTCCTTTGATGAATTCATCAGTAGACGGAGTAGCATTTATATGTTGGTCGCGTTCGTTCATTCTGAGGTAGTCGTTGGTGCACTAAATGCTTCCTGCTGCTGATAAATAAGTGGTATCCACTCTGCAGAGCTGGCTCCCAGAATATCACCGATCGCCCGCGAGGAAATGGTGGCACCGGTGATGCCGTCCACTTCCCAAGGATTTTTCTTTGCACCGTTTTTCACGGGGACAACGGCGTTCTTTAGGCTTTTCAAATCCTTCGCCAGACTGACATCCAGCGCGCGGAAGTTTTCCAGAAAAGCCGGATCTTTTTCGATCTTATCGCCCAGGCCAGGGGTCTCTTTGCTCTCCAATACATACATGCCCACAATGGCTTGTTTTTCGAGATCGTAGCCGTAGAGAATACGGAGGATATCAGCGTACCCCTGACCACTGGCCGGGATAGCCATTCCTACAAGTTGGTTTTCCGCATTGAAGCCGGCATAAATGATGGCATCACTAGGTGCATCTTCGGTGGCAGGGCTGAAGCTTTGGTCTTCGTTTAATTGGTACGCAGCTGTCTGAGAGATTCCCGGTAGGACCTTAAAAATGGCCTGTTCCAGTGCAGCCGCTTTATTGGTTTCTATTCGATTGAAAGTACCCTCGTAGGTGAGCACGATAAGCAAGGCGCAGAGCATACCAATCCCCACCATAGCCTGCAACATTTTGCGACTACTGGCAATATTGGCCGGGTTTGTTGGTGCGCTGGTGCTCATGATTTTACCTGTTTTTTGACCGTTCCGTATACCCTTGGCTGGATGGCATTATCGATATGTGGAGAAATGGCATTCGCCAAAAGAATCGCATACATGACCCCTTCGGGTAAACCACCCCAAATTCTGATGACGACTGTGAGTAGACCAATGATGGAACCATAAATAACTACTCCAAATGGTGTAACCGGTGAGGCCACCATATCCGTTGCCATGAAGATGGCACCCAGCATCAGCCCTCCGGAGAAGAGCATGAAGATGGGGGAGGGGTAGACTTGCGGATCGATCAGATAAAGTATGCCACTAAGTACAAATACACTACCCAATACCGCTACCGGAATCCGCCAATTCAGCATGTTCCTGGCCGCGAGATAAATGCCTCCCAGAAGGATCAGAACTGCACAGGTTTCTCCGGTAGATCCACTGATTAAGCCCAGGGCTAAGTCTTGACTCCCGGTCATCACTTGCTCAAACTTGTAAGCGGCAAGCGGTGTGGCGCCTGATACAGCATCCACCGTTGGTGTCATAAACGGAAAGGTGAGCGTAGAGCTCGATATACTGCTAAAACGGTCACCTAAAAAGGCCGGATACCAGGTGGTGATAGCCACTGGAAAAGCCGCTTGTAAGACGGCCCTTCCGACCAGTGCTGGATTGAATACATTGTACCCCAGGCCACCAAAAATGAACTTACCCAAAGCAATAGCAATCACACCACCGATGAAGCCCATCCAAAGCGGGAAGATGGGAGGGAGTGTGAGGCCGAGTAGTAGGCCAGTAATCACTGCCGACCAATCGGAAACCGTACTTTCCTGGCCCGCCCAACGGCACAGGCGGTGCTCAGTGAGCACACAGGCGGCGGTAGTTGTGATCAGCAGCAATAAGGCGTTGAGCCCAAAGGAGATCACCGCAAAACCAGCCACGGGGAGTAAGGCTAGTACCACATTCAGCATGATGCTGTCGGTGCTTACCCCTTTGGTAATGTGTGGGGAGGTGCTGATATGAAGTGTCCGATTAGCCATTCTGATTGGCCTTTTGACGTTTTCTGACAATCGATTTTGATAAGCGGAAATACTGCACCAGAGGTATGTGTGAAGGGCATACGTAAGAACAGGAACCGCATTCGAAGCAATCCATTAGGTGGAAGTTGTCGGCCATCTCATCGTAGGCTTCGAACTTGGCGAGGATGCCCAGTTTCGAAGGATTCAGGGATAGCGGGCAGGCGTCTACACAAGCTCCACATTTGATGCATGGGTAGATCTTCTTGTTGGCTTTGACTTCATTTTCAGTGAAGACCAAAATGCCAGAGGTGCCCTTTACAACTGATATGTCAAGGTTGGAAACGGCCACCCCCATCATAGGGCCACCCATATAGACCTCACTGATGTTATCGGCTGCACCTACTTGCTCCAATACATAGCGAAGTGGGGTGCCGATAGGAATACGATAATTCCCTTTCTTAGAGATACCAGGACCAGTTATGGTGACGACACGCTCTTGAATGCCGCGGCCGTGTGGCAAGAGTCGACCAATCTCTGCAGTAGTAGCCACATTTACGACTACTGATTTTACATCGATGGGGAGTCCGCCGGAGGGCACTTCCAAGCCTAGTAAGGAAGTGATCAGCATCTTCTCTGATCCTTGCGGATACTTGACCGGTACTACCTCGACGCTTACCGGAATATCGGTAGGCAAGTGGGCTCGCAAATGCTCAGCGGCGTCTTGCTTATTGGCCTCAATGCCAATAATGGTTCGCTTGGCACCGGTGGCTCGCATGAGATAACGAATACCGGTGAAGATATCTTCCGCCTGCTCCAACATGACGCGATGATCGGTGGTGAGGTAAGGCTCACATTCGATACCATTGATCAGAAGGTATTCGCATTCCTTTCCTTCTGGAACTTGCAGTTTCACATGCGTGGGAAAGGCTGCACCACCCAGCCCAACGATACCGGCATTTTTGATGCCCAGTAAAATGTCTTCGGGGCAGGCAGTGAGGGGGACAGGTTCACCCTTGGCTACTTCCTGACTTGAATATGGGAAAGCCTCCAAGTAGATACCTTCCGACATTTGTCCGGCTAGGGTGGGTACATTACCAATCTTCCGGATTACGCCCGAGACGGGAGCATGGATCGGCACCGAAACATGGGCTGTCGCTTCGGCCAGTACCTGTCCCCGTGTGACTTCCTCTCCTTCCCGCACGATAATTTTGGCGGGAGCCCCGATGTGTTGGGACATAGGTAGGATGATCAGCGACGGGAACGGGAACTGACGAATCGGTAGTTCGTTGGTATCGCTTTTATGCTCCGGCGGATGAACGCCGTGCTTGAAGGTGTTCTGGCGGAAATTGAGGAATCCCATACTAGTTGAATTTCTCTCCGCGTGTGATCCACTTGTCTATATCCGTAGCGCTCCGATCAGCCGGTAAACCGGGATGGATGACACCGGCGGTACACTTCTCAGCCGCTTTCACGATATCCTGATACGGGCCACCGTTCGGATCTTTGATGAAGGCTTTCTTATCGTCGTTGTAGGCGAAGATATTGCTGTTTAGCTTGGTGCATTCATCACAGGAGGTACACAGCTCGGTTTCGATCCATGGAGCCATGTAGTCGCCGGTGTTGGGTGCTGGAGCTTCTGCTACTGCGGTTTCAGGTGCGGACTCTGTCATGGCCAATTCCATGATGCCGTTGCCATCGTCACCGGCGAGTTTGAGCAAGCCTTGGGCAATCTTTCCGACTACTTCCTTGCGGATCTTGCCTTCAAGATCTTCTGTCGTGGCGGCAGGTTCGGGCTTGACGCCGGCGATGGCTTTGAGCATGATCCAGAAGTCGCGGCGCTCTTCGCAGGATTCTACGATTGGCTTGGCCACTAGTACTCGGTTGAGGTTTTGCTTGCGATCAACGGCCCAGATGAATGGGAACTTACCGTCTCGGTCTGCCTCATCCAACTTCAGGAAGTCGGAAAGTACGATCATGTTATCGTTCCAGGCATCGCGTGGCACCTTGCGGAAGTGCTTGCGGAAGCGCCCCTCGGTCAAGGCAAAGTCAGCGAAGGTCATTGCTACCTCCATACTCTTCTCTTGGCCATATTCCAGGTACTTCAGTTGATAGGTAGGCCAATCTTCGTGCATAGACGGGTTGCCGTCCAGATCGAAGGCTTCTTCGGGCTTGACTCCCTTATCTGGGTTGTAGCGGAAGATCGGATAGGCGCGAGACTCCAGCGCAAGTTTGGCCTGGTGTACACCAAGGTCGTCAGCTACACCATGTTCGGGCTGACAGGTCGTATATAGGTTGAAGATCGCTGGTCGCTTCGTCATCAGACCGTCGATAAATCCTTCGATCATTTGACTGGTGTTGGCCATTGATCCCTGCAATACGTAAGTGTTGCGGTGTGCCATGGCAATCAGGCCAATCTCTTTGCGAGGTTCAGATTTACCCTTCCAAACCTTACCGTATTGTGCCATATCTGATACCTGGCCGATGAAGCCAGAAGTACAGGCCTGGCCACCCGTATTGGAGTATACCTGGGTATCGACTACAATAACCTTGATTGGTTTACCAGAGGCCATCATGCGAGATAGATTCTGGAAGCCGATGTCGTACATCGCGCCATCACCACCTAAGGTCACAACCGGTGGGCAAAGCAACCATTCATCGTCTGTGAATTGCTGCCAGGTGAAGTAAGTGAAGAATTCCTTGTGCTTTCTGGCATCATACTCACCTTTCAGTTCCAACTCCGCCATGCGGATGGCTTTGAAACCTTCCGCCATTTTGGCCATGTGGCCTTCGAAGATACCCATCGCCATGGAGGTCGAATCCTGGAACAGGTGGTTTGCCCATGGGAACGGATAAGGGTTGTAGGGCCAGGTGCTACCCCAGACTGAGGTACATCCGGTGGCATTACACATACCCATGCTGGCTCGGCCTTGACCGGTGGTGCCATTGGTATATTTCCACTTGAGCTTCTTCAGTTTGGCTAGGAGCTGTGTTACACGTTTCAACCAGGTTTGGTCAATTGGCTCACGCCCTTTGGCGCTCTCCATCCGGCTGGCGATACTGGCCATGGTGAGGTCAGTGTCGGCAGATTCGTCCACGATCTTGGAGATCATGTCGGTATCACCAATGTCTACTGGCTCCAGTAGGCGGCTTTGGATGTGTGATTCCAGATCACTGATCAGTTGGTCAAGTTGCTTGACATGCTTCTCAATGCGAGGCTGCATGAGCGACTCTACCGTTGCGGTAAACAGGTGCACAACTGATTTCTCAGAACAACCCAAACAAGCGCCATCACCACTGGCAAACTTCAGATAAGCTTCCTTGTCAAGCAAGATGGTCTCGAGTGGGCCAATCTTCTCTTCCAAGTCGTCTACACGCTTGAATTTTTCTGGGGTATTCGGAAGGTCCATCCAGAGATCCCACTCCTTGTTGAGGCGATCGATGGAGGTATCAGTTTGCTCTACAATGCGCAGGGCGTCATCATCACAGACTTCCACACATTCCATACAGCCCTTACAAGTTGTTGGGTTGATCGTAATACTGAATAGACCACCGCTACCGGCTTGCTTCTTCTCATGGAGGTCGAAGTAAGGGCGGGTTAACGCAAATTTGAAGTCGCCTAATTCTTCCCGGAACCATTCGAACTCCTTAGTCTGAGCGCGATTGCCATTCTCATCAATCATCTGGTCGATGACCTCATTGAGCATAGCGTTTACGGTAGCATCCTTGTTGGCACCTTCAAAGCGTTCACGCACTTTACCTTCCATTTGCCGTACGGCCTTTGGTAGGGCTTCAAGTTTTGGATGTTTTTGCTGTACGCGACCCAGGACGGTCATCAATACATCTGACACCTCGCTTACCAGGCCTGGGATGGCAGTGTCGGGGCAGGCAGTGTAACAATTACCGCAAGCCGTACAATTATTCGCAATCCAGTCTGGATGCTTGAAACGGATGCTTGTCATATCCCGGAATAGGGAGGTGGTAGATGGCATCACGCTGAGTCCGATAAATGGATCGGTAATGTTGTCGTTACCCATTCCTCGCTGGTAGAAATTACCAGTCTGTTCCCAGAATCGGTGAATATCCGTCAACTTAGATTCACTCTGTGGCGCTCGCTTCAGCATCGTTGGAATTGGGATGCTGGCTTGACCGTTTTTCTTAGTCGCTGGTTCCGCGCCAAGTACTTTTTCCTTAATCTCGTGGACTTCATCAAATCCACGCTTCACTACTCGCATGTTGTCATCGACGACACGTTGGCCCTTAGAACCAAACTTAGCTTGCAATTGGTCCTGGATGGCTTTGAGAAGTTCTTTTTCGGAAAGCTTCGCCTTGCTCATCAATGGTGATGCGGCGAAGAAAGCACCCTGGAAAGCGATACCCTGCATACGCAACTGCAACTCGGGGTCGGTTGCTTCCTCACGGGCAATCTTAAAGCCATCGATATAGAACACTTTGATGTCATTGTCGATGATCACCCGTTGGTAGGGAAGAGGGATGTCTGCCCAGACGTCCTCGGGTTTTTTCTTTTCACTTTGAACGATAAATACGCCACCTTTCTTCAATCCCGCCAGGGCATTGGTGTGTTTGAAGACGTTGGGGTCTGGTGAGAGTACTACATCTACGAAAAAGTATTCGCAGTTTACACGAATAGGCTCAGGGGCCGCCGCCAAATAGTAGGTAGTAGGCTGCCCTTTCTTCTCTGAACCGTATTTAGGATTGGCCTTGATGTCATAACCCAATAGATCGTAGAGGGTCATGGCTAGGTTCTTACCCGTGGTAATGGCGCCCCAGCCACCGACGGAGTGAAAACGTACCGTGATGGCTTCTTTTGGCATTAGGTTAGGATTCTCCGAACCGCGGATCGAAAGCTCTTTTACGTGAGGGTAGGCATCTTCAATGCTCTCCTGGTAAACTTGTTGTTTAGGCGTGAAAGCCTCGTCGCGGATGAAGTCAATACTGAGGTAAAATTGCTTCTTCTGTTTGCCATCGGGCAGCATGTTCTCAATAGCGCCAATAATACCTTCGGGTTGCAAGTCGCGACTACCCATACCGAAAGAACCAGAGTAGATGGCTGGTAGATCCTTACCGGTAAATTGTGGTAGTTCAGGGTAAGGGAGTCCGTTTCGGCTGGCACCATTTTCAATACACTTAGTCATTACCGCTCTGACCTCTCTGGCAATCGGTAAATCTGCTGCTAGTGGTTGATCCAGGCGCTCTAGAATAGCTACGCCCTTCTTGCCACGTAATACTTGTGCAATGAGGTTAGCTGGGAATGGACGCCACATGACGAGATCAACAACACCGACTTTTAGTCCGCGCGTTTCACGCAGATAGTCAGCCACCGCTTGTGCACTTGGAATCAAACTACCTTGTCCAAGGATCAAGTAATCGGCATCATCTGCCTTGTAGGTCATGACCCGCTCGTACTTACGGCCGGTCAAAGCAGCGTACTCATCAAATGCCTGATCTGTCAACTCTTGAATGTGATCAAAGAAGAATGGTCGCTGGGCGGCTACACTTTGCATGTAGGAGTCCTGGTTTTGGACTAGACCCGCCATCATGGGGTTGTCGACATCCCAAAGCTCAGGGATGCGTCGGCGAGTATCTCCGTATATAAGGCGTTGGGCTGGGGTAGGGGTGTCGATGATATCATCTGGTCGGCCGAGAAATTCAGCGATGAGCTCCCGCTCAGGAAGGTTCAGCGACTCAATCAAGTGAGTGGTCAAGAAGCCATCCTGCGCTACAATACCTGGTGTAAGAGCTAGCTCCGCAACCCGGTGTGCGATGATGTTGAGGTCAGCTACATGTTGGGCTTTGTTGGCGAAAAGCTGAAAGAAGCCCGTATCGTCGATGGCGTGGTAGTCATCATGACCGGCGTGCACGTTCAAAGTAGACTTGGTCATGGCCCGGCTACCGATGTTCAGTACATAGGTAAGTCGCTTACCCACTGCTGCGTAAAGCGACTCATGCATATAAGCGATACCCTGACCAGAGGAGAAGTTGGCTGCTCGTAGGCCCGTCATCGACAGACCAGCAGTCACCGCAGCGGCGGCATGTTCACCCTCCGGTTCAATAAAAATTAAGGGGCGATCAGAAATATTGATATGCCCCTTGGCCGCTGCATCGGCCCAATATTCTCCCATCTGCGTCGATGGGGTAATCGGATAGGCACCAGCAGCATCGGTGGATTCGCGCTCGCACATGATGGCAGCAGTATTACCATCCATCGCTACTCTGGTACCGGGATACTTTACGTCTTTACTTTGCTTTGTCATCGCACTTCTATTCTATTAGGAGCTTGTTTTCGATTGGGGGCTAGTATGCCGGAGCCTCGTCCAGAGTAATGGCTCGTGTCTGGATAGCCACGTGCAGACATTCCCTCACTACATCTACCTCGAGGCAGAAGTTGGTGTCGTCAGTCTTGTTACGGCAATTGATCGGCGTGAGATCAATGAGGTCGAAACGGCCATCAATCTCTCGGCACTGTGCCATCAGGCCGGCCATCGTCACCGGATACTTGAGGGCTACACCATTCTTTTTGAGGAAAGCAATTAGATAATTTACGATGGACTGGCGAGAATTCATGCAGACCAGATGTGAGGTTACATCCTCTTCTGACCGATTCATTTCTTCGGTTGCTGCCCGCATTAAGCGATCCGCCTCGCTAAGTAGGAAATCAACGTTCATATAGCAGTGGATTTAGGTTTGGGGCTATTGCTTGGATAAATGTCCAGAATCAGGCCGATTAGAGCGGTGAAGAATGTCAGAGTACAGGCTGATCTTTCTCACCGGCTTCGGAAGGGGAGGGGCGCAATTGTGTGGAAAAGGCGGCTATATAAACAGATTGGGACCAGCTAACCTAGTAGCTGATCCCAATTGATAGATTTAATGATATGCTTTAGCTAGTCTACAGCAAGGAGGCCAGAACTTCTTTGGTGGTAGCCAGCAAGTCGTCGATGATTTGTGGCTTGTAGGCATCCGCATGGGCTGGCCCGTAGGCACCACTGTCGTTATCAAAGTACTTTCCGGTTACCTGCTGATGGGCTGCACCAACGGCGAGGTCGTAAAGAATCTGTGCGCCTTTATCCGCAGAAGACCAGTGCTGGCCAAAAGCCTCCCTCACCATGTTAGTGTTGAGTAGCGAACCAGGGTTGACAGGAATCACGGCAGCATTTTTCATTTCTTGCGCCAAATGAAAGCTCCACATGGTAAGTGCCAATTTGCTTTGTGCGTAGGCATCACGCGCGGATAGTTCCGTATGCCCTTTCAGAGCTGCCAGTGAAACCGGCGATTGCGCAGCGGAGCTCAGGTTGATGATCCGAGGCGCAGCACTGTTTTGAAGCAAGGGCCGTAAGGCTTCCGTGAAAACAATCGGCGCGTAGTAATTCACGACAAAGCGAATATCGTGTCCGCCCATGGCCTTGGCTTGGGCGCTTTTGAATACACCGGCATTGTTGATCAGGATGTCTAGGTGAGACAGTTCAGAGCTCACCTCTTCTGCCATCTGCTTTACGGCTGCTAAGTCAGAAAAATCTGCTACGTAACCCTTTATATTGGTGTTGCCAGTAGTCGATTGTATTTCAGCGGTGACGCGCGCCACCTTTTCAGCGTTTCGGCCGTGAATGAACACCTGGTGCTGGTCTTTGGCCAATTGTATGGCGGCTAGTTTTCCGATACCGTCTGTACTGCCGGTGATTAAGATATTCTTGCTCATATCGTTGTTTGTTCTTTTTGGGTGGTGTGGAAGTAAGGAAGAATCTTTTCAGCTAAGCGCTCCAAGGTCTCCTCAATAGCTGCGCCATTAAAGCGTAGGTTAATGGCTACGTGATTCACACCAACGTCTTTTAATTGTTGAAAATACTCCAATAAGTAGTTCGCTCCTGCGCGGAATCCTAAGTGGATCGGTTGAGGGCGAAAATCATCGTTCTTGTGCAGGTCCACATAAAGAGGCTGCATAAACGGTTGATCAAACTCCTGACTATCCTGTACCATTCGGCGCCAACGCGCAATCGTATACGCTTGCTGTTGTGCGTGTTGCGGATAAAACATCCAACCATCCCCCTTGGCAGCAATCCAATCCATGGATTGCCGGCTATTGCCTGTGATCAGCATCGGTATCCTGCTCGCCGTAGGTTTAGGGAGGATATCATGCTGTCCGGTCAATTCGCCAAAGAAGGTGGAATTGTGCACCGGGTAGGAGTCGGCTGCTGCTCGAATATAGTCGAAAGCATCGCGGAAGCGTTCACCTCTCGATTGAAAGCCAATACCCATGGCCGGATACTCCTGCGGACGATCACCCGAAGCTACCCCTAAAAGCAATCGACCTCCAGAGAGTTGATCGATCGTAGCCGCAGATTTAGCCACGTGCATAGGATGGTGTAGGGGCAAGGCAATGCTCGCTACTCCCAGGCCAATGGTTTTGGTGGCTGCGGCCAAGTAACCCAGATAGGTGAAAGGATCATAGGTTTGTCCGGCATCACCAAAGGTGGGTACGTGTAAAGGCACATCTCTAATCCAGATGGCTTTGTACCCGAGTTCTTCTACCAGTTGTACGCGTTGCAGGTGGTTCTGCATACTTGGTACGGGGTCCATCGCATAGTTTTCGATGGGGACGACCACACCAATACTCAATTGGTTCGGTTGAAATACATGTTGGTATCCGCGGTTCAGCGGTTCAAAAGTCTTCATAGAATGAGACCGGGTTTTATTCCCGTCACTACAAAAGTGCGGCAATGTGTTGGATGTTTCGAGGTATAAGGGAGGGTAGAGTTGGTATATTTCAAGGTTATTGGTTAGCGTCTTACCTTTAAGATATGTTTTGGAATCGATACCAATATACATCAAGCTTACCACCGGAGGAGTTTGAATCTCACCTGAAAGCGCTCCTACAAGTTGAGCGGGAGAATACTTTGGCTACACACTTGTTTAAACTTCGAGATGTGCCAGGGGATACCATCCAAGGCAAACTAGACAAGCAAAGACTCACCTTTTGGCGAACCAACTACGTATGGAATGGAAGCTTCTACCCGGTCTTTAAGCTGGACTGGGAAGCAAGGGATACGGTACAGGTGGCAGTACGCACCCGATTAAATTTGCTGGCAGAAGGTATCATCGTCATCATCGGACTGGGCTTCTTCGTCTGGCTATTGGATTTTGTCTTAGACAGTGGCATCACCGGGGCGCAGATGCTCGCACGATTAGGCTTGGGCGCAGTGGTGTTCTTTATTTTTATGGCCATACCCTTGTATTCCTACCATTCTCTCAGGAAGCAGAGTTTGCGTGGGTTGGAGGAATATTTGCGTTTGCAGTGATTGGCAGATTAGATGAGACTCAGCCTGAAGGCTGAGGAACGGGGTAAATCAGAAGGGGCATCCACTGAAAATCAATGAATGCCCCATTCGGCAGATGCTACTTCGTCTGGGGTTTCTTCCCCAAGGGACGAAGACTACTCATCAATCACGGTTTGCTACCAATGCGGCTTGGAAAAGGCCCTCAATGCTTTCCACCGCAGCCACTGCCGACAAATTGTCCTGTAGGGCTTCACTAAAAGCCCAAGCAATGTCGGGTGCCAACTCCATGTAATGTGGAGTGACAGGGCGGAGGCGGGCATTAGGCATGACTTGCAAGGCGAGTCCCAGAGCGGGAACATCGGCGACCAATGCCTCATCTTGATACAAGCTCCGAAGAGCTGGTAGGTGGCCGCCGGATAGGGCCAAGGTGCGTTGTTGTGCCTCTGAAGTGAGGTACTGGATAAAGGTCCAGGCAGCGGCTTGCTCCTCTTCTGTAGCAGTGGCGTTGACCATAAGGTTCCAACCACCCAAGCAACTGTAAGACTGTTTATCCCGATCCCGTACTGGTAAGGCGGCAACACCTAAAGCTTCAGCTTTAATCGGTGAATCCTTGGCAAGTACTTGTCGATAGGCTCCAGGCCAGGAGCGCATGAAAATGGCATCTCCGTTTTTAAAATCACGTAGCGATTCTGCCTCTTTATAAGTGTATATGTCAGCGGGGGTAACCCCGTCGTCAATGAGTTGTTGTGCAGCTCTAATACCGTCAATAGCTTCTTGGCTGTTGATCGTCAAGATCGGTGCTTGATCCTCTTCTCCGTCGATTGAGAGATCACCAAACAAAATCTGACCACCAGCATTCCAGATAAACTCACAGGCATTGGCCACTCCACCTTCGTAATTGCCGCCTTGGAAGACGTAACCATGCTTCGTAAAGGTGGCATCCTGAATGGTCTTGGCCATTGTGCTAAGATCAGTCAGGGTAGTTGGCGGATAACTATACCCATGCTGCGCCAATAGATCCTTACGGTAATAGAGAATACCTAGATCCGTATACCAAGGCACTCCCCAGACGTCATTCTGATAGGAAACTGAATTTAAGGCTGCCGGTACAAACGCCTCGGCTTGGTAATTAGCGAAGAACTGGTCGGAGACGTCTTCCACCCATCCGCGTTGGGCAAAGGTAGAAGTCCACACCACGTCGGCGCTGAGTACGTCAATGTCAGAAGTGCCAGATTCGAAGGCCTTCTCCAGCTCGTGGTAATACTCATTAGAAAGGCGTGCCCCTTCCTGCCAGGTAACATGAATCTCACCAGCATGCTCCTCGTTAAACTGGTCGATTAGTTGCTGGAGGGTGCCGCTGTCATCGGGGCCGTTGGTGAAAATAATTTCCGTGGGCTCCGAACAGGCGGTCATCATTAAGCACAAACAGAGAATAAGATATAGGGCGTAGAATGGAGTAGTATGTTTTTTGTTCCTCATAGAAAACAGGCATTGGTCATGTGGTTGCTATAAATTATGAGAAATTTTACTAAAAGTCAATTTTATTCTTAATTATTAGTTTTTGAGTGTGTTTTTATTTTGTAGTAATTAATTACTACAAAATATATGCAATACGATTGCAGGTTTGTTCCATATATATCGGTCTTGCGTAATATGTGTCTCAGGTTTAGGAATAAGCTAACCCATCGCCACCGGGTAGGGGAGCCTCTTCATCTTTTCCATTTTTAATCCAAAAGGAGGCAGCGTGTTGTTAGTAATGGTAAATTGTAAACCAGCAGTCGTTACCTACTGACCTCACTTAGACATGATCATCGAATACAATCGGATAGACCTTTTCGGGAAGTTGTTATTTGAGAAAGCCATCATCCGGCCTCCTTTACGCAAACCGAACCCGATGGTTAATGAAGCTTGTTTTCTGCATGTGCGCGAGGGTGTTTACCAATCCATTTCTGACAATGACCTATTGCCGGTTCCCAAAGGGCAGTCGGTATTGATGCGGTGCGGGAATTACTTGTCTCGGATGTTACCAGATGAACGCACTGGGCTTTATCAGGCCGTGGCGGTCCACTTCCATCCGGATGTTTTGCGGCGTATTTATGCAACAGGCTTACCCGCATTCCTGACGAAGGGGAGAAAGGTGTCATCAGCTAGTCAGGCTTTGGTAGAAGCGTCCGTTCCGATAGAGAAATACATTGAAGACATCCTGTTCTATTTCGATCATCCCGCTCTGGTAAACGATGATATTCTAAGCCTTAAGACCAAAGAGATTATTCTCCTATTGATGCAGACGGAAGAGGCGCCACAGGTAAGGGCAATCTTGGAGAACCTGTTTTCTCCCCGAACGCTTGACTTTACCGCCATTATTGAGGCACATCTTTTCCATCCCCTGACGCTCGCTGAACTGGCGATGCTGACGAATATGAGTTTATCTTCCTTCAAACGAAAATTCAAGACGGTATACCAAGATAATCCGTCGTCCTACATTCAGCAAAAGCGCTTAGAAAAAGCGAGGGAGTTACTGTGTTTTTCTGATCATTCGGTGGGCGATATCGCTGACCAATGTGGGTACAAAACGATCAGTCATTTCTCCAAGCGATTCAAAGATTTTTACGGCCAAGCTCCATTAGACTATCGATTGAATCAAATCGGTAAATAGTTGAACTGCTCAGGAAAGCAGTACGTCCTGTCGCGCAGCACCTTTGCTGTGTACAAATCAACCACATAGTAAATCATGCAACGAATTGGAATTATTGGTGGAACACTCACTGTGGTGTTGCTGCTGAGCAGTATCCTGTTTTTTAATACACAAAATGAGTCTAACATGAGTATGCTGACCGAGAATGTAAAATCTTCTGATGAATTGATTGTCAATACCGCCTTCTTCTACATCAAGGATGGGGAAGAGGCGCGATTTGAAAAACTCCGTAGCCGAGGAAATGTCCTGCTGGAAAAACATGGCGCGCGGATTGAACGAGTCATCAAGCCTACCATGTTAGCTGCGGGAGAGTTGGAACTTCCCGACGAGATTCACTTTGCCGTTTATCCAAATGCGGCTGCCAAAGCGGCTTTTGATGCTGATCCGGAATTCTTGCAGTTGAAGCAAGAGTATTTAGCGGGTGCGGTGGATAAGATGTTTGGTTTCGCCACTCACCTGGACGACTTTGAGTTCTTCCGGGAAATCGGAGATGCAACGAAGACTTATGGAGTTGCCCTGATCTACTTCAAAGAGGGCCAAGAGCATGCCGAGCAATTTGCACAGTACCACGAAGCGGCCTGTGCTATTATTCCTGAGTTCGGTACGCACTTCGAACGTTTTCTGATCCCTTTTGCCGCTGCCAACGAGCTGAAAGAGCAGCCGGATGAAATCCATCGCTTCTACTTTGATAGCCAAGAGGGTATGCAGCAAATGGTAACGGACCAGCGAATGCAAGCTCTATTTCCACAACGAGATGGAAGCCTTAAGGAACTAGTCTTTATTCTCGGAGAAGCAATTCAATAAACGACGCATTTCTTGTTGAAAGTCCAGTTAGGCGATGGGGATAATCTTCATCGCCCTTCTTTCTATTCGCATATCAATCAAATCGTACTTTTTCTCCTACCTTTGCGCCGTGAAGTTTTCAGATCTCAATCTTTCGAATATGCAGCTCAAGGCCTTGGATGAGGCCGGGTTGGAGACACCAACGGTGATCCAGGAGCGTGCCTTTCCCGTGATTATGTCCGGAAAGGATGTGATAGGTATTGCCCAGACGGGTACTGGTAAGACATTGGCCTACTTGCTGCCGGTAATTCGGATGTGGAAATTTCGCAAAGATCCTTTACCTCAGATCTTGATCCTGGTACCAACGCGTGAATTGGTAGAGCAAGTCGTCAGTGAGATCAATCGCATTACGACCTACCAGAATGTAGTAGCGGTTGGCGTGTATGGTGGTGTCAATATGAAGCGCCACCAAGCTGCGGTAGAAGAAGGTCTGGATATTGTAGTAGGCACGCCTGGCCGGGTATTCGATCTACTGCTCGTAGGCTCACTACGACCGAAGGCCATTCGCCATCTTATCATCGATGAGGTGGATGAGCTTCTGGCCTTGGGATTCCGCCCTCAACTTACACGTATCATTGACGTACTACCGCCAAAGCGCCAAAATCTACTCTTCTCCGCCACCATGACGGAGGACGTTGAGGAGGTGATTAAGGATTCCTTCGATTTTCCAGTAACGATTGAAGCCGCGCCAACTGGTACGCCACTTGAGAACATCCAGCAGTGGATCTATCCTGCCCTGAACTATCGGACGAAGTTGAACCTCCTGGCTCATTTGCTACAGGATGAAGAAGCCTTCCATCGAGCCCTCGTGTTTGCGCCAAGCAAGCGACTAGCCGATATGGCCTACGAACAACTCGAGCCAATATTCGGTGAGAAAGTCGGTGTCATTCATGCCAACAAGAGCCAGAACTATCGCTTTGAGCGCCTGCGTCAGTTTGATAGTGGTGAGCACCGCATCCTAATCGCCACGGATCTGATTTCGCGTGGTATGGATATCAGCGATGTGTCTCACGTCATCAACCTGGACATGCCGGAGACAGCAGAAGATTACATCCACCGTATTGGTCGTACCGGACGAGCGGATAAATCTGGTATCTCTATTACGATGGTTAGGGAGGAGGAAGAAGCTTACCTGAAAGCTGCAGAAGAATTGATGCAGAAGACGGTAGAACGTCTAGCCTTTCCAGAAGAAGTAGAAATCAACGAGGAACTCATTCCTGAGGAGATGCCTATCCTCCGGGTTCCTAATGTGCGCGTAAAACTAGCCACCAAGAAAGCGGGTGCCTTCCACGAAAAGAAAAAGAAGAATACCAAGTCTGTTCTGACGCGCCGCCAACTGGAGGAAAAACGTGGTCGGATAAAGTCTAATCGACGTAAGAAGCGCAAGAAGAAGAGGTAAGGATTGGTTAGAAGGTTAGATGGTTTGGTTAGTTGGGTTAGTGAATTTAGTTGAGTTAGTTAGGTTAGTGAATTTAGTTGGGTTAGTTTTTCCTTCCATGTTCTTCAATGTCTCATATGGTATAAGTCTTAGGTGGCCTTGGGTGCCTTGGGTGCCTTGGGTGGTTTAAAAGTTAGTTGGTTAGAAGGTTTGATAGTTAGATAGGTTAGTTGAGTTAGTGAACTTAGTTGGGTTAGTTCTTTCTTAGATGCCCTTCAATGCCTTATATGGTTCAATTCTTAGGAGAACTTAGGTTGTTCAAAAGTTACCTGAGTTCGGAAGTCATTTTCTTTTCTACTGTATTTCTGTACTGTGATCTACGTCACATCAATCATTGACCAAAATCAGTTTTCGTGCTGACCACTCTCAGTGGAGAAGGGGCTGGGCTCGCCTAATTTTGCTGGTGAATCAAGGCCTAGCCATATGAAAAAGTTGTTGATCTTAGGAGCCGGGACCGCCGGTACAATGATGGCCAACCACCTGCTGAAGGAACTCCCTGAGGGCTGGAAGATTACCATTGTAGATAAAGAAGAGACTCACTATTACCAACCTGGATACCTGTTCTTGCCCTTTGATATTTACAAGCCAGAGCAAGTAGTACAACCTATCGATAAGTACATTCCTTCCGGCGTAGAATTGGTGCGAGCGCCAATTAACCGGATTGACAAAGCTGCCAATGAGGTACGCTTGGAAAACGGTGAGGTCCTACCTTATGATCTGCTAATCATTGCTACGGGAACGGATATCGCTCCCCATGAAATCGAGGGCTTGCTGGGGGATCACTGGCAACGCGATGTGTTTGACTTTTATACCTACGAAGGCGCTTGCAACCTACGAGAAAAGTTAATGAGCTGGCCCGGTGGTAAGATGGTCGTTCATATTGCTGAGATGCCCATTAAGTGCCCCGTTGCACCCCTGGAGTTTGCTTTCCTGGCGGATTCATTCTTTAAGAATAAAGGGATGCGCGATGAGGTAGAACTCACCTTCGTGACCCCGATGGACGGAGCCTTCACTAAGCCTCGAGCAAGCAAGGAACTAAGTTACCTGTTGGATCAGAAGAACATCAACATTGTTTCCAACTTCAATATCGAACGAGTAGATGGTGAAGAAGGTAAGATCTACGATTATGGCGGTAAGGAAGTCGCCTATGACCTCCTTGTAACAGTACCCACCAATATGGGTGACCCCATGATAGAACGCTCTGGTTTGGGAGACGATCTCAACTTTGTACCCACCAATAAGAATACCCTTCAGAGTCTGGTGAGCGATAACATCTTCGTGATTGGTGATGCCACCAACGTTCCGGCTTCTAAAGCGGGTTCTGTGGCACACTTTGAAGCTGAAATTCTCACGCAGAACATCCTGGACTACATTAATGGGCAACCACTGTCTGGCAGCTTCGACGGCCACGCCAACTGTTTCGTCGAGACGGGCAATGGTAAGGCCCTACTGATAGACTTCAATTACGAACACGAACCGGTTACCGGCACCTTCCCGATTCCGGGTGTAGGCCCACTGCGCCTACTGAAGGAGAGCCGAGTTAACCACTGGGGCAAGCTGGCCTTCCGCTGGGTGTATTGGAATATGCTCATCACCGGCCGTCACATCCCCTTCATCTCTTCGGCCATGGATACCGCAGGTAAAGACCTGACTCCTAAACCGGAGGAAGTGAACGCATAAGAAAACAACCCCTGACATTCCAAATAAGGGTTGGTGAGCAGAGCCTCTTACCGTGCTGCCACAGTCTGGATGCTCCACTTGCCAACCCCAAATGCCTCAACAAACGAACCAAACCAACCAAACCAACTAACCAACAAACTTTCAAACTATCAAACCACTATAATCATGGCTGAAAAAATGTATGCCGGTAACGCTGTCTTATGTAACGAAGAAGGTTACCTCACAGAAATGACTCAATGGACAAAAGAAATCGGCACTGAGATAGCTGCCGAGGAAGATATCACAATGACGGATACGCACTGGCAGGTCGTAGAGTTTCTACGTGAGCAGGTGCGCCAGGAAGTTCCACTTACGATTCGCAAGATTGGTAAAAGTGGGGTAGTCAGTATCAAGGAATTTTACGCCTTGTTCCCTGAAGGCCCGCTGAAGAAAGCCAGTCGGATTGCAGGTATTCCTAAGCCTGTCAGTTGTATTTAGTCACCTAGAAACACACATCATGGTAAAGAAAGCAAATAAGGTTAAAAAGATGATGCTCATCTTATCGAAGGCAACCCTCGATAATGTGTACGCGTGTTTCATCTTGGCCAACGGCGCCCGCATGGAGGGCATTGAGTCTGAGATTTTCTTCACCTTCTTTGGCCTGGAAGCGATCCAGAAAGAGAAGTTGGATCATCTTCATATTGCTACCGTCGGTAACCCGGCGATGCACATCCCATCGATTGTGGGCGGCTTGCCCGGCGTGGAAGCCATGGCGACGAAGATGATGAAGAGTAAAATTGAAGAACTAGATATTCCACCAATTGGTGAATTCCTTGAAATCCTCACGGCCTCCGGTACCAAGCTCTGGGCTTGTAAACTAGCCATGGACATGTTCGACCTGGAGGACAATGACTTGATTGAGGATATCGACGGGGTGCTAACGGTAGGCGACTTCTACGAACGTGCCGAAGGTGAAGGAACACATGTAGTATTCATCTAGTACTCCGACATGTTCGGGGGAGGACGATCAAGCGCTGCTTTGTTTTGTAACTTGGCCATATGCAAGTAGCCAAGCACATTCTCCCCACCATTGTAGTAGCGCAGTTTTGTTGTACCTCCCTCTGGTTTGCCGGTAATGCAGTCATGGGCGATCTAGTGAGCTCGTTTGGTCTTAGTGATGGGGCCTTGGGGCATCTTACTTCCGCCGTTCAATTTGGCTTCATTACCGGTACTTTGATTTTTGCAATCCTGACAATCGCAGATCGCTTTTCGCCTTCTCGCGTGTTTTTCTTCTGCGCCCTTGCTGGGGCGCTTTGCAATTATGGAATGACCTACGATGGAAATACACCAGCTACGCTTCTAGGAGTTCGTTTTGCTACGGGCTTTTTCTTGGCGGGTATCTATCCAGTGGGGATGAAAATTGCGGCTGATTACTATCAAAAAGGACTTGGAAAGTCATTGGGGTATTTGGTAGGAGCTTTGGTGCTAGGTACTGCCTTCCCACATGTGCTTAAGAGTTTTGGTACGGCGCTTCCCTGGCGAAATGTATTACTCTATACTTCCCTAATCGCTGCTACCGGTGGACTCAGCATGTTACTTTTGGTCCCGGATGGGCCCTATCGTCGGGCAGGGCAGGGTTTGGATTTAGCCGCTGCATTTCGAGTGTTTCGTAAGCCGCCTTTCCGAGCCGCTGCAATGGGATATTTTGGCCACATGTGGGAGCTTTATGCCTTCTGGGCATTTGTGCCGGTGGCACTGCAAGTCTACCTACAGTTGCATCCAGTTGATTCACCCATTAATATCCCTTTCTGGAGCTTTGTCATCATTGGGGTTGGTGGCTTAGGTTGTGTGATCGGAGGGTACTTGTCTCAACGGAATGGTCCTAAGCGAATAGCAGCTATTGCGCTGGGCGGATCTGGCTTATTCTGCTTACTTGCACCTTTGGTTTTTATGCTACCTAATGCGGGCCTATTCATTAGCTGCCTACTTCTTTGGGGATTGTTGGTGGTAGCAGATTCACCGTTGTTCTCTACCATGGTGGCTCAAAATGCACCGGCTGAAAGCAAGGGAAGTGCGCTCACGATTGTGAACTGTATTGGCTTCGCGATAACCATTGTAAGCATACAGTTGTTGAGTACGCTACAACAACATTGGATCCTTCCATTTAGTCTCGTAATATTAGCTGCTGGCCCGGCGTTTGGTCTGTGGGCGTTATTGAAAAAACGACCAGAATCTGGTGATTAGTGAGTAGTCACTGGAACCTGGCAACTAGTAACCAGCCAATGAAGAATGTAGGTTTAGTATTGTCCGGTGGAGGTGTTCGAGGTATCGCACATCTCGGTGTCATCAAGGCTTTAGAGGAGCATAATATCCGAGTGAAGTCCATCGCAGGTGCGAGTGCGGGAGCTATTGTGGGGGCTTTTTATGCCGCAGGGCATTCCTGGGAGCACATCCTAGAGTTTTTCAAAACAACTCCCATGTTCTCCTGGCAGAACTATACGTACAGCAAGCCCGGTCTACTAGATACCGATAAGTTTCAAAAAGCCTTTGCGGCCTATCTGCCGGATGATGATTTCCAGGGCTTGGAATGCAAGCTTTACATCTCAACAACCGATATCTGTACAGGTAAAAATCACATTTTTAGCGAAGGTAAACTCATCAAAAAAGTATTGGCTTCAGCTGCATTTCCTATTGTCCTTTCCCCTGTCCGGATTGATGGAGTCTTTTTTGCGGACGGTGGTATCACCAATAACTTTCCGGTAGAGCCCCTTCTTTCCGAGTCGGATTTTATTATTGGGTCCTATGTGAATCCGTTGCCTACCATTGAAGCACAGGAACTGACCAGCTCAATGGATGTGATGGAACGGGCCTTTAAGATTGGTATGGCCACCTTATCGGAAAGTAAACTTTCTAACTGTGATGTATTGGTAGCTCCTTTAGAGCTCACCGAGATTGGCACCTTCAGTTTGAACCGTATGGATGAGGTATTCGAAATTGGTTATTCCGCAGCGTGTAAGGCATTAGAAAAGGCCCCTGCGTTTGTGGCAGAGGCCTCTTAAGGTTTAGTTGTTTACTGCAGGATCGGCAATACTTGTGGTAGCTTTCACTTGATCAAAAGCTTGACCAATATCCCAGATCAAATCTTCTGCTCGTTCTACACCAACAGATAGGCGGATAAGTTTATCGGTAATACCCAGGCGATTTCGCGTTTTGGGGGCAACACCGATATGTGTCATGCTCGCCGGATGCTGAGCTAAGGACTCTGTACTACCCAGGCTTACGGCCAGGTGGAACAGACGTAGGTTATTGAGGAAGGTAAATGCCTCTTTTTCTCCGCCAACGATATTGAAGGAAATCATCGCACCAGGCGATGTGTACTGTCGCTTGTAGATGTCATGAGCAGCAGTGCCCGGTTCTAACAAGTCGAGGTAATAGACATGCTCTACCTTGGGGTGATTCTTGAGGTATTCGGCAATCTGGATAGCGTTCTTCATCTGTTGCTCCATTCTTACCTTCAAGGTCTCCAAACTGCGTAACAGCAGCCAGCAGGTATTAGGGCTTGCCATATTCCCTAAGAAGGTACGAAGCGTCTTGATACGCTTGATGGTCCCAGCGTTGCCCAACACAGCTCCTGCGATCAAATCGCTATGCCCACCGATGTACTTGGTAGCAGA
>CAJXOS010000069.1 GCA_913057725.1 uncultured Lewinella sp.
GCCCGCCTAGCTAAAAACTTTAGACAACTTCATAGTAAGAATGACAACTTCCGTGCTAAAATAAAGCTGTGTTTTGAAGGTCCCGGACGCAGTAATAAAGTCTGCATCATTTTCTACTTGACAACCCAAAGCTAACACATGCTCACTACCGTTCCCCGTAAACTCAGCAAGCTGTCGCTGCTACTGCTGTTCCTAGGCATCACCCTCTGTGGTGAGCTTTACGGCCAGGCTGACGGACGATCCGTCTCTGAGTTATGGAACACCTTCCAACAAAGTAATAACGATTCTATTCAGACCGAAGCGCTCGTGGCGCTTGCCTCTTCCTATGTCAATGGAAAACTTGATTCCGCATTTATTTTAGGAGAAGCAGCCTTAGAGCGGGCTCAAAAAGGAGGATTTAGATCCTTAGAGGCCGGAGCATTGATTTCCTTAGGTGAGGCTTATGATGTGTCCGGTCAAATACAGCCGGCCTTAGCCAATATTAATGAGGGGCTAGACATTGCTACTTCCTTGCGAGATCAAAAAGGGATTGGCCGAGCTCACAATTCACGAGGATTAGCACTTTTCTATGCCAATCAAGATCTGAAGCAAGCACGCGATGACTTTAAAAAAGCTCAATCTATTGCGGAAGAGCGCGGAGATTTAGCTCGACTAGCCAAGATTTATCATAATCTGGGGCAAACCCACCAAGGGCTAGAAGAACTCCCAGAGGCCTTAGGAGCTTATCTACGGGCACGCAACTTGAAGGATAGCTTGGTAGCCATTGACTATCCCGGAATTTCGGTTAGAGATCAAATCTCTACTTATAACAATCTGAGTGTCTTCTATCAAAGCGTCTTCCAATTTGATGAAGCCCGAAACACAATCCTAGAAGCTTTAGACATCATTCCAGAACAACAAATAGGTCGTCGTGCGGTACTGCTTCTAAAGCTGGGAATTATTGAGGAACAAGACTCTAATTATAATGCTGCTTTGACCTATCTGAATGAAAGCCTGGAGCTTGCTCAGGAGGGAGGCTTTCTTCCTTATTTGCCTAATATCCACAATGCAATTGGTAATGCCCATTTAGAACTGGAATCTATGGAAGCAGCGAGTGACAATTACGACTTGGCACTCAAGATTCTGGAAGAACTGGGGGCAGACATGCCAGACGTTGAGGCTGGTGTAATTGTTGACCAAGCCATGATGTTTTTTCGGCAGAACCGCATTCTGGAGGCAAAAGGAAAGGCAACAGAAACATTGGGCATTATTGAAAGTACGGGCAAGGTCGGGAGTAAGAAATTGCTCCAGGCCCATCACATCCTCGCCCAGATTGCAGAGTTGCAAAATGACAATGCTGCGGCAAGAGTCCACTGGAGAGAGTATGCGAAAACGCAGGGAAAAATCCTGAATGAGGATCATAGCCAAGAATACATTGGTCTACGCTCTATGCACGATGTGGCTATGAACACCACTCGCTATGAATTAGCGCTTAAGGAGCAGGAATTAGAGATTAGTGAGAAGTGGATCTACTGGCTGCAGATAGCTGTAGCAGCTGCCCTCTTACTTGCCTTAGCTTTCGCCTACGCGAAAACAATGGAAACTCGAGCCAATCGCCAACTGCAGGATACCAATGTTCTGCTCGAAGAACTAAACGTTAAGCAAGCAGATACGAATCAAAAACTATCGCTGGCTAACAATAAGATCCAGCAATTTGCCTTTGCTACTGGTCATGATTTAAAAGAGTCATTGCGCAACATCACAAGCTTCACCCAATTGGCCAGCATTGAGATGGCGGAGAATACCGGCCAAGCACAATCTCACCTACAAGAGGCGGCCGCTGGTGGCAAGCGAATGCGCAAAATGCTAGATGACCTACTGCACTACAGCAATATCGGCGGCAATGACACCAGCATCAGCAAGATGAGCCTGGATGAAGTTATTGGTAGTGTTAAGCAACAGCTTAAATCAGAAATTGAAGACGTCCGCGGAGATGTACACCTGATCACACCTGCCACTTTGAATGCCAATCGCACGGAGGTGGAGCAAATCTTCTTCAACTTGGTCCACAATGCCTTGCGTTATGCTAAGCCTGATACCGAGCCTCGCGTTCGAATCGAAGTGGTTGAACGAGATGGAGAACTAGCCTTCCAGGTAAAAGACAACGGAATGGGCATAGCAGAAGAACATCGAATTGAGATCTTCAAACCTTTCTTCCGTTTGCATAACCGAATGACAAGTGGATCTGGCCTGGGTTTATCCATCTGCAAGAATATTGTGGAAAACTATGATGGTCGCATCTGGCATGAAGCTGCTGAAACAGGTGGCTCAATATTCTATTTCACTCTGCCAAAAGCGGAGGTAAAAGCACAAATTGCAGCGTCGGCCTAGTTCTATGCTTTCTATCCTCATTCCGGTCTACTGTTTCGATATCCGACCATTAGTCCAGCAACTGTGGCAACAGGCGCAGGCACTTCCTTTCCCATGGGAGATCAGGTTATTAGATGATGCCTCACCTACGCAGTGGCAGGCTACAAACCGTGAGTTAAGCACTTTATCCGGAGTCGAGTATGCTGAGCAAGCACAGAATTCTGGACGGGCACAAATACGAAACACCCTTGCCAAGTCTGCTCGCTATGAATACCTGCTATTCATGGACTGTGATAGCGCAGCACCTGACGACCAGTTCCTAGAACGCTATACCAAGCACTTATCACCACGAACCGTATTGTGTGGTGGACGGACCTACCTGGAAGCTCCCGCTAAAACTAACGAGCACCTGCATTGGTGGTATGGCAGCCAAAGAGAAGTGAAATCCGCAGCTACTCGTCAGAAGAGACCCTATGAAGGGTTTATGACCAATAACTACTTGGTGCCAAAATCCATCGCCCTAGATATTCCTTTTGACCCTACGCTGCAACATTACGGGCATGAGGACACCCTCTTCGGGCTAGAACTCAAGCGTCATAATATCAATATCATCCATCTTGACAATCCACTCTTGCATATTGGACTAGAGGAGGCCGACCATTGGCTCGACAAACAGCAACAAGCCATCAGGAACCTATACATCTTGCATCGGCAACATCCTGATCTTGAAACAAGGGCGCTGAGACTCTGGACCTGGCTTCACAATAGTGGTTTTCTGGGTTGGCTCTACCCACTGCTAAAACGCAGGGCTCCCCTGTGGCGAAAGCGACTTACTCAAGAAACTCGTCCATCACTGCGCTTACTAGACAGTCTTAAGATATTCTGGTTGGAGCAGGTTTGGAGAGAAGAGAGCGTGAAATAGAATGGAGAAGAAACGCTAATCGGAAGGGCACTGAATCAAATCCGACTATCTGACCACCAAACGGTAGAATTAATCTACTTTTACCCTAAAGCAAAACCACCAAAATGCGCAACGAATTTATCGTATTCGCGATCGTCTCTGTAGTAGGTACGGCCCTACTTGGATACTATATCAATCCATTATGGTTCTGGGCGTTTCTAATCATTGGTCCAATAGTGATCATGGGCCTTTATGATATGGTTCAGGATAAGCACGCCATCATGCGTAACTTCCCCATATTGGGTAGAGGGCGCTACGTTATGGAAGAACTACGTCCGAAGCTTTACCAATACTTCATTGAGTCGGATACGAATGGTCGCCCCATTAACAGAGTCCATCGCTCTGTCGTTTATCAGCGTGCTAAGGATACACGTGACACGACCCCTTTTGGCACCCAATTAGAAGTATACGATGAAGGCTACGAATGGATGAACCACTCCATCGCGGCACTTGATGCACATGAGTTGAGTGAGCATCCACGCACCCGCGTCGGTGCACCCGCGTGTAAACATCCCTACGACGCATCTTTATTCAACGTCTCCGCCATGAGTTTTGGTAGCTTGAGTAGTGCTGCTATTGAAGCCTTAAACGGTGGGGCAAAGCTGGGTGATTTTGCACACAATACCGGCGAAGGTGGTGTTAGTCCATACCATGAGTCGTTCCAGGGGGATCTCATCTGGCAGATTGGTACTGGCTACTTTGGTTGCCGAGCAGCCGACGGTAATTTTGATCCTGATAAATTTGCCGAACGTTCTCAGACGCCCAATATCAAGATGATTGAGTTAAAGCTCTCACAGGGTGCCAAACCAGGACATGGTGGAATACTACCGGCCAAGAAAAACACGGCAGAAATTGCTAAGATTCGCGGTGTACAGCAGGGAACAGCGGTACTCTCACCGCCATTTCACAAAGCATTTAATACCCCTTTGGGATTACTGGAGCTCATCCAGCAAATGCGAGAATTAAGTGGCGGTAAGCCAATAGGATTTAAGCTCTGCATTGGCCAACCGAGTGAGTTTATCGGAATTTGTAAGGCAATGGTTCAAACGGGCATCTATCCTGACTTCATCAGTGTTGATGGCGGTGAAGGTGGAACCGGTGCGGCACCACCAGAGTTTTCAGATTCTGTAGGTATGCCCTTTAAAGAAGGCCTAGCCTTTGCTTATGACACCCTGGTGGGTTTCGACCTTAAACAGCACATTAAGCTCTTTGCTTCTGGGAAAGTATTCACTGGCTTCCATATTGTAAGGGCACTTGCGCTTGGCGCCGATGCTACCTATAGTGCGCGTGCAATGATGTTGGCCCTGGGCTGTATACAAGCTTTAGAATGTAATAAGAACTCCTGCCCTACTGGCGTTGCCACTCAAGATCCTGAGTTAGTGGCTGGATTGGTGGTGAGCGATAAAAAGCAGCGGGTATTCAACTACCACCGTAAGACTATTGAAAGCTTAATGGAACTTCTAGCGGCGGCCGGTCTACACACGCCCGAAGAAGTGAAGCGCCATCACATATTCCGACGGACTAGCCTTAATGAAGTTCGCCGATACAGTGAGATATTCCCCTATCTACCTAAGGGCTGCTTACTCCAAGCAGACACTGTACCAGAGAATTGGAAAATGGAGTGGGACCTGGCCAATGCAGAACGCTTCTAACAGAACAAAAAAGGGCGATGAACAAGCACTTGTCCATCGCCCAACCTAAAAATCCTAAGCTCCTTTCTATTTCTTACTTCTTGAAGCCAACTGCGTAGCGAAGGAAGTTTACTTCGTTACCGTTCACCAAGCCGAATTCATCGTAGCCACAAACGAAGGTGACTTGATATCCATTATTCCGGGCTGATTCGATTTCATCTTCCAGCTCTTCTGAGCTAAGCTTATTCAAAGCGTACCAGTTATTGTGCGGCTCGGAAGTAAAAATCGGGCTGTAGCGAACATGATAAGTGGTGCCTTTCTGTGCTACATCAAGGTAGGCTGCCATGCGACCATTTTCCTTGTTTTGCTCCATCTTCGCCTGGATACCATCCTCATCAAGAGTGGTAAATGCTACCCAGCTACCGATATCGTTAGGACCAAAGTGTGCAGTGATAATGCGCTCATCGCCTTCGTATAGTACAGAGCGACTTAGTAGACGATAGCCATCAGCTACCTTGTCATCAAATATGGCCTGGTAAGCTCCACTCGCCTTAGCGATAGCAAAGTACTGTTCAGACATGTCGCCTTCCTCCAGGATTACCGCGTAACGCGCCTCTCCATTTTTGAAGTAAGACTCTACTTGCAGTGCGCGGAAACCACTCGCACCGTAGGTAAGCAACTTCTCTTCCAACTGGATCTTGGTCAAGTCGGTGAATACGTGCCAGTCAAGATTATCTTCATTTTCGGTGTAGACAACATTGAACAAATACTCGTCATATTGCTGCGTAGAGTTGCCTGCTTTATGGCGGAATCCATCAATCCAGGTGGGACGAAGATTCTTATTAGCCATTTCCATGTTCAACTCACGGATCTCGTTTGGTGCTACTTCCGTTTGAACCTCGAAATCTAACGTCGTCTCTACTGGTGGACGATCATCCGGAGGTGTAGGTGTAGTGATTACTGCTGGATCTTCTTCACAGCCGAAGAAAATGGTAGATGCTAACAGGGCAAATGCGAAAAACAAAAAACGTTTCATGGGTATTGATTTTAAAGAGTTTTAGAAAAATCATGGGATCATAAGGTCTCGCTTCTTTTAGCGAGCAGCACCATCTTCGGTGCTTTCACTTATTTGGTTCTCGCTACCCAACAAATCCTAACCTACGTTCTACGATTTTTTTCAAAAAAACTAACACACACTACACAACTAATTGATATACAGTCATTTAAATTTCAATATTTTTTTCAAAAAAAATCTTCCGGCTTTTCAAAACAGTAATTATCCCATAGTTCTGATTAGCTTTCTGCCTACATAGCAGCTTGGATTTCAAGAATATGTCGTATTTTCCGATTGATTCAACGACTACCGAAGCGCTCCTCAATAGCCTGTGGTTGTTGAGCGACGCCTAGGGAAATTATAAGTACGCCAATTCAAGCAACCTACTGTCCATCATGCCGACGGCATCAGCATGGTGGGCCCGGAGTTTGTTTGCCTTCATCATAAGCGGTCAACTATGAGTAAGCTTTACTTTTTTCTCTTTTCTATCTCCTTGTTGTTTCTCCCCCTTTCCTTACTGCAAAGTCAGTGTATGGCTGAGGCCGGTACAATTACTGTCAATGACGACGGTGGTGGTACAGTACCATTTGTAGTATGCTTTGGGTCGGCTGTTGATATCACGTCAGACGACAATTACGTTTTGCCGCCCACGGGCCCTGCCCCAGCGATGGTATACCTGTTCTATTCTTGCCCTCCTACAGATCCTGATCCACAAAATGACCCTTGTTGGACCAGTTGGTTCTGGACGGGTGAGGACATGCAGACTACCAATGATGGTGGTATCGTAGGGGCAGTAGGTATTAACACCTTCATCCTTGTCCCAGCGGTAATTGACAATAACCAACAACCGCCAAATGGGCCAGGTATCGATGTGGACGGAGATATGTGTTTTGACATAAACCCAGACGATACGGAGACCTTTACCTTCCTTAATGAAATCATGATCACTGAGGTAAATGTGGACGATTGTGCAGGGGAAGTGACGATTCAAATCACCGGTGGATATCCTGAATTCTTTGCTGGAATGTACTCCGTTTCGAATACAGGATCAGGTATTATTAACCAGTCTGGCCCTGATGGTGGAACGATTACCATTACTGGCCTTATGGATGGTGACACCTACGGCTTTTCTTTGGATGATGACGGTAATGGATGTTCAAGCAGCTTCTTCGGTGGCCCGATTGACCAAAACATTGTGCCTCCACTACTAGAATACCCCGATGCCTGCGAGGGTGGTTCCGTACTACCAATAATCGCTTCTCCAGGAGGCGGAGATTTCGATTTTGTAGTTCCTCCAGGAGATGGAGCCTCTATTGATCCTTTCACCGGTGAGGTTTTTGATGTAATGGGGAATTACGAGATAAGTTATACCACTTTTGATGGATGTGCTCCAGCCACTGCTACATTCACCTTAAACGTATTACCTCTTCCTCCCCCACCAGACGTTGACTTCCTGTACGAGTTCTGTGCGGATGAAAACGCAATCGTAAGTCCGGGAGGTATTGGTGACTTTTTCACGCTTTATCAGGACGAGTTTGGCAATGACTTACTTGAAATGGGTACTAGCTTTGACATGTCGGCTTACCTCAGCCCTGGTGATCCGGAAACAGAGTTTTGGGTGACGCAAACTGTTGGAGATTGCGAAAGTGAGCCTTCTCCATTCTCTGTGATTATATATGGAGATTCACCTCCTCTTGTTGATCCTTTCTTCAACGTATGTGATGGAGAGTCAGTGACAATAATACCTAACTCAGGTAATGACAACCCTAACTCTGATTTCTTCTTCTACAGTGATCCATTCCTCAATGATTTGATTACGGTAGGTTCGGAATACACCTTCACACCTACCATGACCACCACCATATATGTAACGGAGCTCAATGAACTTTGCGAGACGCTTGCAGAGCCTGTGACCGTCTTTGTGGAATTCCCTCCAGAAGCTACGCTAGGAGAACCAATGTGTTATGCTGGCAATACCCTATACAGTATTGTCTTGACTACTGGTGCCACCGATGTTATCCCCTCTGTAGGGACAGCAATTGATAATGGTGACGGAACCTTTACCATTCAGGATATTCCATCTGGCTCTGGTGTTTCTGTCCTACTAGAGAACATGGCTGGCGACTGTAATTCACAAATCGACATTCCGTTCCATGACTGTGGCTGTGCTGCACCACCACCACCAGTAAGTGATGGCGATCAGACCATATGTGTAGGTGAGACTATTCCTGCCTTAAGTGCAACAGTAGCCGCTGGACAAGAAATAGATTGGTACGATGCACCAACCGATGGCAACTTGCTTGGAACAGGTACTACCTTCACGCCAACTATGGCGGGTATTTACTATGCGGAAACTCGAATTGTAGCAGATGGATGTGTAAGTACAACTCGTACCGCCATCACACTAACAGTTAACCCAGTGCCCGTCTTGACATCCAGCATGGTTGCTTGTGCACCAGACCTGTTGAGTTACACGGTAGAATTGGTTATAGCTGATGCCGACGACCTAATGGTCAACGCAGGCACCGTAGTAAATAACGGTGGGGGAAGCTTTACCATTAGCAGCATCCCGGTTGGTACTGACTTCACCTATACTGCTATTGGGGTTGACCCGAGCTGTACGCTCGGTCCAGAGACAATTACCTCACCTGCTTGTCCTTGTCCGACAATTGCAGATCCAGTAGCTACTACCACCCAGATGATATGCCCCGGTGACGCGATCCCAACGCTAACAGCGACGGTCGATCCAGGCCTGACAGCCGATTGGTACGACTCGCCCGCAGATGGTATATTGCTAGCCGGCAATACGCTTTCCTTTACTCCGCCTAGTACAGGTACCTATTACGTCGAGGCCAGAGACCCTGTAAATAATTGCGTCAGCAATAGAATCGCCATTACCCTTAGTAATCATCCTACACCATCTTATATGTTGCTAGGCACCAGCTGTGCAGCAGACCTTCTCTCCTATTCCGTACAATTGATGCTGGCTAATGCTGATCAGCTGATGGTAAACGCTGGAATGGTGATGGATAATGGTGGAGGAAGTTTCACTGTCAGTGGTATACCTGCCGGCACCAATCTAGACTTTACGATTAGTGACATGACCACCGGGTGCTCCCTGATGGATATGATTACAGCTCCAGATTGTAATTGCGCAGTAGTAATGCCTCCAATGAGTAATGGAGACCAAACGATTTGCGCCGGTGATCCTTTACCAACCTTAAGTGTGACCGTTAACCCCGGTGAAACAGTCGATTGGTACGATGCTCCTGTAGGTGGTGCTCAACTAGCCACTAACAATACCAACTATACACCGACCATGGCGGGTACCTATTACGCTGAGACGCGAGTACTCGTAGACGGTTGTGTTAGCCCTGTACGTACGGCTGTAAGCTTGACAATTAATCCAAATCCAGCCTTAGTAAGCACGGATACGCTTTGTTCTGCCGATCTACTCACCTATACGGTAACCTTAACATTGACGGACGCCGCTAGCGTAACTGTAAATACAGGCACGGTTACTGATCTTGGTGGAGGCGTCTTTGAAGTAAGTGGTATTCCTACCGGAACAGCTCTAACCTTCAACGCCTTCAATGCAGATATGAGTTGTGAGCTTGGCAGTACGATGGTGGCATCGCCACAGTGTCCTTGCCCGGATGTAACAGCACCAACTCCGCAACCAGTCAGTAGTATATGCCCCGGGGATCCGATTCCTACGCTCACTGTAACGGTAGAGGCTGGCCTGACGGCCGATTGGTATGATGATCCCGTAGCAGGCGCCTTGCTAGCAGGTGGTACCTTGAGTTACATGCCTCCTGCGGATGGCACTTACTATGTAGAAGCAAGAGATCCGGTCAACAATTGTGTGAGTACCCGTTTGGCGATGACCATAACTACTAACCCGAATCCGAGTTACGTGGTAAACAATGCAGTTTGTGCCGCAGATCTACTCTCCTATTCTGTGGATCTCCAAGTGACTGATGGTGATAATCTGATGGTAAACGTTGGCACGGTAACGGACAATGGCGGAGGCAACTTTGTCGTAGATGGGATTCCTGCTGGAACAGACCTGATGGTTACCTTATCCAACACTACAACAGGCTGTTCAATCAGTGACCAAATCACTTCTCCGGATTGTGCGTGTGGAACAGTGAATCCACCAACAAGCGGTGGAGATCAGAGTATCTGTACGGGAACTCCAATTCCAGCCCTTACAGCTGATCCAGGTCCAGGTGCCATTATCGATTGGTATGATGCACCAACAGGTGGAAACCTACTCTTTACAGGTAACAGCTTCACCCCGCCGGGCGCTGGCATCTACTATGCGGAGACTCGTGTGCTTGTTGATGACTGCGTGAGCTTTGCGCGGACACCTGTAACGCTCACGATTAACCCTACACCAAGTATTGATGATATTCAAGCGGCATGTGCGCCGAATCTATTGACTTATACGGTTTCGGTTAGCACCACAGATGGAGCTTCGATTACTGCCGACTTTGGTACGGTGGTGAATAACGGCGGAGGTAACTTCTCTATTACCGATGTCCCGGCTGGTAACGATCTTACGTTTACGGTCTTCAATAGCAATATGACTTGTAGCGCAGGACCCGAAACGGTTATGGCGCCAGACTGTAGTTGCCCTACAATCCCTGATCCAGTTTCTGATGGCGATCAGGCCATTTGTAATGGCGATCCGGTACCAACCCTGAGCGTGACAGTAGGTATGGACGAAACTGCTGATTGGTACGATGCTCCTATGGGTGGGGCACAGTTAGCGACAAACAGCCTAACCTTTACACCACCAGGAGCCGGCACCTACTATGCAGAGACTCGCAATACGATCAACAATTGTGTCAGCAATAGAGTAGCAGTAATGCTGACGGTCAATCCAATTCCTAGTTTTGTATTGACTGATACTGTTTGTGCACCAGACTTACTTACCTACGAAGCCTTTGTACAGGTAACCGACGCTGATCAACTTTCAGCAAGCCTGGGTACTGTGACGGATAATGGTGGCGGAAGCTTTACGATTAGCGGTATTCCTAGTGGCTTAGACCTAAACTTTAGCCTGAGCAATTCGATTACCGGTTGTTCTTTGAATGCTAGCATCCCAGCACCAGATTGTAGCTGTGACCCAGTAGCTGCCCCAATTAGTGGTGGTAATGAAGCCATCTGTACAGGAGATCAAATACCGACCTTAACAGCTACAGTACTAGCCGGAGAAACGGTCGATTGGTATGATGCTGCGGTTGGTGGCACCCTACTCGCTGCCGACACACCAACGTTTACTCCAACTATGGCTGGCACCTACTTTGCAGAGGCACGCGTCTTGGTTAACGGATGTTTGAGTGATGAAAGAACACCAATTACCATTATCGTAAATCCACAACCGCAATTGGTAGATGCAAGTGGTATGTGTGCTCCGGATCTACTCACCTATACTGCTACTATCGTATTGACGGACGCGGCTTCCATTACTGTTAATGAAGGGGTGGTAACCAATAATGGAGACGGTTCCTTTACTGTCAATGGAATCCCTGCAGGGGTTGACCTAACATATACTGCTGCGAACCTCGGTATGAGTTGTGAACTGGGGCCACTAACGCTTACCGCGCCAGATTGCTCTTGTCCAACAATAACGCCTCCGGTTAGTGATGGAGACCTTAGCTATTGTGAAGGAGATGCTATTCCTACACTTAGCGTAACGCTACTTGCCGGACAAACCGCTGATTGGTACGACGCACCTAATGCAGGTACATTACTGCAAAGTGGTAGTGCAACCTACACTCCGGCGGCTGTAGGCACCTACTACGTTGAAGCACGGGACTTGGTGAACAACTGTATCAGTGCGCGGATAGCGGTTACAGTGTCAGAGAATAGTGTAGCTCCTGCAGTCAGCCTTGGCGACCAGTCAGTTTGTGAAGGACTTGCCCTACCGGCATTGGTTGTTCAAGCACTTCCAAACGAAGTAATTGACTGGTATGACGTGCCTACAGGAGGTACTCCAGTAGCCGTTGGTACGGACAGCTATACGCCTTCTGCTGCAGGCACCTACTATGCAGAAGTTCGCTCTTTATTGAACGGATGTACAAGTCTAACCAGAACCCCGGTTACCTTAACTGTATTCGGCAATCCAGTCTTGGAAGTGGCCAATGCGGTAGATCCTGGCTGTGATGATTCTGGTTCTGTCACTCTATCAACAAGTGGTGGTCAAATGCCGTACCGCTATCAGCGCGATGGCGGTGATCTACAGGACAACCCGACCTTTACGGGTCTTGGCGTTGGATCTTACACTTTCGCTACCATTGATGACAATGGTTGTGGTGATAGTATTGACCAAGAACTATTTGCTCCAGCTGAACTAACAGCCAGCATTGTGGATGACGGTGTGATCGATTGTAATAATGACAGTGTCGATCTGGATGGAAGTAGCTCTAGCCAGGGTATGAATATTGTTTACAGTTGGTTAGATCCGAACAATCAGGCCTTGGCATCTACTAGCTTAAGTGCAACTGCTGAACAGGCAGGCCAGTATACCTTGGTAGTGACCGATACAATCACGAATTGTACGGCGCAAGCGGAAATTAACGTAGTTGCTAACCTAACACCGCCGGGAGCAGAAGCTGGTGCAGGTGACCTCATCACTTGTGAGGATGAAACGGCCACCCTGTCAGCAACTAGCAATACCACGGATCCACTGTCCTACTTCTGGCAACCGATAGAGGATGGCAATATTACGACTGATCCTAATCAAGCTAATATTACTGTTGATGCAGGTGGTTTATACCAAGTGTTGATCACTAATCTGGCTAATGGCTGTAGCCAAACGGATACAGTCCGGGTAGATGAGATCATCAATACGGAAATCGAACTTGTGATCACCAGTGAGGATCCTAGCTGTGCAGGAGATAGCAATGGTAGTATTATACTAGAAGCTGCCGATCCAAATAGCACGCTGCTATTTGCCGCCGAAGGTGAAGCCTTTAGCTTGAATAATAGCTTCTTCAATCTTGCTGCTGGTAGCTACAACTTCACGGTCCAGGATGAATTCGGCTGTGAAGTCACCACTAGTGTAGATCTCCAGGACGGTATTGACCTAATGGTAAACCTCGGCGATGATGTCTTCATCAAACTTGGTGACAGCATCACCTTTAACCCAATTCCAAATGTCAATATCGGAACGATTGTTGATGTGAGTTGGACCAATGGGCAATGGCTGAATTGTGACACCTGTCTTTTTGCTTCAACACTAAGTACGCTCGCTAATACTGCCGACTTCCGCCTAACTATCAAAGACAGCTTAGGCTGTGCGGCTACCGACGATATCCGGGTATTTGTGAACCGTGAACGAGGTGTATTCATTCCTTCCGCCTTCTCACCAGACGAGGATGGAAGCAATGATCGCTTATTCGTTCAAGGAGGTACGGATATTGAAAGAGTTGAGTCCTTCCGCGTATTCAATCGTTGGGGTGAACTCGTGTTTGAGCAGTTAGATATTCCACCAAATGCACCGGATGCAGGCTGGGATGGTACTGCGCGAGGCGGACAAATGCTGAACGCTGCTGTTTTCGTCTACATGGTTGAAGTACGATTTGTAGACGGAGAGACCGAGCTGTTTAGTGGAGATGTTATCTTATTGAGGTAACTCTTTATAAGGTCTTGAAGAGACCGAAATGAAATGGCCATAAATAACAAGACCTAGGATGTATGTCCTAGGTCTTGTTTCTTTTACGTTAGGCAAGAATGGGCGTTTTTATATTCCGAGCACTTCCTTAGACATGTGCATAGCAACCAGCATATTTGGCACATCCACTACCTCAGCAATTTTTAAATCACCTGCTAAAGAACAGAGTGCGTATGCCTCATTGCGGTTAAGTTGGTGCTCTGCTACCAAGTAGTTTACCATATACTCCACAGCTTTCTTCGCTGCCTCATCTACAGTAGTTCCGATCGCAGTTACAGCATAGTAGTCATCTGCTTCGTATTCAGGCTCAGGAATAGACCGACCATCCTTTAGCACTTCCACCTCATAGACGATATGCATTGGAGCCTCAATAGCTGTTCCACACACCTCACCCATACCTTGCGTAGCATGAGCATCGCCAATAGAAAAAAGTGCACCTTCTACGAATACTGGAAAGTAGATAGTTGTACCCTCCACCATGTGTGGATCATCCATATTCCCGCCATTTTCACGGGGCGGAATGGTAGACAGCATTTCCTCCGTTGCTGGAGCTACCCCCATAACGCCTGGAAACGGGTTGAGCGGTACCTGGATCTTATCATTGAACTGAATATGCGTATCCCCTGATTCCATTTCATAGGTGCGCAAATAAGGCTCTGTGAACTGATCCGCTAAGAACCCAAAACCCGGTAAAATGGAGTTCCATCCGCATTCTGTGAGTTCTACCTTATGAAGCTTCACCTTCAGCACATCCCCGGGCTCAGCTCCTTCCACATAAACGGGGCCGGTGAGCGGGTGTATGGGTTCAAATTTGAGATCAGCAAGCACTTCAGGACCATCGCCGCAGCTAATCTGACCGGCACTAGCCTCCTGGGTATACACATCAATTACTGATCCCGAGGGCACCGTTATAACAGGTGGAATTGTAGCACTGAACTTATTGTGCGTTTGTTCAGCCGTAAGGTAAAAGTCTGCTTCTGGCGTTACCGCTTCACTCACCGGTTCATCGTCCCCTACTTCGGGCGTCGACGCTGTTGGTTCGCAAGCAAATAACATCAAAAGCAGTCCGGATAGAAAGAAGTTGGCATTCATGATTAAGAGTTTCAAGATTATGTGTGTGGGCCGCTACTTTACCCCTCTCCCAACAGCATATCCTTCACGGACGGATCGGATGGACGAGGTGCATCGGCACTAATAATTTTACCTTCTTCATCAATGAGCAAGAAGCGGGGAATACCATTGATATTATACCCCTGAACCACGTCTGACTTCCAGGCACCGTCTGCCATCAACTGTAGGCCACCTAGCTCCTTTTCTTCAATAAATTTGAGCCATTTCTCATGGTCCTTTTCCGCATCAATAGATACACTGACAAACTTCACCCCAGAGTCATGTAATTCTTTTTCTAACTCCTTAAGCGCTGGAATCTCGCGAATACATGGACCACACCAGGTTGCCCATACATCAATGTAGACACGCTCTCCCGCCAGATCCGAAAGACGTACTTCTTCACCGTCTCTATTCTCTACCAAGAAATCTGGCGCAGGTTCGCCAGCTCGTAATGCCAACCACGGTTCAATGGTAGCATTAAGTCGATCCAGCATATAAGTATTGGTAACTCGTTCTTGAAAGGCAGCAATTTCAGCGCTAGCATTATCTATGCCATTACCAAAGTTGATATAGTCTGATAACAAGTAATACTCGGCAAAGTCACCTACCAAAGTACCAGGATAGGCATTTTGCGCACTCTCAAGTAAGGCTGCGAAATAAGTCGTAGGAGACTCGAAGTCAGAGTAATCGATATCCCTATAGTGCCAACGACTAATCAATTCTCGGCTATCGCTAAACCATAACCACGTGTTTTGCGTCAAATCAGCATCGGTTAATACACTATAGAAGTTGTCTGGAAGCGGAGGAAAGGAATCCTGACTGCCATTATAGACGTACTTGTAGTTCATCATGTGACTGCCCTTCAGAGAAGCGAGGTAGTGACTAACTGCCTCTTTGAGGTCAGCACCAATTCCCGCATCTGCCTGAAGTTCCTCTAACAACGCATTTGAGGCACTGTATTTCTGTTCCAGTTTAATCAGAAAACTATCTGGTTCGTTTTTACCCAGCTGACGAAGCGTCATTCGATCAGCATCTTCACTCACCGCTTGAGCGAGTCGAAGCAAGTATTCGTTTTCGGAAGATTGCTCACCACTTGGAGCAATAATCAAGGGATCTCCAGAAATGGTATCTAAAGATAGTTGTTCACCCGGGCGTAGGTACACATAGTTAGTAGCTCGCCCTATAGCTATATTCAGCAAAATTGGACCTTCAAGTGAGAGGACGATACTGTCACTTTCAGCTGTAAGTATTTCTCTAATTTGCTGCTCAATATTGAAGACTACAGCCTCCTCCTGTTCGAAACGGTCCATTGGTAGTTTCAAGGAGGTTACCGGTGGTTGATCTGGACTACAAGCCGAGACAACAAAGGCAACGAATGCCAGGAAGGATAGATACTTTGTGATTTTCATCGAGGTGATTTTTGATTAAAGATAAAAAAAACGACCAGCCACCATTAAAGCAGACAGGTCGTTGTTGCGACGGTTTTCTTGTTCAGAATCATAACTATTCAACTGCTGGTAAACTATTAGTCCAGCTCAGTCATTATATAATTAGCGAATTTTCGCTAACTTGCGAATCTCTAATAAAATTTCCTTTCTCCAAATAATAAAATACCGCACTGCATGAGTAGAAGAATCCGTAAAGCTGCAGTACTCGGCTCTGGTGTAATGGGCTCAGGTATCGCCTGCCATTTCGCCAATATTGGCCTAGAAGTATTGCTGCTGGACATCGTACCTCGCGATCTGAGCGAGGAGCAGAAGTCCAACCCTGCGGCTCGGAACCGCATTGTCAATGACGCTTTGAAAAAAGCTATGAAAAGTAAGCCAGCACCGTTATACGACAAGGCCTTTGCTAGTCGTATCCAAACTGGCAACTTTGAAGATGACTTCGAAAAGATTGGAGATTGTGACTGGGTCATCGAGGTAGTCATCGAGCGTTTGGACATCAAGCAGCAGATCTTTGAGAAGGTTGATCAATACCGCAAGCCTGGTTCATTGATAACCTCTAATACTTCGGGTATTCCTATTCATATGATGACGGAAGGCCGGAGCGAAGATTTCAATGCTCACTTCTGTGGCACTCACTTTTTCAATCCACCGCGCTACTTGCGCCTCTTTGAGGTTATCCCAACAGAGCTGACGAAGCCTGAGGTGATCGACTTCTTTATGGATTATGGTGATGTGTACCTTGGAAAGCAGACGGTACTTGCCAAAGACACCCCTGCCTTTATCGGCAACCGCGTGGGTGTTTATGCAATGGCAAAAATCTATCAACTCACCACCGAGTTGAACCTGCCAATCAGTGCTGTTGACAAGCTTACCGGCCCTGCCATTGGTCGCCCTAAGACTGGTACCTACCGTTTAGGTGATCTCGTTGGACACGATACCAGTGTTAATGTCATCAAGGGTATCAAGGATAATTGCCCGCACGATGAGCAAGCGGCTACCTTTGAAGTGCCTAAGTACATGCAGTTCTTGGTAGACAACAAGTTCTTGGGTAATAAGACTGGTCAAGGATTCTACAAGAAGGTTAAAGGCGAGGATGGAAAGCGGCAGATACTAGAGCTTAACCTGGAGACATTAGAATATGGCCCTAAGCCAAAGGTGGACCTACCAAGTCTTAAGCTGGGTAAGCAAATTGACGATCTGAAGAAGCGTATCCCTGCCTTTTTCAAGGCAGATGATAACGGCGCTCAGTTGATTCGTCGCAGCCTTGCCGGTTTGTTCGCCTACGTGTCAAATCGTATCCCGGAAATTGCTGATGACCTGTACAGCATCGATGATGCCATGACCGCAGGTTACGCCTGGGAACTTGGCCCATTTGAGTACTGGGACGCTGTAGGAATTGAAGCGGGAATTGCCGCTGCTGAAGCAGAAGGTGAGACTATTGCAGACTGGGTTAAGGAGATGGTGAGTGCCGGCAACACAAGCTTCTACAAACGTGAAGGTGGACAGCTAAAGTACTACAACATCAGCAAGAAGGCTTACGAAGTGAAGCCAGGAACAGAGAGCTTCATCATTCTAGATAACTACCGCGACCAAGCTCCGGTGTTCAAGAATAGCGAAGTAATCTTGCATGATATAGGAGATGGTGTTCTGAACTTGGAGTTTGTGAGTGCTCACAACTCTATTGGAGAAGGCGTACTCCGAGGCATGAATGAGGCGATTCAAATTGCCGAAGACGGAGATTGGAAAGGCCTAGTAATCGGAAACAACGCTACCAACTTTAGTGTAGGTGCTAACTTGATGATGATCGCCATGCTGGCTTACCAGCAAGAGTTCGACCAATTGAATATGGCCGTTGATCTGTTCCAGCAGAGTACAATGCGTTGTCGTTACAGTAGTATTCCTGTGGTTGCCGCAACCCAAGGATACGTATTCGGTGGTGGTTGTGAGACTCTCATGCACTGTGATGGTGCAGTAATGGGTGCTGAATCTTACATTGGCCTGGTAGAGGTTGGTGTTGGTCTGATCCCTGGAGGTGGTGGTACAAAGGAATTCGCACTGCGCGCTAGCGACCAATTCTTCGAGGGCGATGTAATGATCCCTACGCTGATTGAGAAGTTCAAAGCGATCGCCATGGCTTCTGTAGCAACGTCCGCACACGAGGCATACAACTTCGGCTACGCCCTACACCATCGTGATGAGGTAGTAGTCAATAAGGATCGGAATATTGCTTTGGCTAAGCATAAGGTATTAGACCTAGCTCGCAACTACACACAACCAGTGAAGCGCGAAGATATAACTGTACTTGGCCGTACCGGTCTTGCCGCTTTGTATGCTGCTGCTAACGAGCTTCAGCTGGGCAACTACGCGTCGGAGCATGACATCAAGATTGCCAAGAAGGTTGCTTATGTGCTTTGTGGTGGTGACCTCACTGGCACGCAGAAAGTAAGCGAGCAGTACCTACTTGACGTTGAGCGGGAGGCATTCCTAAGTCTTTGTGGTGAGCAGAAGACACTGGAGCGTATCCAGCATATGCTACAGACGAATAAGCCTTTGCGGAATTAAGGAAATAGGTACTTGGTATCTGGTACTTTGTACCTAGTACCAAATACTTATTGAACCTAACAAGTACTGTACTTTATGCATGATTTTCGGAGTTTGCGGGTATTGCAAGATGCGATGGACTTAGTAGAAGAAGTCTACCAAGTTTCTAAGCATTTCCCGGACACCGAAAAATTCGGCTTAACGAGCCAAATCAGAAGATCGTCGGTTTCTGTTCCATCTAACATTGCAGAAGGAGCGAGTAGAAACTCACCGGCTGAATTTCGGCACTTTCTAGGTATTGCTAGTGGCTCTGGAGGAGAACTCCTCACTCAGTTAATGTTAGCACAAAGACTAGGATTTGTAGAAGAGGCGAGTATCAGCCCATGCATCGAGAAAATTGAAGTGATCAATAGAATGACATCAAAGCTGATTCATTCTCTTTCAAAACAATCACTTGTACTAAGTACCTAGTACTAAGTACCAAGTACAATATGCGAACAATGGAAGCATACATCATAAAAGGCTACCGTTCGGCCGTTGGCAGAGCCAAAAAGGGCGGTTTTAGAAACTACCGTTCCGATGACTTGGCGGTAGATGTAATTCAAAAACTTTTTGCTGATTTGCCAGAAGTAGACCCTACGCTGGTAGATGATGTGATCGTAGGTTGTGCCAACCCAGAAGGTGAGCAGGGCTTGCAGATTGGGCGCCAGATTTCGGTTCGAGCATTAGGCAAAGAAGTACCAGGAGTGACCGTAAATCGCTACTGTGCATCTGGCCTGGAGACCATTGCTATGGCGACGGCAAAGATCCGTGCTGGCATGGGGCACATGTTTGTAGCTGGTGGTGCAGAAAGTATGAGTAGCATCCCAATGACGGGCTACAAGTTGGCACCGAGCTATAAAGTAGCTAGTTCTACACCAGACTACTTGGTTAGTATGGGTATTACTGCAGAAGCAGTAGCACGCAAATACAATATCAGTCGTGAAGCTGCTGACGAATTTGCTTACAAATCTCACATGAAAGCTGCAGCGGCTATTGATGCTGGCAAGTTTGATGATGAGGTGATCGCTGTAGAAGTACCTGAGGTCTTTGTCAAAGACGGTAAGCGAGTAGAAACCAGTCATACAGTAGCTATGGATGAGGGTGTTCGTCGTAGCACCACTCCAGAGGCATTAGCACGCTTGCGTCCAGTATTCGCACAAGGCGGTGTAGTAACTGCCGGTAACTCTTCTCAAACCAGTGATGGCGTAGCTTTCACCTTGGTGGTGAGCGAAGAGATGGTTAAGCAGTTGGGCCTTGAGCCTGAAGCCCGCCTGGTAGGTTGTACCGCCGGTGGTGTAGATCCACTGTACATGGGCATTGGCCCTTGTGTTGCGATCCCAAAGGTGCTTAAGCAAGTGGGTATGAAGCTAGGCGATATCGAAGCAATTGAGCTGAACGAAGCTTTTGCTGCCCAAGCATTAGCAGTTATCCAGGAGGCAGGATTGAATCCGGATATCGTTAATGTTAATGGAGGTGCCATTGCTCTTGGTCACCCACTGGGTTGTACTGGTGCTAAACTAAGTATCCAGTTGATCAATGAGATGCGTCGTTCTAATCAGCGTTACGGAATGGTTACTGCCTGTGTAGGTGGTGGTCAGGGTATCGCTGGGATATATGAGCGTCTAAAGTAGCATGAAACGCCGTTCTGGCGTACATTAGATAAGATGAAAATTGGAAAGCCTGGGCAAATCGCTCAGGCTTTTCTTCGTTTATGATCTTGCATTTCTGGTTGCCACTACCCTGCCACCCCATTTAACTGCTCCGTTTTCGCCAAGTATTCACGTCACTTAGTAACTTAGGGCGCTCACAATCATCAAGCTATGAAGCGACTACTAGGAATACTCAAGCGTTTATTTTTAGGCATTATACTTTTATTGGTTTTAGTATCGGGTTTCTTTTACGCAAAATGGAAGTGGATATCCAACAGCAACCACAACTTACTAGGAGAACGAGCACTGATTCTAACCGTTGATGGCTATAGCTACCGTGACCTAAACAAGAACGGTCAACTCGACCCGTATGAAGATAAACGCCTGTCTATTGAGGAACGCCTGGATGATTTGATCAGCCAAATGACCTTGGAAGAAAAGGCAGGATCTATGTTCATCAACATGGCCGCTATGAACGAGGACGGCTACTACAATGACATCCCCGTTTTCAGCGAACCGGTCACTTTCATGCTTGAAGCTAATTCGACCATGATCGCTCGAAAGTTGATGAACCACTTCAACATTTTTCAGTCTCCATCTTCCTTAGCGCTCGCCAATTGGAATAACCATGTTCAGGCGCTTGCTGAACGAACTCGACTTGGTATCCCTATCACTGTGGCCTCTGATCCACGGCACGTTGCGAGCAATACCCAAGGAGTGGCTATCCCTACTCCGTTCTTCTCTCGTTGGGTATCACCACCAGGATTTGCAGCAATTGGAGATACGGTCCTTATGCGGCGTTTTGGTGATATTGCCCGACAAGAATACAAAGGCGTAGGAATACGGATGACCCTCTCTCCGGTAGCCGACTTAGGGACGGAACCGCGCTGGGGACGGTTTCATGGCACCTTTGGTGAAGATGCCGATCTCAGTGCCAAACTCACCAAAGCTTATATCCTAGGCTTTCAGGGGGACAGCTTACACGCACAGAGTGTGGCTTGCATGAGTAAGCACTTCGCAGGAGGAGGCCCACAAAAAGATGGCGAAGATGCTCATTTCCCATACGGTAAAGAGCAAGTCTATCCAGGCAACAACTTTGACTACCACCTCATCCCATTCATCGACGGTGTCTTTCCGGCCAAATCGGCTTCCATTATGCCCTACTATGGTATTCCAGTAGGCATCACCAGTGAGGATGTTGGTTTCTCCTACAACAAAGAAATGATCACCGATTTGCTGCGGGATAGCTTCAACTATGAGGGTATTATTTGTACAGATTGGGGCTTAGTGACAGAAAGTAGGATAAAGCCACCAGCGGCCTGGGGCGTTGAAAACCTAACGGAATTAGAACGAGTTGAAAAGATTTTGAATGCGGGTTGCGACATGTTTGGTGGCGAATCATGCCCCGATTACGTTATTGAACTGGTACAGAGCGGAAGAATCTCCGAGGACCGGATTGACTCTTCTGTGCGCCGCATCATGCGCGACAAATTCACCCTGGGGCTCTTTGATGATCCATACGTGCCTTTAGAAGACCTTTACATTGTTGGGCAAGATGCTTTCTGGGAAGCTGGAAAAGAAGCCCAACGGCGCTCTCTGACCTTGCTAAAGAATGACGAACTCCTACCACTATCTAAAGGCATCAAAGTGTACTTGTCCGGGCTCTATGACCAAGCGATTGGAGACCATGCCACACTCGTAGACACACCTGAAGAAGCTGATGTAATTATTCAGAAGATACAGACACCCTTTGAGCCCCGTGATGAGTATCTGCTGGAGCGCTTCATACACCAGGGACGCCTCCACTTTAGCCCTGAGGAGTTAGCTCCGATCATGGAACTCGCCAATAAAAAACCAACCGTCACCATCCTGACCGTAGATCGACCAGCCATAATCCCAGAAATTGCTGGGGCTAGTAAGGCTGTAATCGCCGACTTCCACAGCCAGGATGACATCATCTTCGACATGATTTTTGGTGAATTCGCTCCGGAAGGTAAGCTGCCATTTGAAATGCCTTCATCGGCTCAGGCGGTAAACCAGCAAAAGGAAGACATGCCTTATGATTCCAAAGATCCGCTCTTCTCATTTGGCCATGGCTTGACCTATAAAGAGATAAACTAAGCGCCAATTCTTTTGGCTCTCCTTCTTTCTTTCCGGAACGCTCTTCGGGTAGCACGTTCCTCTCGTTTGTCAATGCGATACTGCTCCGGTATACCTCGGTGCCGGTAGAGCCGCTTATTGGTTAAGCGCAAGCGATACTTCATCTGTTGGTCAGCCTCTGTGATTTCGACAAAGAGTTTGCCACCTGATTGGGCGTAACCCGTCTTTTCTGGTAGTTCTCCTTCCTGCCAAGATCGCAGATTTTGCCATGGTAGTGACACCCAAATATTCGTATTGTTATCGTAATTAAGGTGTCCTTCGACAAATAGATTAAAGGCGGTGGACTGAATCTCCATTCTAGGTATATGCACAACTCGATGTGTGATAAGCAAAGTATCGGTGATGGGCGCAAAGCGGATGGTATGCAGCCGCTCCGTGCGGAAGAACTTATTGGCCACTTCCTGAATCGGCGCAAAATTGACTAGCTCCGCCTCATGCAGGTTAAAGTGTATTCGCCCCAGCATCCGATCTTTCTGCAAGCCAATGCTATCAATAAATTTGCCCTGCAATTCCGCGTTAAGCGACACCTTACCCGCAACCTTTTCTGCTCGCTGCAAAGATGTGAGGCCAAAGTAATCATAGGTCTCTACCAATGCTCCTAAATCAAATCGTTCTGTTTCAACGGCCAACTCGAATGGAGTCACCAACTCATCACTAATATCAACCGTAGCATTCAGCTTTATGGGGCGCCCCTTAAATTCAAAGCTCGTATGTTCGAATGCCAGCTGTTCTTCATTCACAAAGGAGATCTGCGCGGTGTTGGCTGTAGTAAAAAACTGATCAAATTGGAAAGTATCCACCTGTAGGCTTAAACAAGGGTGAAATTTCTGATACAGGGTTTGCAAACTAGGCTTCAATGCTTGCTGTACTGCCGCCGGTCGTCCATCAGCTACTTCTTGCACCGAACTAAAGACCCGTTTTAGATCCTGGAAGGAGAATAAATTAGCCTGTAGCAAAAAGGAAGAACTCAATGCGGCCGGTGAAGTGCTACTCGTAAGCAAATGGTAGAAATTATCCACTTTTCCGCTCAAGGCAATCGGACTCTCTGAAGTGATCGGCAATTCAAGTTGCTGTACTTCTAAGCTGGTGCCATCATAAGTTACCTGGAGCTTATCTAGTGGCAAGTCCACCTTGGTAGGCCCCAGCAACACTCCGGCATCCAACATATTCAATTCTCCAAAGGTTTGTCGGATCAGGGCGTCTCTATCGGGTAAAGGACCAGCGTAGTGTCCTGAGAATGTATAAGCACCTCGATCAAAGAAAAAGGTATTGTTGTCAAACAGCGTATTGAACCAGGATGCCGGGCCGTCCGCATTCAGATGAATATCACAAATCGGCTCATCCTCACCAAGTAAGAGCTGGCCAGCAAATTGCAAGTTATTTCCCGCTAAGGTGCCACCTACCTGATGAAGCATTAAGTGCGTATCGTCTACCATATCGAAGCTGGCCTGTACACCTTCCAGCTGATATTTATCATATTGAAAAGTATCCACCTGTAACTCAATATGTGGGTTTAAATACTCACGTATTTCTGCCACCGTATTCACCCAATCTGGACCTGCTTGTTCTTCACTGATCGGCAAGAAACTTGCTAGACTAGTCCAAGATATATGTGGGCTGTGGAACCTTAAGTTGTCAATTGATTCAAACCCTTCCTGATACTGCTTTTCCAGCATACTGGAAACATCGGAGATGTCACCATTAAAGCCAACCCATTCTGTAGTATTGGGCAACTCAATCACAAAATCTCGCAGCAACAAGGAGTCATTCTTTAGCGATAAGCGGCCGGTCCGAATTGGCAATTCAAAAGAACGGTCCTCATTCTGAACAGTGGTCGAACGTAGCGTCAGTTCTGTCTCATCAAAGATTTCAGCAATATCTGCTTCTGATTGCACTGAACCAGCAAATCGGGTTTTCAATGCATACTCTCCTTCGGATATCGACCAAGGCGATTCCTCCAAAAAACCATTGATAGCTTTCGCTTCCCCAAAAGCTGACATCTGACCGCTAACCCGCAGTCGCTCCTCTGGCGTGAACGTCACATTCACATCCTGAAATTGCAACTGGCTTGTTGATAGTTGAGCCTCAAATTGATCAAAATGGAGTCGAAGGTTGAGCGGATGCTCCTGAGTCCATACAGTACTGTTCTGGGAAGCTCGGTTCAACAAGTACCCTTTAGCCGATACGCCATCAAGACCGGGATAACCATCAATCGAAAAGTCGTTATTGGTAGTATGAAAATCGATGCGAGCCAACGGGTTATCGCCAGCAGCAAAGCCCCCTCGAACACGGATACGTGCGGATAGTGGATTTGATATCTGGTAAGGTGCTAACTTCTGTTGGAGCACCTGAGGCACCTTGGCAATTGTACTGGAAAAAGGCGTCTGCGCATTGAATAAATCAAAGTAAAACCATCCGCCATCTGTCAGACCAAGTTTTGCCGCTGTTTGGAAAACCTCATCATCTAACCGCAACTCAAAATCTGATAAACTGACTCCATCATCTTGCACGCAGAACGCTGGTTCCATTTGGAGTCGAGTTTGAGCCAAGTAGCTGCCTTTCGTTGAGTTAAACGTTAGCTGCTCCACCCACATATCTACTACGGCCTTCCCGCTTGGTACATACTGCCCAAGATCTTCAAAAGATAGCGCCAGCCGTTCAGCACATAGCACCATGAGCTTACCTCGTTGCACATCGCGATAGATGAAGTCCAGATCAGAAATAGAAGTTTTGAAGGTAGGCTTAATGGAAACTTTTAGATCCGCAGCTGTTTTGGGTTCTCTATCCAGTTGTTCTACTAAGTCCTGGATATGAGGCAATAACTTATCCTCCGCACCGATTGACAGGCTTCCCGACTGTAGTTCGACCTGATCCAATTGAATCTGAGCAGTCCAGAAATCTAGCACATTAATGGAAGTCTGGACATGTTCTAGTGATAATCCAGAAAATGTATCCAAAGGATGCTGAATCGAAACATCTCCCAGCTCGATATTCAGTGCTGGAAAACTACGCCAACTTGGAATATCCACGCTACCGATTGATAGAGAAAGACCATACTCCTCTTCAAAGTAGCGTTCGCCCCGCTGGATCAAGGCAGCCTGATCTTGCAGGAAATAACCAACTACCCCTACCCCACTAAGCAGTAGGGCCGAACAGCATAATAGTAATGTCCTCAATAGCAGACGCATTCCACTAGATTCATTGATCTTTGAACGATAGATATGCTGCTATTATGACGGGATAAGTTAAAGAAAGTCCCTATGTGTCTTAGAAAAAAATTCCTGTTCGTAGACCTATATCCAATAAACGAATGTTGTTTGGCAGGCTTCCAAGACTACCTTCCTCCTGAAACACACGGGTTGCCCAGTAGGCTACTTCAGGCTCCAAAAAGAAGCGAATCGGCTTGTTTTCATTTCCAAACATCAATCCCAAGCCTAGGCTGAGCTTACTCGCATTGCGATTAAACTCTCCTAACAATGCCTGGCCTACAGAGACGCTATTCTCTCCACACGACCGAAGAACACTCTCCTGATCTGTAGCCACTCGAAAAAGAAACTCATAACCAAATCGGGTGTATATAGCGGGCTTCTGCCCACCGAGGTAGAATCGAAAGAAAATCGGTATACCAATATAGGTAGCGGTATACTCGTCCTCAAACCAGGAATTAAATACATCAGGCCCATTAACGGGGTCTATATCACAAGCTAAGATGGGGGTATAGTTACGAGCCTCCAGGCGGTCATAACTGTACTTTACACCAATCCCTACCGCCAAGCGCCGGTTGTATTGATAGTTGACTTCCAATTGAAGATTAGCTCCAAACGTGCCATTACTCTCTCCTAGCTCTGCTTTCTCATGAGAAGCCTGACTCACTTTCGGAGTAGCGGACACACTAAGCGCCGTAGTCCCCGGAATCATCTGTGCCTTTAGCTCAGTGAGCGCAAAGCTTAAGAATGTCAGAAAAACAAGGAGAGAGCGATTATACATATTAGCTTATTGTTCAGAGAAAGTAGGCTGGCTACCACCCGAAACGTGTACTTCACGTACATCCGCAGGCAAGTGAAAACCAGCATCTTTTAAGGCATGGATAGAACGCTGAATAGCCTCTGTTTTTAGCGCTAGGCTAGAAACCGTTGGATCATTTGTATTGAACCAGTATTGCACTACCAGTGTCATTCCACTAGGCAAATATTCAGAGATGAATGTATTTGGCGCCCTATCTTCTTGTAGGATGCCCTCAATCTGCTCTAAAGTCGTACGTACCACTGCTATTGCATCATCTACATTAGAGCTGGACTCTAGGCGCACCTGAAAGTCATTGCGCAAAAATCCATCAATTGTCAGATTGACAATCGGATTTCGGACAATCATACCATTCGGGATATACACATCTTTACCATCAAAGGTTTTCATGTGGGTATCTCGCAGGCTCAAGCCAATTATCTTTCCCGTTTTACCCGCAATCTCTACTACATCACCAATCCTAAATGGGCGATCAAATGCCATGATGATTCCTGCCAGGAAGTTTTCTCCAATATCCTTAAAGGCAAAACCGATAATAAAGGCCGATACACCAGCACCCGCCATTAGGCCCGAAGCGGCTTTTCCTAAGCCTACTATCCCTAAGAACAGGAGCAGGCCAAATATCACCAGTGCCACTTTCAAAATCTGCGCTAGAAAATCCACTAAAAGCGGATCATCCATGGTTTTGCTAAGACGTGCCTTTAGTGCACGCTTGGCACGGCCTGCAATAGTCCAAATAAAGATTAGAACCAGCGTACCAATAACGATACGTGGCAGGTGATGCAGTAACACCTCATAGTAGCTCTGCGCTACTTCTTTCATGTCTTCCCAGAAATCCATATGGCTAGATAGTCATTTTCAAGCCCAAAATTAACGCATCAATACCACATCTCCTTTAAAGAGTTCTACTTGACCGTCAAAAAATTCGACCTCCGTGAAATACACAAACACGCCTGGGTTCATCGGATCTCCATTCATAGTACCGTCCCAGCCCATACTTAGGTCGCCTGGCATCAGGTTCTCTCGTTCGTAAACCAATTGTCCACCACGCGAAAAGACACGAAGGCTCTTGATATTAACCACATCGTCGCCTCCATAAATGGTAAAGCGATCGTTGGTACCATCTTCATTAGGACTGAAGATGTTCGGTACAAACAGGTCTCTTCGCTTGTCTACGAATACCCGTAGAATATCACTGGCACTACACAAGGTCACGGAATCCAAAACACTGATTTCGTAGAGGAAACTTTCCGTCGGGCGCACAGTAGCTAGAGGTCCACTTAAGCTATCTGCATGAGACCAGCTGAAAACTGGGTTCTGGCTGTTGGTTATCGCATTCAGGATAATTTCATCCCCAAGCTTGATTTCTGTTTCACCGGCTAGCTCCACCACCACTTCTGGAGGTGGCTGAATAGTCGTTGGCAATTCCAATTCGCAACCCGCAGCATCACGCACCACTACATCATAGGCGCCGGCCTCTAGTCCTTCAAATAGGGGCATGGTACCAAACGATTGTCCTCCTATAGCGTAGGTATATCCAGGCGTTCCGCCACCAACATTTTCCACCGTTATCGCCCCGGCATTGGGTCCGTCTACGCAATTGATATCCACTGCAAAAGTTTCGGCTATTATCGCTGTCGGCTGGTTTAGAATGTAATTCGCCGTGGCCTCACATCCTTTTTCATTAGTCAACACCAAGGAATAGCTACCCTCGTCCAGGTTGTTAATCGTAGGCTGTAGCGAACTATTACTCCAGTTGTAAGAGAGGCTTGTAAATGGCCCACTAATAGAAGTTCCGAGTACACCATCAGCTGCACCAAAACAACTAATCGGCTCTAATTCTACTATGGCCACCGTCAAAGGCGCATTAGGTTCTATAATTTCCACGGTAGTAGTATCCCGACAACCGTCACCATTAATCACCTCCACCTCATACATTCCTGCACTTAGTTGATCGGCAACTTGAGTCATACTACCACTACTCCAGTTCCAGGCCACCGAATTACCATTATCAGTCACCTGGGCAATCCCGTCCATCCCGCCAAAGCAGGACACTTCCTGAAATTGCGAAGCAGTAGCGATAAACTCTGCGGGCTGATCCACATTTACATCCAAGGTAGCTTCACACCCGTTGGCATCTCGCACCAGAAGCTGGTAGGCACCAGCACAAAGTTGGGTCGCTTGGTCTGCATTGCTACTGCTCCCAGTCCAGATGTAGGTATAAGGCGCCGTACCACCGCTCGCCGTAGTGCTTATTGAGCCATCACAAAAATCAAAGCAAGAAGCATCTTGCACATCAACCAATTCAATCAAAAGCTGCTCTGGCTCCCAAACCAATACCGTAAAGGTGGTATCAAAGAAGTTATCGTTTACGCTAATCGTGTAAGTGTCAGCGGGTAGATCGGGTATATCCGCTGCCCCTCCTTCGGTCACAATCTGACCACTTCCACTCAAGGTGCCGGCACCATTCATCCAGGTATAGTCATATGGTGGCACACCATTCTGAGCTGTGAATGTAATCAGACCATTCGTATCTCCATTACAGGCCAAGGTGTCGTTCTGGAAGATCGGAATAATGGCTGTGGTAAACTCCACGGTGAAGCAGACTTCATCCATACATCCGTGCTCGTCGGTTACCTGCACGCAACATTGCTCGCCGGCAACTAGGGCCGTAGCCATTGTCCCTGTCTCTCCGGTACACCAGGTAAAGGTGTAATCGCCCAGGCCTCCCACTGCCGAGGCCACAGCTATACCGTCCATACCATCTTCACCGATAGCAGGTTGTGTCTGTTCTACAGTCAATACCAATTCCTCTAACACGGTCAGGTTGGTATTCACGATACTGTCGCACCCCTGAAATACTTGCAAGGTGTCCGAGTACATACCAGTGGCGGTATAAGTATTTGGCCCTACTGTTATTGATTCTCCGGCACAGAGTGTAATGTCTTGATCGGTCACGGGGGTGATGTCGCCTGCATCCGTCACTGATAATTCAAAAATACCCCTGGAAGCACTTCCTGAACCATCGACCAAAATGAAATACGTTCGTCCCGGGAACAGGCAAGTCACCTCCATCGTCTCATCCAAATCTGCCTCAGTAAACTGGCTGGTGACATAACTAAAGAATCCGGTACAGGTATTGTTAAATGAGCGGTACAGTGCCAACTGTACGCCTAGCGGTTGCTTGATCGTATCCGAAATCCCCTCAATGATCACATGGCCTGATGGTGGCGCCACGAAACTAAACCATACCGAGTGCTGACTCACAAACGTAGGTAAGAATGGGTCCTGTACATCATCGGCGCAGAAGTTGGCTATTTGTCCATTCGTGCTTACCGAACCACCCTCCGGAACTACACCTAAATCCATAGCATCACAACGTAAATCACCGCCTTCTGGAACACCTACATCCCATACCTGCAGGCCGAAGATCCCTCCAAAGTCACCACCTTGGTTGTTTCCATCTACCAGAATGTAGTAGTCTGTATTTGGTAGCGGACAAGGCATGCGAAAATCATGGAAATCATTCTCATTGGCGAAGTTAAAACCAGACAGGGGCACCAGGTTTCCATCACAAGCGCCATTATCCGTAATGAATACGCCCATCTCTAGATCCAAAGGATCACCGACATTCATCGGGTCACTTTGCACTTCTACTACAAACTGCCCACTTGGATTGGGGCCCGTATTAAACTTAAACCATACGCCTTGTTGGTTCACAAAGTAGTAGCCTAGATCTTGCGGATTCGGCTCGCCTATGTTGGTGGCACAGATATTGGAATAGTTACCAATCGTCATATCACCTAGCGTATCGCCATAAATCAGAGTCCCCAGATCCACTGCATTACAGATAAAATCGTTATCCGGAAAAGGCGCCGCGGCTGTCTCCACTGTGAAGGTTACCGAACCACTTGAGGAGCCGGGTACATCAATAGCTAGCGTATAGTTTGCAGTACTCCCAGCCATCGGAATAACAAAGTTATCGCAGATGGTCTCAGAGCAAGACTCGACAATATCACAGTTGATCGGCGGCCCGAAGAGGGCATCGTTTTCCGTCACCCGCAGACACACCTCCACGGTAGTTGGGAGTGCAGAGGGGCAAGGATAATTGGCCTGATAGATGGTATCTGGCAAAGTATTGTAGCAACCTTGATCTTCAGGATAAAAGCTGAAGCCTCCACTTTCAACCTCTACGGCAAAGAGAGGATCAGGAGCTCCACCAAAAGGGTCACCACAATCAGAAGAAGCAGTTCCGCTGTCTACCACTACTTGAACACCAATTTGGGAATAGGTCTCTAGGGCAAACAATGAACAGAAAAAAAGCAATGGTAAAATGCGATTCATAATCCGTACTTACGTTGAAACAGATAAGTATTATAGGCACAGCAGACGCCGCCGCTGAACTAACAATCATGGAATACTCGCAAAACGTTTGAGATAACTACCGGAAATCGGCGCTTCTGAAGGGCTGCTACAAAAATAGAGGTTTGTATAAATTACACGTCCTGCAAAGCGACTTTTTTTTGTCGCCCCCAATATTGTAGCATTACAGTCGGACTTATAATTAGCCTGCATTATGAATACAGGATAGATAGTTGCGCTCTTTTAACGCGTGGAGAACTTAAAACATTGCCTGAGAGCATGATCAATTATTTGGGGCCATACCGCCTGAGGGGCGGTACCGGGTCATCCGCTCTCATACACCTACGCCTCCAGCGCAGCTGCATACCGCTTCTACCCCTT
>CAJXOS010000070.1 GCA_913057725.1 uncultured Lewinella sp.
TGGCAAAGCCCAAACCACTTCGTTAGCGGTATACCTATTGCCGGAGGGGCGGAAAGGTGCAGTGATAGAAGCTAAAGATGGGCCATATTGTTCATTTCTACTGGGCTGCTACAAGTTTCGATCCCTGTGGTGGATCAGAGCCCCTGAATTCTAGCGAGTTATTTGAATTTTAGTTTGTGTAGAATACATAGAAAGCGTACCTTTGCGCGGCAAATTTGATTTCTTAACCAAAAGCATTCTTTCAATGCTAGATGACAAAAATTTAGAAGAGCAGGAACAGCAGACTCCTTCAGAGGAAAAGGCTGAGACTCCTGCAGAGCAAGTGGAAGCTGCCGCAGAAGAGGTAGTAGAAGCTGCAGCGGAGGCCACTGAAGAGGCCACCGAAGCCGTAGAAGAAGCGGCTGAAACCGTAGCAGAGGCTGCGGAAGAGACAGTAGAAGCTGCCGCAGAAGAAGTTGCGGAAGCTGCCGAAGAAACTGCTGAAGCAGTAGAGGAAGCTGTCGAAGAAGTTGCAGAGGCTGTAGAAGAAGCTACTGAAGAGGTAGCAGCAGCACCAGCAGCAACAGAAGAAGACGAGGAAGACGACGTTGAAATTGAAGTAGAAGTGCCAACCGGTGCAACTGGTGAGGCTCACGATGACTTCGATTGGTCAATTGATCAGAGCGCTGACAACACCTACACTGAGGAGGAGCGCACAGCTATGTTGGCTGAGTTCGATCAGTCCATGTCTGCTATCCAGGAGCTAGAAATCGTTTCTGGTGTAGTTACTGCGATCAACGACGGTGACGTAGTATTGGACATCAACTTCAAGTCTGACGGTCTAATTCCATTGTCTGAGTTTCGCGATATGCCAGATCTGGCAGTAGGCGATCCTGTAGAAGTTTACGTAGAACAACAAGAAGACGCTCGTGGTCAGTTGGTACTATCTCGTCGTAAGGCTAAGCTCTTGCGCGCATGGGATGCTATCAAGGACAGCTACGAGAATGGTACTGTTATTAAAGGTACTGTTATTAGCAAGACTAAAGGTGGTTTGATCGCCGACTGTGGCGGTTTGGAAACCTTCTTGCCTGGTTCTCAGATTGACATTAAGCCAATCATCGATTATGATAGCTACGTGGGTAAAACCATGGAGTTCAAGGTGGTGAAGATCAACGAAGCCATCAAGAACGCCGTTGTTTCGCACAAAGCGCTTATCGAAAGCGACTTGGCAGAGCAGCGTGAAGCAATCATTGCTAGCCTTGAGCGTGGTCAGGTATTGGAAGGTCTTGTGAAGAACTTGACCGATTTCGGTGCTTTCCTAGATCTTGGTGGTGTCGATGGTCTTTTGTACATCACGGACATCAGCTGGGGCCGTATCAGCCACCCAAGCGAGGAGCTGGAGCTAAACCAGAAGATCAACGTAGTAGTACTAGATTTCGACGAGAACAAGAAGCGTATTTCTTTGGGTCTGAAGCAGCTGCAACCACACCCATGGGAAGTACTTTCAGAAGAAGTTACCGAAGGCTCTGTGGTTAAAGGTAAGATCGTTAACATCGAGGACTACGGTGCATTCCTAGAAATCCAGCCAGGTGTTGAAGGTTTGATCCACGTTTCTGAGGTTAGCTGGAGCAACCAGCCAATCAACGCTCGCGAATACTTCAAGCTTGGTCAAGAGTACGAAGCGAAGGTTGTTACTATCGACCGTGAAGACCGCAAGATGTCACTTTCTGTGAAGCAGCTTCAGGACGATCCATGGGATAAGATCGAAGAGAAATTCCCAGAAGGTAGCCGTCACACTGGTGAGGTGAAGAACCTTACTCCATACGGTGTATTCGTAGAGTTGGAGAACGGTATCGGTGGTATGATCCACATCTCAGACCTATCTTGGACGAAGCGCTATGGTCACCCAAGCGAATTCACCAAAGTTGGTCAGGATATCGATATCATGATCCTCGAGATCGACAAGAGCAACCGCAAATTGTCTCTAGGCCACAAGCAGTTGGAAGAGAACCCATGGGATACTTTCGAAACCGTATTCCCTCAAGGTTCTTACCACGAAGCTACCGTGTTGCGTAAAGACGACCGTGGTGCTATCGTACAATTGCCATACGGTTTGGAAGCATATGCTCCACTTAAGCACATCCGCAAGGACGACGGTGTTTACGCTGAAGCAGATGAGGTACTAACTGTGAAGGTGATTGAGTTCAACCGCGACGACAAGCGTATCATGGTAAGCCACCTACGTTACCTAGAAGACATCCGCCGCGAAGCTGATGAGCAGGTACGTAAGGAGCGTAACCAAGAGCGCCAGGAAACTCGCCAAGCCATCAAGAAAACACAATCAAGTGTTGAGCGTGATACGCTTGGTGATTTGGATGTGTTCAGCCAGCTAAAAGAGCAGCTGTCTGACGATGCTGGCGACGAGTAAGCCGCAGTGCATCATTGATACTAAGGTGTAGATCCTACACCTCCTAATACAACGCCCGGATCGGCTTCTGCTGATTCGGGCGTTTCTTATTCCCCTGTTCCCGAGCGTCCCGTGTTCCCGAGCGTCCCCCGACGCGAGGAATAAACCCCGACGCGAGGAATAATAAACTCTAACTACACTCCCACCCATACCAAATCATCGCAAAAGAATTGGCGGGCACTGCATCGAGGCTGCGACTCTGGACACTAGGTGCGAAAAACCAATGGGCTACGCCATAGTCTCCCCAGATGAGTCCGGTTTTGTGATCGGTGTCTAACTGGAGTAAGAGCTCCCATTGTGGAGTGTCCGTGCTTTGACGGGGATCGTCTTGCACGAAGCTAGCGTAACCACCTAGCCTGTGCCCAACGGTACGAATGGCTTTCTTGTAAGCTCCCAGGAGGTCCCACTTTTGATCTTCGAAGGATTCAAAGATGTCACCTAGGGTTTCTTCAAAACGATAATCCTGCGGCGGCATAGGCATATCCACTAAGGTACCTGTTATGGCTAAGCTTATATCGCGTTGTAGCGGGAGGTCTTCGTAAAGTGGGAGGAAAGAAAAATCGGAGAGCAATTCGGTGTGCTCAGGTTCGGGGTCGTCGTGATACACCACCCGGAAGTTGTCCTGGCGTCTTGGGTCAAGTGGGTTGGCGCCCCAGAAGGCATCATCCGTAACAAAGAACTGTAAAATGCCGTGCGAAGGTAAACTGGGTAACGAGGGGAGCTCAGCGAGATTGAGCTGGAGCAAACCGAATAACGGCCTTCCATTTTCATCACTGGGCCACTCTTGGGCAACGGGCCAGTATAAAATTCGACCCAGGGTAGAATGCCAGCGTTTAGCAGGGGGCTCCGTCTCGATTTGTAAACGAATACAAGGCATTGCGGTAGCCTGAAAGCGTTCCAAAAAAGGCTGTAGTTCTACCGGGAGTTGCTCTGTCCAATTCATGGACGAAAATTACTAAAAACCAACGGCCTGGGGCAGTATAATGCAATAGAACTGCCACTAAGCCCAATGACTAGCCATGAAATTTCATAATTCACGGGTCTTGGTTGTAGCTTCGGGCGTTGAATGACACTACCGACCATTGAAAATCCACCACCGATGCTTCGATCATTACTTGTGCTTTCATTCTGCCTCTGTATCACCAGCCTGATCTCTGCTCAAGCTTTTATTCAGCGCTATGAGGAAGCGGTCGGTGGTATTGTAGTAGTAGCCGATCTAACCTCAACCGCTGATGGCGGTGTATATGCATTAGTCATGGATAGCGGAGCGCCAGGTGTTGCCGCAGCGCCGATCGTAATACGAACCGATGCTGCTGGGGAGATTTTATGGTCACGCACCTACAGCTCCGGGGTGTTTGATGATATGAATGAAATCCATGCGACACCGGATGGCGGGTTCATTATGGCCGGTGTCCAAAATACGACGGTCAAGGATGGCTACCTGGCTAAGGTGGATGCCAATGGTAATGTTCAGTGGACCAGGGTATTGGGCGCAGATGATGCGCAGTTGATTTATGGCATCGAAGTAACTGCCGATGGCGGCTATGCGGTGATTGGTGCATACGATCGCAACAACAGCTGGAAGCTTTATGCTACACGACTGGACGATGCGGGCAACGAGATTTGGTCTCGGTATTACGATATCAATAGCCTCAATATAGATCAACTAGGTTATAGTGCTGTAGCGCTACCTAATGGCAACCTGGTGATTACTGGAGCTAACGGTGACACAGGTGATCCAACTGACGCTTTTGTCATGGAGGTCAACACCTTTGGAGCTATCATGTGGATTAAGACCTACGACTACGACAGCTATGTCAATACCGGTATCTCCATTCAGCGATTGACTAATGGTGATTTGATGCTCTTACAGCACCTGCATTTTGTGACGGATTCTTCCGATGAGGGACCCGAAGGTTTTATCCTGAGTCGGCTTGATACAAGTGGGGAAGAGATTTGGTCTAGGTTTACTCAGATTGATGACCTACCGGTGAATACCACCATTTTTGGGCAAGCGTTCACCATTGCTGGGCAAGCCAGTAAGTTGATTGTCACGCCAGAGGAAGATATAGTTATTGCTATCACGGGCGACTCCAATAATCTGGATGAAGTTCGGCCGCAGCTCCTTAAGTTAGACAGCGATGGCACGATGATATGGGGCCGACAATTCGGGGCGCCAGGCTTTCTGCATGCTCCAATTTTTCCTGAATATGGTGATCTACTGACCCTGACTTCGGATAATCATTATGCCATCATATATCAGAGTGCATCTGATCTCGATAAATTGGAAGTTGCGAAGATTGACCCTGCCGGAGAGGCATTGTGTGTGGAGTCGGTGGATTATGAACTAATGCCGGCCAACCTTACGATTACTTCCGTTCTGTTCCAGACTTTCGGGATTACGACTACCCAAAATGGTAGCACTACCGTGGCTGATCGGCCATTTACCAATGAAGCAAGCGGTGTGCCATTCGAGATAGACTTAGGGCCTGATACGTTGCTTTGTCCAGGCCAAATGCTCACGATAGATCCGCAGCTTGATCCTACCTGGACCTACTTCTGGCAAGATGGTAGTAGTCAGCCCACTTTGGAGGTAGGTGCTGCTGGCGAGTATAGTGTTGCGGTAAGTGATGGGCTTTGTATTGCTAGAGATACTATCCTTGTTGACGATTTTGCCGGAAGTGTTAATCTAGGACCTGATCAGACGCTTTGTTCGGGTGCGACGATTAGCTTAATGCCTGCGGAGGTATTTGCCGGTGATTACAATTGGGATGACGGAACCATCGGCCCTAACCTGAATGTCACTCAAGCGGGTAGCTATATCCTAAACTATACCTCACCCAACTGTGGCACTTTTGCCGATACAATAGAAGTAGCTCCTGTGCCAGAAATTGTCCTCGATGTTGTTGAACCCGCGGAAGTCTGTCCTGGTGAAACCGCCACCTTTACGGCCACCAGTGCTACGCCAAATCTTAGCTTCTCTTGGTTGGATGGTGCAGGAAATGTGTTGTCGACCACAAGTCAGTTGGCAGTGATTGCCACCCAAAGTCAAATGTATACGGTCCTGACGACGGATGGCTGTGGTGAAGGCACCGCTACGGCCGTATTGAATGTCGCAGTTGTGGATGCAGTCGTGTCCATCACTTCTACCAGCTGTGGACAGAGCGATGGAGGATTAGCCATCACAGCGCAAATAGGCGTCGCCCCGTTTACGGTAGAATGGTTGAACAGTGCAGGTGATGTTATTGGGACTAACGTATTATCCCTCACTGACCTTAGTCCTGATGTGTACACACTGAATATGACAGATGCTGCCGGTTGTAGCTTCCAGGAAGACTTCATCGTGCCGGCTTCCAACGCCATCGAAATAGAAGCGATCGTCTCATCACCGACTTGTGACGATCCCAGTGCTGGCAACCTTAGCTTGAATGCAATAGCTGGTGTCCCGCCATTCTCTTTTGCCCTAAATGGCGGAACACCTCAAGACAACGGATTTTTCACAAATTTGCCTCCTGGGAATTTTGAAGTAGCGGTTAGTGATGCCGCCGGATGCGAGGCATCTTTCAATTTCACAATAACAGAACTCGTAGTTCCCGAGGCCATCATCGTCGCGGATGCTACAGAGTTCTCCCTGGGAGATAATACTCCGCTGGAGGTGCAGACTAACCTTGCCGCTGCGGATATCGCTACGATCCTTTGGCAGCCTGCTGAGGGGCTGAGTTGTACGGACTGCCTCAACCCAATTGCTCAACCCACACAATCAACGGTCTACTTTGTCACCGTTACCGATGTTCAAGGTTGTTCTGTGAGCACCGAAATCGAACTCGTTGTCGATGCCTCAGTTGCGGTCTATGTACCGAATATTTTCTCTCCCAACAATGATGGTAGCAATGATCGCTTTCTCATCTTTCCTGCTAAAGGAGTGGAAGCTGTTGAGTTAGTCGAGATCTTTGATCGTTGGGGCGGACTAGTCTATAGCAGTACTGATAACCAGGGCTGGGATGGCCGTATAAATGGTGATCTGGCTGCTCCTGGCGTGTACATCTATCAGGTCCAGTTGCGATTGCTGGATGGCAACCTGCGCTTAGAAAGTGGAGATATTACATTAATCCGATAAATTTTGCGCCCCTCCGGGCGAACCATAAGCGAGAGCTATCGTTCCACTTGCAACGAAATCTAGAGTATGCTTCGCTTTCGCGTTCCTATTATCATTGCGTTCACGCTATTGGCTATTGCGAGTGGCTATTTTGCGACTCAGCTAAAGTTCAGTTTCGACTTCGAACAGTTCTTCCCCGAGGGGGATGAAGACCTTACGTTTTTCCGTGACTTCATTGAGAATTTCGAAGCGGATGACAACTTCTTGTTGGTAGCCTTGGTGCGCGAAGAAGGTGTATTCGATAGCGCCTTTCTGAATAAGGTTCACCGCTTTACATTGGATGCCCGCAAGGTTCCTTTTGTAGAGGAGAGCCAGTCGCTGACTAAGTTCAGTTACCCGCTCAAGACGCCTTTTGCGGTAACCAGCATTCCGGTAATCCATCGTAATGACCCCTCCCGCTACGAGGCCGATAAGAAGCGACTGTTAGCTGACGAGCGTTTCCGGCACAACTTCATCAATGAGGACGCTACGACCTTAATGGTCTACCTCCGTACCACCAGTAGCATGAGCCTGCAGGAGAGCGAGGAGCATATGGAAGCACTGCAAGCGCTGGTGGATAAAGTAGGTTTCGAACGCGTACACTACATGGGCCGTCCTTACTTTCAGAAGGAGTTGGTTTACATGCAGAAGCGAGAAATTACCGTCTCAGCTATTGTGTCAGCATTACTCGTTGGTCTGATCATGTATGTGCTCTTCCGGCGGCCGTGGGGCATCGTTTTGTCTTTGATCTCTATCGGTTTAGGCTTACTCTTGTTTCTGGGCTTTTTGGGCGCGGCTCAGCGGGAGCTCAACGCCATCGCAGCACTCTATCCGGTACTCATGATTATCGTTGGCACTTCGGATGTCATTCACATCATGTCGAAATACATCGATGAGCTGCGCAAAGGGGCAAGTCGGGAGGATGCGATCCGAGTATCGATGCGAGAAATTGGGATGGCCACGCTGTTGACGTCCCTGACGACTGCCATTGGTTTTGCGACACTGGTGACCTCACGCGTGGTGCCTATCCGCGACTTTGGAATCAATGCTGCCATTGGTGTGATCATCGCCTACGTTACCGTCATTTTCTTTACGACCGCAGCCTTGTCGTTCTTTAATACCGACCAAATTGTAAAGTTGGGTAAAGGACAAGCCTTCTGGGAACGTCTGCTGGAGCGGACCTACAGCTTTACGCGCACACGTGCTAGCTGGATCCGCTGGGGAAGCCTAGTGGCAGTACTAGCCTGTGCCTGGGGCATCAGTCAGATTACGACCAATTACAACATCATCCACAATATGCCGCGCGGCGAGCAAATCACAGAGGATTTTCAGTTTTTCGAGAAAGAGCTTTCGGGCTTCCGCCCAATAGAGTTCGCGATCTTCGTGCAGGATGGGTATCGGGCTACCGATTACCCGGTGCTACAGCAGATGGCTAAAGTGGAAGATTACTTAAAACAGTTTCCGTATATCCAGGCAATTGGTTCGGTGACGGCCATCTATAAGAGCCTCAACCAAATGCACGCCAATAACAGGGTAGATGCCTATCGCCTACCGGAAACGGAGGCGGAATATCGACGCTACAAACGTTTAGCTGAACAAGTGCCTAATCTTCAACTCAATGTTTTGGTTAACGAAAAGCAAGACAAAGCACGTATCACCAGCCGAATTCTTGATATCGGCGCAGATACGATAAAGGTTTTCGGTGAACGCACCGACGCCTGGATCGCTCAAAACATCGATCAGGAAGTCATCAAAGTCAAACGAACCGGGACTGGACTTATCATTGATAAGAATGCCGAATACATTCGTCGTAGTCTCTTGCTAGGGCTAGGTATTGCGGTCCTCATCGTTAGTGTACTGATGGCGTTGCTATTCCGCAACCTACGCATGCTCTTCATCTCCATGGTGCCAAACCTAATCCCTCTGCTTTTGGCCGGAGCCTTATTGGGCTACCTGGGTATAGAACTGGAGGCCGGCGTGAGTATCGTCTTCGCCGTCATCTTTGGTATTGCTGTTGATGACTCCATTCACTTCCTCAGTAAGTTCAAGTTAGCCAGGATGAAAGGGCTGAGTGTAGAGGAGAGTATCCATCTCACTTTCCGTGAAACGGGTAAGGCCATTATCCTCACCAGTATCATCTTGTTCTTCGGCTTCCTGGTAATGCTGTTCAGTGTTCACCCACCAAGCGTTACCATCGGTCTACTCATCAGCCTAACACTCCTCAGCGCTGTCGCTGCTGATTTGCTGTTGTTACCACTCTTAATTCGTTGGTTGATTAAGGATGACGCTGTAAAGGTGCAGGAAGCTGCGAGGGTAGGGGAGATGGCCTAGGTGGCAGTTCGGTTAGTTGGATTAGTGAATTTAGTTGTGTTAGTTGAGGTCTAGCAACTAACACAACCAATCCAATTCACTCAACTAATTCAACTACCCCACCTATTTCAAAACAAACGCCTGAAAATCCCTACACTCACTCACCACACGCTTGTAGAACTCCGTATCCTGGTAGTCCGTTTCGATGATGCCGAAGTAATCGTAGGTGCGGCGAGCCTGCTTGGTGTAATAATCATTGCGCTCGCACTTGGCGGACATGTAGGCGGCAGCTACCTGTATTTCTCGGCTCTGAGCGGTACGTCGGGCGAGGTCGAAGTAGCGTAGGGCACGATCACAGTTGAAGTTTTCGTGATTGCCTAAGGGGAGGCCAGTATGGGAGAAATCATTGGAGCCTTTATCGTAAAAGACACGGTAGGCGCTAGTGCCACTACGAAACATATCCGTAGCCTTCCAGGATTGGCCAAAGTAGGTCATGTTGTAGAAGGCTTCACCGAGATCAAAGTAGTAGGATGCAGCTTGATCTGCGCTGGTAGCGGCGCGGGCCTCGTATTCCAGATCCAATAACTGCTGAATGAGTTCGCCGCGGTTATAAGTGGTGACGGTATCTGGGAGTAGGCAGTTGACGCAATCTTTGAAGCGACGTACAAAGGGGTTAAACTGGCCATAGTTATCCCACTCCAGTTCCGGGATTTCTTTCATTACATTGAGGGCCGTTTCCAGATATCCTTGCCCGAGTAGGTAAGCAGATTTGGTGTTGAGGAGATCGTTCTCAATGGTGACCCCGTTTTCGAATTCTACCAGGGCTTTCTCAAACTTGGTCCGATCTTCCTTACGACACAAGTCGATGAGCTCGTCGATAATGTCGATATCGGGATTGGCTTTAAGCTGAGCCAGGCTGTACTCCATCAGGTAGGCTTTGGCGCCCGAACCTTGTTCGCGATAGAGCATCCGGAGCTTGTCGTTGATCAGCTTTGGGAAGTCGGGGTACTCTTCGTAGTACTTAAATTTGCGGCCCAGGTCGGCTAGTTCGCGTTCTTCCTCTTCTCCTGCATTATCTAGAGAAAGAATGCGGAGTACTAGCCGGAATACCGCTAGCTGCTCTTTCAGCGGTTTAGCTTTGATCATGTCCTCTGCCTCGGCTAATGTTGTTTGGGCGAAGTAGAAGTTGCCAGCCAGTACTTCTAGGTAGCCTTCGGCGAGTTTCCAGAGCCCCGGTTCCGGTAGGAGACCTTCGTCTAACCATTCCCGGACCAATCCTTGCAGTTCAACTACCCGCTCACCAGCGTATTTGCGAGGGATGTTGTGCACGCGCGCATTGTTGCCAGCCTGAGGATTGATTCCGTTGGCTAGGAGGTCTTTTTCGAGTTTTTGTAGCTCTCGAACGAGGAGCATTTCCAGCGCATGATGTTGCGGATCGTAGCGATAGATGTTGCGCATCTCCTCAATAAGGTGGGCGTTGTTGCTGTTGGCGCGTAATACGTAGAGGTTGGCACGCTCATGATCACTCTTGCACAGCAGTAGGCACTGCTGCCATTCTTCATCTGTATCGATTCGGAAACTCCGGAAAGCACTTTCGCGCTTGCCCGGGCATTCTTCGAAAACCCGTGAGTAGAGGTAGGCGGATTCCGCACGATCGCCCAAAGCCTGCAGCGCTCCTGCCTGGTGCCCCTTGATCCAATACTCTACAATAGACGGATCATTGTCGATCTTAGGCATATAGTACTCCACCAAATCTAGCGTCTGATGGTAGTCCTTGGCATAGTGGGCTAGACGAATCGCTTGAAAAGCATAACGAAGCTTAATGTAATCTGACTCGGTACGAAGAAAGGCCTCGTAGGCCTCATCAATAAGTCGCTGCATGGCGGGTACATCCCGTTCAATGCGTCTCCAACTTTCGGCTGGTGCTACCACGTGGCGCTCGCAGCGCTTGGCGAAGATGAGGTACTCCACCGTCTCCCTACAGCCGTGGCGCAGCATATATTGCCCCCAGCTGTTGTTGGCTACCAGTGGCCCTACGCTAGCGCTACCAGTACCGCTTGGGCGGTCAATTGCTCGGAGTAGGTCCTCTAATTGGAAACGTGATGCCTTGTAGACGATATAACGGATGTCAGCCACCGTGGCCTTGTTGCAGTACCGCTCGCGCCACTCCGTGATATTATCGAGCTGGTATACCTCCTGGGTAGACTTGAAGTATTCCTCATGGATTTTACCGAAATCGAGAAAGAAGGGGGCTAGCTCGGCATCAAACTCTGTGATTTCCGGATTGATGAAGCTGTAGCCATAAAAAGGAGCGTAGCCAGGGCCACAATCGGTGCTGATAACCAGTGGGCAAAGGATAAAAACAAAGAGAAAAAGCGGCAATCTTAGGAGCCTCATTCGTATTCCGTTTCCTGATCCAATTCTTGCTGTACCCGGCGCAGGGAATCTGGCGGAAAAATCGGTAGAAGATCGCTGTCTAGGTGATAGAAAGCGAGGTAGCGGCGCTGACTGCAGGGTAGGGGGCGTAGTAGTTTCGCAGCCTCCCGCAGGTCTTGCGGACTTACCTCTTCTAGCCGGATCTCATCGCCGGTATACAGGTAGTAGCCTTGAAGATACGTACTTTCCGGAATGCGAAAATGCAGGCGCTGCTCATCCGTAGCTACGGCCCCAACGGCTTCTAGTTCTTCCCGACTCAGCTTGTTGATTAGCTTAATCATTTGCCCTTGCCGATAGAGGACACCCCAGCGAAACAAGGGCAATGCAATGTCGAGCGGGAGCGGGTATTCGTTGGTGTGCTGTAAGTAGGCCTGGGCTTTGTCTAGGTTGAGGATGGAATTGGGTTCTGTCCAGTCATCCAGGTCACCCATATTGTAGAACATGAGCATTACCCGATCCACAGGAGGCACGCCTGTTTTCTCCGGCCAGCGGTATTGATGCAGTCGCAGGGTAGCAGATAATGCGGTGCTGGTAGGTAGTTGTGCTTTCAAGTCATTTAGAAGTTTGAAATAAGCTGCTTGGCTGCGCCCTGTCCAATCACAGTCGATCTGTAGCTCGGGAATGCTGTCTAAAGAGATATATGATGCCACCTTTTCCAAGATTTGCTGAACGAGGGTTTTCCGCTGGATTGTGGAGACTTGCAATAAGGTGCGATTGGTAATATAGATCGTGGGAACGATAGTGCGGGATAGCTGGGCGTTGATACGAGCCTCCGCTTTAGGCGTCGGTTCTTGCCGAGTGGGGTCCCAGTCCACATCGAATAGACGTAGGTAGAGGCGTTCGCTAGAAAGCGTTTGTAGATATGCTTGTTCTAAGCTGTCGGGTGCGTACTGCGTTTTCCAGTGGTAGAAAGACAGGCTAGTGTCGCAGTTTTCTTGCTGACAGGAACTGATAATGAGAAAAAGTAACACAAACCAAAGCAGCTGGACGCGTAGGAGGAGAGGGAATGCTTGCCACATTCTATTTTCATTAATTCCAGCGCCCGGGCTGTTCCATGCTGATCCAGGCTGAATCAGGAAGGGTCTCTTGAAGCTTTTCGAAGAAACGTCGCTCTTCAAACCGCACATGTGCAGCTAACTGTCGGCCAAGTAAATCGAGTTGCTGAGGCAAATCTTCCGCAGGAGCATCTACCAGGCGGTCAAAAGCTTCGCGCAGGGCGGCATGCTCATCTCGTACTTGTTGGGCCATTCGTTGAAGCTTATCACTATACTTTTCGGCCAGTGGTAGCAAGACTTCCTCTTCCCAACGAAAGTGTGGGCTCAAGATCTGCTGATAGCGTTCGAGGGCGTAGTCCCGTTGGGTTTCCGGCGTATCCGGCATATTTCGAAAGGCGGGTACATCCTGCTTAAGTACCTGGGCGAGGATAAGTAGTTGATGGTGCTCTCGAGAGAGCGGGACCAAGGCTTCGTGTCTCTTCATAATTCGCTAATCTGGGCCATGCTCCAAGATAGGTATTTCCCACACTTGCCCGGAACCAAATGGTACAAACTGCTATTGTTCTTGATAATAGCAAGAGCTGAAATATTTTTTCGCAAAAAGGCTTGCAACAAGTCTTAATTCACCTTATATTTGCACCGCTTTCGAAAGAAAGCTGGTTTTCAAAGACCTATGGTGTAATTGGCAACACATCTGATTTTGGTTCAGACATTCTAGGTTCGAGTCCTAGTGGGTCTACAAAAATAAAGCCTTGATTAACAGTGAGTTAATCGAGGCTTTTTTCTTTTTGGTACGCTATGGGTACAACTTTTTCGTCGTTTTGCTATCTGTTTCAACACTATTGCGAACTCTTCCAGTAGGTGTTTCATGACATTTTTATGACGATTTTTGTCTCTAGGAAGGCCCTTTTCTGTCTTATGAGACATCAATAAACCTTCATTTCTGCTCTTTCTTAGAATGTTTTTGACTATTCCAGTGTAACATATTGCAACTATTAGTCACCGCCAAAGAATAAAGATGTTCTCCTGTCTTAGCATTTTCTCTTGTTGTCCATGCCTTGTTCTTTCTGGCTTTCGTATCTTTCTTCTCTCTCAATGAAAGACCTTCCATATGTCTGAATTCGGTTCGTCGCTTAACGTAATCTGTCTTGAATCAGAAGCATTCTATGCGTTGATTGAAGAGGTCGTTGATCGACTGAAAGAATCACATCCAGAATCCACCCATGAGAAGTGGATTACAGATGATGTTGCAATGCAAATGCTCGGTATTCAGTCGAAAACAACACTTCAAAAATATCGGGATGAAGGAGTCATCCGCTATAGTCAACCGAGTCGAAAGGTTATCATGTATGACCGTGAATCTATCCTGAAGTTTTTGGAAGATAATGCAAAAGACGTATTCTAAATGAAAGAGAAAGAAATGATCGCCAAAGGGTTTAATGCAGGATACCTACTTGCCCAACATCGCCCTGCGCTTACTGAAAAGCTTATGCCTGCCTTAAAACAATCAGCATCATCGTATAATTCGGGTTTGGTCGCTGGGGCGTCCCAGTGGCAAAAAGAACAGGCTGCTACCGTACAACCTTATCAGCCACGTATTGGACATGCGCCTGATCCTTCCGCCTCCAATGATCACAGCCAGGGAATAGACCTCTAACGGGCTTTTTTTGCCCGCTTGGTACAAAAGCCCAAAAATGCTTTATCAGGATAGGCTAAATAGGGCTTGCCGCTTTGTACCCACCAATCTTGCCACTCCTGTTCTAAACGATAAATATCCCAATCGGGAAGGATGTGTCGTGCTTGCTGAAATGTTTCGTTAGTCAGTTGAAGCATGGCTTGCTCCTGATATGAGAGGGGAGGGGGAGTTGCCGCTTTATCCGCTTTACGATTGAGAAACACCACCAAATTGCGTTCTAGCGCTACCTTATAATCAGGTAAGTGATTTGCTTTCGCTAAATCTTTCACTCGTTGCTTGAAGCGTTTCAACGGACTTAATGAACCAGATTTCTTGAGAAGGTTCTCAATATCAATTGACCAACTCGCTTGTTGGCCACAATGTTTACGCGCAATCTCATAAATCCGTTTTTCGAGTGGGCGGGCTAGGCGAAAATAATCAGGATGGAGCGTCAGGACTTCTTTCTCACGAATCGCATTAAATATCCAGTCTGAGAGCTGAATCTCACACCAAACTAAACGCCCGTCAAGTCCATGCTTGCGCCGTATGGTAGAGGCATCGATCAACCCAAAGGAACTTCGTTCTTCCTCACCTCCTGTCTGAATATTAGTCACAATGCGAGTCCCTGCTAATCGGTCAAGTGATTCGCATAATGCTTTATAGTCCTTTCCCCCAGTTCCGCGATTGGTGAACACTAGTAGCTCGTGGCAGTTAATCTGTACCCGACTTGAGATGCGCTCTCCACGTTTGAGCTTGGCAATGATTTGCGAGATACAATAGATCAAAATATCCTTATCGTAAATTGTCGCTAGCCCCTTCACACTCGGAGTAATCTCCAGCCAATTGCCGTTATGCTCATACCGGCGAATCTGTGTATCTGGTTTCTTAGAGAGTGAATAGAAGGGGTGCTCCATTTGGGGCATGATATCCTTCAATACTGCGTCAGCGACATCGCAAATAAAGAGCTCTTTCTGCGGGTGTCGTTCCGGCAAAAGATGTGTTGTCGCCACAAAAAGGTTTGTCTGTCCGCCCATCATCATTATCGGGGTATTAGTTACCGATGCACTCTATTCGGGGAATCAGTTACCTGTCAAGTCTTTCGGGGTATTAGGTACCGATTTTCGGGGAATCAGTTACCAAAGTTCGGGGGATTAGTTACCCTGTGGATTATTTCTCCTAATTAACTCAATGGCTTATCGCCTATTCACTTAGGTGTAACACTATATTTAACACATATAATAACACTAGAGGCTGTGGATAAGTCAGAAGACTCCGTCAACCTTGCTATTGAAAAGAAAAACTATTGGTACGAAATCAGATTATGCCGTATGGCAAGAGATATCCTATTAATAACCCAATAATGAGTAGTAACAGGATATGTCCAATAAGTGGTGTGTGAAAAAGTGAGGTCGAAGAAGGGATATCATCGTGTATCTTGCTATTATTATTCACATTCTCTTGAGGTGTTTGATGTTGTAGTAATAAAGTCTGAGCTTGCTGTTTCCAATCATCTCGTTCTTGTCGTAAATCACTCATTACTATCTCTCTATCGCGCAAACGTTGCTCCATTCCTTCCAGTTGAAAGCGGAGCAGTTCCGTTTCAACAGGGGTTGCATTGTTTTTCATCCCCTCTTTCACGATATGTTTCATGTTTGGTGATTGCTTGCGCAGTTCCAATATTCTGTCATATTCCGCCGTGTCGATCAGATATCCACCAGAGCTGGTCTTTTCTGCTGTAATCTTCCCAGCCTTGCGCCAGCGTGAGAGCGTTGGTAATGATACTTCCGTGTCTTTTGCTGCCTGGTTCAATGAAACCTTTGCCATTGCGCCCCTCTTTCATCCTCTTGCGTTCTATTACTGTTATGGGTTACACTAGCCATATCAGTAATGATGGGGTTAATCCAGCACCATTGCAAAACACATCGTCGTTCGGATAAGTAGGGTTCTCAATGAATAGTTATCAGGCAAAACAACTGTCCTTACCGTCTATCATGGCCAAACTCGGTTATATCCCTGCCAAAGTGATAGGGGGAGGTGCAGAGTTTTGGTACCTCTCACCCTTTAGAAAAGAAAAAACGCCTTCCTTTCACACCTCCTTTCTTGGCGGTAAATGGATATGGAATGATTTTGGTGATGAAGGTGGAACGGTGATCGATTTCGTCATGCGGCATGAGGGGTTCACCCGTGTTAAGGATGCGCTAAAATTTCTTGATCAGGCTATGTCAAAATCATCAGAAAATCTGGCGAGTTCACAACACCCATGTTTTCCTTTTCAACAGCAAGGCCGCAAAGCGACACGTTCTAAAACAACTGATCTTACGCTTCTGCGTACGACTCCTATTTCAAATCCAGTTATTCATCGCTACCTTGAAGAAGAACGCTGTTTACCACGGTACCTAGTAGACCGTTATCTAACAGAAGTGATCTATCGAAACGAACACAATGCGAAGGAATATTTTGCATTCGGTATGCAAAATAGAAGCGGCGGCTATGAAATCCGCTCTGCCTCTGATAAATATCGGTTTAAATCTGTTCTAAATGGTAGGGATATTACGATTGTTCCTGGTCGTACAGCAGGGCAGGGCGTGGTAAACCTGTTTGAGGGAATCCTCGACTTTCTTTCACTAATGGCTATGCTAGGAGTACAGGAATTGCCTGAGGATAGCATTGTTATGCATTCGCTTTCTTCTTTTGATCGTACTACCAATTATTTGCAAACATATACTTACCGGGAAATCCATATATATCTTGATAATGATCAGCCGGGGAAAGACTGTGCTGTAAGATTCCAAAGAATATTTCCAGGAAAAATTGTTGATCGAAGTGAAATCTATGCTCCTCACCTTGACCTTAATGAAGCGTTAGTGAGAAAATCTACGCCCTCAGCCTGAATGATTTGTTGTTACTTCTTAGGGCCTTGCCCCCAGCGCGGCGCAAGGCATCCACCCGTCTCCCTTTAAGGGAACCCTCGGTCGGAGCCTCCTTGCTCCTTGCACCCCCATTCTCGCCGAAGGGCAAGGAATAAAGCAGGAGATGCTTTACCCCTCTTCATTAAAGGGGTATAAAAACAATAACCTATAGGAGAATTACTCATGGCAATTAATAACACGCTTACCCTCACTGGTAATATGGGCATTGAGGCTCGCATTATTGAACGAGAAGATAGCACCCGTTTTGCAGGCTTCACGCTTGCCACTACGGATAGCTATAAGGTTGAAGCAACCGGCGAATGGAAGGAGAAAGAAACCATCTGGCATGATGTTCTGGTCTTTAGTCCTTCGGTACTGGAAATCGCCAAACAGCTTAAAGTTGGCACACGTATCACGGTGACGGGGAGTTTGTCCTATCGTCCCTTCCAGCTGGTTGATGGCAATAATGACATCATCACCAAAAAGGAAGCGGTCATCATCGCCCGCCGTATAGAAATGGCACCATTGCCAAAGAAAGCAAAGCCACAGGCTGAAACGGCTTAAAGCACGATAGGGGAGGGACTATTTCCTCCTCTATCTTGTAACCCGCCTTGCAAGACAGTCCCATTTGCGCTACACTCTTCCTATGAGCGAAAAGGTAACAACCGAACCCCCAGCGGTCGAGCTGGCAAATAAAGATTGGGTGCTAAAGGAACTTATGGATACTGAACGCCGATTTGAAAAAGCCTTTCATGAGCAAACATTATTCCTCACAAAAGAAACGGGTGAATTAAAACGAGAAATCGCTAATCAAACCCGTTGGACAGTAGGACTCATTACAACAATGACCATTGCCATTATTCTGGCCGTTTTGTTTAAGTAATAATCGTAGCTAGATGTTTTCGAGATATTCCGATTCATAGGTAATCTTGGTAATCACCAATATTTTTTGATCAAACAGCATATCGGCTTTACGGCAATAATCCCGAATGGTGGTGACGCGCTGCTGCGTGAGCGCCAGGGCGAGTGGCTGTAGGTTGCGCCCTTCAATATGTATTTGCCCGGCTCGAAAGAACAGATAAATCCCTTTATCGGGATGAAAATAGATCTCATCAATATCGCGCGCTGGGATAGCGTGGTGCTCCAGACTTTTGCGCTCAATGGTAATAAACAATGTTGTCGCCCCGAGCTGGCGCATCTGGTCATAGAAGATTGATTGCTCAATGGCTGATTCTACTGGTGCGGCCTCCCGCTTTGCCCAATTCCCCGTATTGGGCTGGTAACTTTTATTATAATTCTCGAGTTGTTCCATGATCAGGAGTTTTTGTTATTGTTTTTGCGCGGGAAGGTTGCATCCTACTGCGTTGACGGCGACGGTCAAGCCCTGCCACTTCACGGGCGGTCATTCGCTCTCCGGAGCGCTTCACGGCTTCTTCCAATGCTCGCTTATCGTCGGTATAAATGCGGCAGCGTTCCTTACCACGTGAAATGGATACATAGAATTGCTGCTGACTGGCCGCCGGGAGTGAGGTGGTGGATTGGGCGATAAATACCTGGTCAACCGTTTTGCCTTGTGAGCTGTGCGAGGTGGTACAATAGCCGTAAGCCATATGGCCAAAATCCTTATCAAGTGTTTTGCCGGTATGCAGCTTCATATGTCCTTCACGGGTAAAGCCTGATACGGTGAAGAGGTCGCCATTATTCAGGCGTGTACCTTCCCGTGTCTTACTACCCTTGGTAATCCGAATTCTATCGCCTTTGGCAATGCTGATTGATTCTTCCTGATAGACGGTAAAGCGTTGCGAGAGTGAAAGGGAGATATCAGCCTTTTGGTTTTCCTGTTGGCCGGTCACGCTGGTTGTCTGTATGGTTGAGTCTGCGGGTTCTAATTGCCAGCGTTCTCCCCGTTGATGGCCTTGTGCGTTTTGATGAAATTCCATCACTAGCCCCTCTCGTTGATAGCTGGCGGCATCGCGTTTTTGCTCCTCTGTCCAGTTAGTCGCCTTCAGCTGGGTAAAACTCCGTTCTTGCTGGCTGAGTTGCCCGGCTTCTCGCAAATGGTCACGCAACTGTATGGTCACTTCCTGACTTTCTCGATGGGTAGGGGAAACGATCAATCCGGTCTTACCTGCTGCCGTCGCTTCCACATAGTCGTTTACAAGTGTGCTAAGTCGTTCTTCTTTGCTCCCCGCTTCTACTACATCCCCCATACGATCCAGCTGATGCAGGGCGGCATCTATCTTGCCATCGGCGGCCAGCCGCACGGCCTTTTTATAGGCGAGGCTATTGCGTTGCCGCTGAATCGTATTCACCCGTGCTACCGGAATGCCCGCTTCCTTCTCAAGAATACGCAAACTATCACCCGCCGCGACCGCGTGGTGCTGCCTGGTATCTCCCGTCAGTAATAGCCGGGCATTCTGCTCACGCGCGATAGTAAAGAGTTTGTTCATGGTCTCATTGCCCACCATGCCCGCCTCATCACACCATATCACCCCATCTTTGCACTGGGCTTGCATTTTTGGGTTATGAATCAATTGTGCGACCGTATCAGCCATCTCGAATCCTTCGCTGCGCATCACATCGCGCGAGGCTTTGCTGGAGGGTGCCACCCCCACGAAAGCCTTTCCTTTTTCTTCAACAGCATCGCGAATTTCTTTTACCAGCGTCGTTTTGCCGACGCCTGCACGGCCTGCCACAATCATCACATTATTGCGACTCTGCAAGGTGGTATGTATGGCCTGTCGCTGCTCATCATTCAAATAATCGGCTTTGGGTTCATAGCTGTCATGTAATGGCTCGTACTGCCCGCGTCCCTGGCGCACATGCTCAATCATGTCGATCTCTGTTTGTATGGCAGCGCTGGTGGTAACGTAGCGGTCTTTACCTGTCTGACGTTGATGGAAGCCAGCTCGTTGCTCAATTGCCGTGCCAATCTGTTCCGGTAACACATCGCCATACCCCCGATGTAACGCCTGCATGGCCAGCTGATCGTGGCGCACGGCGGATTTCCGCTCAAATAGATGCGCCTGCGCGCGTTCAATGGCTTCTTCCGGGCTCATCTCACTTCCCTTTGTTGCGGCTGGAGCATGTGCCGCTTCAACGGTGCGGTTTACGGTGTCAGCTTCATCCTCCTTCATCCATTGTTGCCAGGTGCTTTGCAACTCCTCCCAGCTGGTGCCGCTGGTCTTGCTCTGCCGGGTGAGTGCGCCCAGCTGTTCTTTTTGTTTGGCTGAAAGCGCTCCCTTTTCCTGCTCCTCTTGTCTCGCACGCAGTTCAATCTCGCGCGTGCGAGGAGAGAACCGCTCAATAAGCCGTCGATTGATCCCGGCAATTTCAAAGCTGCGGCCATGGCGTTCAATCCTGTATCCCAACTCCTTTTCCAACGCATAAGCCATCCGCGCATGAAAGGCCGCTTCATAATAAGCGGCTTTGCGTTTGACGTCACCAAATTCAAGTGCCTGATAACGCTGCTTATCGTTGTTCCAGGTGGTGTTCATCACAAAGCAATGGCGATGCAGGTGAGGGGAGGGGGTGCCGTCAATCGGGCGGGAGGTACGGTGGGTAAATCCACCATAGATAAACTCCCTGGTCACGGCATGCTGCTTGTCCTTGCCTTGTCCCATCTGGGTGCGTACATTCTGCTCCATCTCGCGCATGGTCGCCTCAACCGATTGTTCAAAGGCGTGGCGAATGCGTTCATCCCCACCAACCGCCCAGGCTATGGAAACAGACTTTGGTACGCTAAAGGTGCAGTCATACCCCGTCTTGCGATCAGGGCTATGACGTGGGTTCAGCTGTCCACCTTCAGTGGGATGTTGGTTATTACAAAGGGCGACAAAATCATCGCGATTAATCTCCCCCTCCAGTCCCATCCGCTCTGCGACTTTACCATGCCAGCTACCAATGCTATGCTCCTCGCCGGTATAGTAATCCGAACGTTTGAGCCCCTCGTCAAAATAGCTAGCGGCACCAGCAGCATTATTACTTTGGGTTATACGTAGCATTGTTGTTTGTTAATCGTGTCACTTACTCCCGTCACTGGATCGAAGCCTCATCCTTCGGCAGTCGATCCAGCTCCTTCAAGCCACGCTCCCCTCTTAGAGGGTGCTGCCATATTCTACTATGACTTGCTGCAAATAGTAGCCTTCTGCGCATGCTGTTGCTCATGTACTTGCACGTACACTGCGCTACAGTTCTCAAAGGCCACTATTCTCGCTTCGCCCTAGCGAATCTGCCACACCCTCTCGTGAATTAAATGAATACAGACATCTCGTCTAAGCATAGCCAAGACCGCCTGTAAACCGAAAAGATGAAGAGGGGCGCAACCAGTGAAAGACGCACCATCAATGTACCGATCGTGCGGGGGAGAGGCACTCGTAACCTATTCCCTTATATATTCTGCTATGTAGGTATCACTGTACTTTTTGAAGGAGGCGAGTGCCTCGGTTAATTGCTCAAAATTCCATGCTTTCAGTGGCTGCTGTACCATCTCTCGGATGAATTGCTGCGTGTACAGAGCCGCAAAGTTGAGGTATCTTTCATGGCTTAATTCTCCTTCTTCATGACCACGCTTTAATACTGCTACCAGCATTATATAGCTTTCGCATTCTCGCACCGGATCATTCTCACATTCCGGATGTTCAAGAATACCCATCACCAGTTTAAACATATCTTCATAGCGATGCTGTACCGTTCCGTTTCTGATGAGCGCGCGTGCCAGATCAAAAAGTGCAATAAACTCTCCCTGGCATGCTCGCTCTCGTAAATCTGTTAATTCCTGTGGTACAATTATTCGTTCAAACATGATTCCTCCATATATTTCAGAAGGATAGTATAGCAGAAAGCCTGCCCCTTTTCCAGTAATTAGAGAGCAGGCCCTCCCTTGTCATCTAATGAAAGTGATCGTTGTCGATTTGGAACATAATTTCCATCATTGGCACTTGTGGGAAGAGCCCCGTCGCTATTATCTGCTTGCACATTAAGATTCTTGGCTTTTACTTCATCAACTTGTTTACGTAGTGATGGATCATCCTGAATCCGTTGTTTCAGTTGCTCCTGATTTGTTTTTTGCTCTACGCTAGACTCTTTCTGCTCAGCTTGCTTACTTGAAGTTTTGTCTGTTGCTTGTTTCTGCTTTGATTGCTGTGAACCTTGTTTACGTTGTCGATTTTGCGCTTTCTTTAAGAGTCCAGCGCCCTTTCTAACAACGGCCTGAAGTGTTTTAATAACCATGCTAAAGTGAGTTAGGGGGATGCACCGTCACTTAAGGTGCATCCCACGTTAAAGAAGAGGGTTATTTATCACCAATGACGTGACGCTTCTTTTTCGTCTGGGCGGCAGGGCGTCGCATCGTTTCCTCACTTTGATATTCGGCTTCTTGCTGGCTTTCCGCTACCCGTGCCGTATTGTTTAGGGCAATAAAGGTGTAATAAGCCAAGCCACAAGCTCCAATCATCAGGATGAGTCCATAAGCAGTATAACCGCTACCAGCTACATGCCAGCCAATCAGAAAAATCAATGCTGGTTCCCAGACGCTCATCCAGCGATTTTCGTTCAGCTTCCAAAAGGTTCGGGCATGCCGTTCTTCATCAATCAATCCCGTCCAGCTAAGCAGAAACCGTACTGGCCGATAGAAGACACTGTCGCCAATGTGATATTCCGGCACAATGAGTGCGCCAGGGCGATAGGCGTTGCGCAGATAATAAAAGCTGGCTAATCCTCGCCAAATGAAAAGCGCGGTGAAGACAGCATAATGATACCACAGAAGCATCATACTGCTCTTTACGGGCACTCCTGGTTCGCTGTGCATCAAGGCACTATCATAAGCAAAGACGCCCAGCCCTATAAAAATCCACAGTAGGAGCGAACCACGAAACCAGTTACCAAAGGTGATGAATTGCCGTCCGATGCGAAAGCGCACAAAGACCATCAACACCAAAAAACTTCCGTCAAAAATGACTTGCCATATCCATTTGATAAGCGACCAATTGCCAAAGCCGAACCGATCCATTAACAAGTCAAAATCATTCTTATATGGTTGTTGAGACATGGTTATTGTTTTTTTGAGTTAAGAAATTTGAGGGCTATGCAAACCAGGGCTGTCGAAACTCGACCAGCATATGATTCTGCCCGTTACTAAAAGTTTTACCGGTGGCAGTGATGTAGGCCTCTACGATGCCATCATGTTGCACTCCACCTGTCTTGAGCATGCTAAATTCATGGGGAAGCACTAGATGCTCATAGGTGCTCGATATCGAAGCACTCCCGCCGAATTCCTTTATGTTTACCGAGCTTCCAGGGAGCTTCCGCAAGCCCTTACCCATTAAGTTGCTTGTATAGGGGTTGGTTACCATCGCATCATTCTGGGCGAGGAACATCTTGGTGTTGCAAAGTGCCAGGAGCGAGTTCATGCGAACCCTTGCAAGCTGAGCTTCTCCGCCGATTGACGCCTGAATATTGCTCACATTCTGTGTCATCAAGATCATTCCGCCTCGGGATGATCGTGCCGTGCTCATATACAAGAAGTCATGTGGCGTAATAAAATGTTGATATTCATCAATCCACATCAATACCGGGTTGGGAACCCTCGTTAAGTTGCGTTCTTCAATGGCCTTTTGCAGCACATGTTTAAGCAGAACTTGTGCCAGCCTCCCACTATGACCATGTTTCTGGATTGGCAGATTGAGCAATAGAATCTTCCCGCATAGTAACTCGCTAAGGGGTGTCTCGGTCGTGCCACAAAACAACCGCTTCAACATTGGTGAGTTAATAAAGCTGGAAAGCAAGGCCGAAGACATCGCCAGAATACTACTCTGGGTGCGATCATTCAGATAAGGCATCTCTCGCAGGAAGTATTCTTCCACAAGTTGAAACTCCTCATGCTCAGCCCCATATTTGCCGCCTGCCTGCACAATCATTTGCCAGCAGAGTGAGTTCGCATGAAACGCCTCATCTTCCATCTGAGCATGTGATGTCGGTGCAGATTGGTGTAGTTGGTAGAGCGTCACAATATTTAAGGGAAGATCACAAAGCTGCAACAGTGTTACCAGGCGATGCAGGCGCGTTTTTAGAGCAGCGTTCCAAAATTCCTCGCTACTCTGGTTGCCGCCACTATCGCTGGTGAGTTTATTCAGCACCATCAAGGTTTCCACGATTGAAAGCGCCTCCTTATCGGCGTAGCTTTCCAAAATATTAAACAGGTTTGCTGTGTGCTCATTAATGATGACGAGATCATCCATGCGTCCAGCGTCAGCAGCCCAATCAATCCAGTGCCTGGCGTCAGATTCTTTATAGAGAAACACAATCATGCCAAACTTTTGTGCCTCGTTGAGCCCATCCTTGTTGAGGATGCTACGTGCAAGATGATAACCAATGGTAGAGGTTTTACCCGTGCCGGTTGATCCACAGACAAACAGGTTTTCATGTATGTCGCGTACGGTAATCTGGTCATCAGGGTGCCCTGAGCCGGTAAGGTCAAGCAATATCCGGTCAAGGGGAGACTGTTGCTTCTTTTTTAGAAATGTCATCTTGTTTGGTTTTAAGAGGCATGGCGCGGCCAGCCCTACCGCCCAGCAGCATAACTGCCAGGCGGTAGGTGGCACATGCCACACCGCAAGGGTGAATAATTAGTTAATGGCAGTCAGCGGTGGGAGTAACTGCGGGTAATTCGGGTAGAATTCTACCACCGCACCTCGATCCTCCCACATATACCGCATAAAGCGCTTTGCTTCCTCGTACAGTGCGTCATCTTCGGGGGAAGGTTGATGAATACCAATAATCCGAATCCCTGTTAAATCCGGTAAAGGGTAGGCCTTGCTCAGACGAGCGATAATACTATCGCGTTCCGCCAATAACCGATTCAGATCATTCCGGTAGCTGTAGAATGATATTTCTGGCTCGTTAAGAAGCAAGTCCGATTCAATGATAAACAACCGCTCTCCTGGCTTCTTGGCAAGTGCCTGTAATCGGTAGTAGAGGTTGCGATAAATGTAAGACTTGTCCATCTCCGGCGTTGGAACAGTTATCTTTTCTAACTCTCGCTCCAATCGCCGTTCAAAACTGTCTAACTCAGTACGGAGCACCTGTTCATTCCTGAGGAGAAAATGAGGACTTGCATCCAACATCAATGTTGTTGATGGTTGTTCCGATGTCTCGCCAATCATGGAGAGGGTAATAGTACCTTTTCCTCTATTCTCTGGACCATCCGGAATGATCCAGTCGATCATGCCCCCTTTGATCGGTGCGACATCTCGAGCATAGGTCTGTTCAGATTGATCATATCCAAACTCTACATGTCGCTCGGGTAAGGAGGGATTACAACTCATTAATCCGACGGAGAGTAATATCGCGATTGCCGATACTCTCCGAATAGGAGTGGAAGTCTCCCCAGCAGGGGGAGGAGTGTGCCCCCATTCCTTTACTGGAGCAAAACCGGCACGTTTTCGCGCCTCTTGATTGAGTTGACGATATTTCTGTACTGCCATTTCATACAGTGAGCGGCAGGAATTCACCGATTGCTGGTGAAGCTGTTGAAGCTGAGCCAAGGTGATGTCATCCTGGCTCACAGCTATCTGAAGGGTATGCTTCTCCTGCTTTACCGCTTTCTCCAACAAGCTATCATAGCGCTCATGAATCGATTGACACCGAGCTTCATACGCTTCATTCATCTGCTGCCGCCAACTCTCAAAACGCTTGAGTTTCGTGCGGATTTGGCGTTGCCGTCTCTGCGCGCCAAAGTAGCGGTCTAACTTTCCATGTAAGTAGCTTAGTCCTACCGTGCCCATCGCAAGCAGGCTGTTCACCACAATGAGCGTCCAGTGGCCACCTGCTTCCCACCGCGTCAGCGTCAGTAGTAAGCAGACACAAACTGTTAATGCACCCCAAACTTTGTGCGAAGGTCTGCTCTCGGGGCCATGAGCCCAGCTTGTACCCGTTAAATGCGCAAAAAGCGGTTGCAGTAGGGCAAATATCCCGCCAAGCAGCAATAAAGTATAATTGGCATTATTACCGGCGATATTCTTGAATCCTTCGAAATTCACGAAGAATTCAACCACCAATAAGCATGAAAGGATGCCCCAATAGATAATGCCATAATCGTAAAAGCTTTTACGAATAGCGATACCTTTCAGCTTCTCTTTAAAGAGGGAAAGAGTATTCTCCTCTTGAATAAGCTGTTCGTTGAGCTGGGCAATCTGCTCCTCAAGTAAGCTACTTACTCCCATGACAGAACTCATTTGCTGCTGCATCCACCATAAGCGCGGGCTAAGTTTCGGTCGCTTCACATGGTGTTTTGCATCTTCAAGTGCTTGTTCTTCCTCTTCTCGAAAATGCTCCTTGCATTCCAGTGTTATAAGGTTCTCATCTTCCAGATACACCTTTTTCGTTGCTTTACTGTGCTCAACTTGCTGCCTAATGCGTAACGTGCATTGGGTAACTTCTTCCATTGTCCGGTCATGCTGATGAAGCATGGTGCGTTCAGCGTCACATATCCCGATATGTTCGCTATCTGGTCGGTTTTGTGATCCATCGGCCATACCAGTAATTGCAACATTATGCAGCGTACGGCGTAGCGTTTCACGCAATGCAGTATGTTCAGCTTGTAATTTTTGTACCAGTTCCTGAGAGGTCCCAGTCTGTTGTACTAAAGCTGAATCGGCGCTTTGTGCGCTGTTGGCGGTTTCGCGTAGCGAACCACCCAGAATCGATTGATCCTGTTTTCTTTTTTTACGGTTCATTTTCTTTGTAAATTAGATTTGAGTAATAGAAGTACCAGCCGAGCAGCGCTCGACATCTCATGGAATCATCACCATTACCTAAGATGAACCTAACGGGGCAACGGCCTACGGTTATTAGTAATTAACCATGGTGGGCTTTTGTGGTGTGGAGAATATGGGGAGGGAATCCCTTAGGTACAATTGTCGAATTTCAACTGCAAAGTTCCAAGGAATATTCCTACAACGAGATTCAAGCTTTATTCAAGACCTACTCAAACACGCTCAAAATGTTGAATGAAGAACAAAAGCGCCTTCGTGCTATAATTATCAATATGCTTGAAATGAAGCTTGCTCAAAGAGCGACTATTGATGAAGTAACCGGAAATGTGACTTTTGAGATGTCAAATAAAGATATTGGCATCATGTTGGGGTATGCTGATGGAAGCTATATTGGCCGTGTGCTCAAAAACCCAGATGCAAAAGAAAAACAGCCTCCGAATGTGAGTGCATTGACTAACATAATAGTCAACTTGGCCGAGAGGGAGGATGCCTTAGAATATGGACATGCTATTCAGGCTAGAGAAGAGCAACTTCATACACTCAAAGAGAAATTTGTCGAAAGCGAGAAATCCAATCAGACATTACAGCATAAACTGCGCAGTCAATGTATGATAACTGTAATTGCTGCTGCTACTGCTCTGATCTTTTTCTTGTTATTTGTAAATCGGAATCTGTCAAAAATCAATGGTTTGGTAGTTTCTGATAAAACAACTCTAGAGAATATCATGAATCATCATGGGAGTTACATGGTAGATGCGCTTGTTATTGGGCTTATGGAGGTGCGTCAAGAGTATCCACAAATAGATTTCTCTCAGCCATTTTCGTCGGCTGATTCCTTAAGCGTAAGAACGAGTATCAATGAAAAAATTAGAGATATTACTCGAGATGCACGTTTATTGCTTACTAATATCAATTTTGTAAATAAACATGGTACGAATATCGTTGACTATCTTGAGCAGATAGCGCCTAGAGAGAAGCTTATGACTGAGGAAGATAATCTGTTCAGACCTAAGTTAGAGAACATTTGGGACTTTATTAATAGTGTAGAAATCAATGATATTACCAAAATAAAAAATAAACTTAAACCTGCATCAACGGATGTTCAGGGGCAAACATGGGTTATGATGTGGGAACAAGGTTGGAAGTAGCGAATATAAAATGAAGGGATAGAAGCACTTGTTTCCTATCCCTTCTCTAAAGTTTTACAGGTCTTTGTTTTCCGTAGAGCGTTCTTTTTGCTCTAATTTACCAACATCCTGATCCAAGCTACGGCAGTAGAGTTCTACGTTGTGAACCCAGCCATCGACCTTCCCTCCAAATTTGAGATCATCGGTGTTTTTCTTTACCTGATCAGAGTTTTTCTTTATCTGGTTAGAAAGCTTCATCAGTATAAAGCCAAATACAACTAGGATAATGATAATCAGAATGGCCAAGGCAATCACGGTATTGCTAGCCGCTGCTATCAATAAAAGCGTTTTCATTAGCAAAGGATTTTAGCTTTCATGCGGACATGCTTCACCCATTACAAAAGACCGCACGGGTGAATACTTCAAGAAGGAAGTAATAAAAGCTCCTTATACTATCTGAAAACCAATGATTTGTATATCTTTTTTTGGCCTCTAGTCGATTCCTCCTACCAATAGCACTATAAACGCAAGGCCATTACGCCCCCGTCAAGCCTAAAGACAAGCGGGGGCGTCTGAGTAGAAGGTGATTACCAGTTACCAGCCAATCTGATACCTACTTCGTACCGTCTTGGTAACCGTGAATCGTGGCGTCAATAAAAATGCCTTCCCCTCTGATATACAGGTCGTCGTAGGGTAAGGAAAGTCATTGACATATTCCGTGTTTTCAATTGGTTTATGCTTATAAATATAAGCGGCTTCACCGCGCTCTCTATCTTGCGCAACAATCGATCCAAAATTATAGCATAACTCATTCCCAGCTCTTACATGTTTTAGCCAATCTCGGCGTTTTTCATGTCCAGCAATTCTGCTGCGGACATTCGCCGATTCTCCAATGTAAATGAGTTTATGTATAGTCACCGTGCCCTCACGCCGATTGTGAGTGCACTCATACACACAATAAATTCCTGACATAGCAGGAATGCCTCCTTTATTTTCGTCCCTCCAATAGCCTTCAAAAGGGACAGTAAACGTTCTAATATTAATATGACTCATTGTTCTCTCGAATGTGTGAAATTAGATGATTGGAAGTCCGATAGGTGTCTGACTATCCAATACAAGATGTGATAAATACCCCGCCGCCCCAACAGTGAGTAACTGTCGTAGTTCGTCAGGAATTTCCTGATTGGTTTCGTTCAAGTAAGTCGCATAGGCAACAAGGCCTGCTGTCGTCATACTATGAAAGAATTTTCGGTGCCGCCAATCCGTGGCGGGTTCCAGGATATCTGGAAGTAACGCAAGAATAGCGCCCACACCAGTTCCGGCTAGCGTCATGCCTGCAACTTTTAACCAATCAATCTGGTATCCTGGCTGCTGCAATTGCCGTTGATGTTCGCGGTAAAGTGAGCGAACACCAGAGGTAAGTGCCCCAGTAATCGCTCCCGCTCGTAAATGAACTTGCCTATTCGGCATAGTCTGAAAATTTTAGAAGTGAAAAAATAGATTAACCACGAGGCGGATACGGATCGCGCCCATAGCTATTACGTTCTCGAATTCGGCCATTACGCCCATGAATGAGTAGCTCAGAAGATTGATTCCGTGCTATTCTTTTAGCATGAACAATTGCCTCGGATTGGGTAGCGTGAACTTTCGTCGCTTTCCCGTTACCAGCCCCTTTTACAGCCCACCCATCAGGGTGCGGGACTACATGCTGATTTTTTGATTTTTCCATAAAGGATAATTTTTGATTTATTCAAACATACGGTAAATACTCTAAATTGTCAAAAATATCTTACTTTTTTACGAGATTTCAGTGTAAAATTTTACAAACTTGTTTATAAAACTTTACACTTAGCAATTGTTTGCGTACATTTGCATCATGATGACCGATGAAAAGCAGCAGGAATTTTATCAAACATTAGGTGACATCATTTCAAGGGTACGTGGACAGAAGGGGATGACACAGGCTGAACTAGCCCAACATCTTGGGATGAGTAGAGCATCTATTGTGAATATCGAGAAAGGTCGCCAGCGCCCTGCCCTTCACATTATTTGGGAAATTGCTCGATTATGTGAGCTAAATCCAACTGAACTGCTCGGTTCCCTCGCTTACGGACACAAGACTGAAGGAGAGAAGGAATTCAAACAGAATGTGATTCGTCAATCTGCTGGAAATTCTGCTATTCAGAGCAGCTTACTCGAATTTGTCGAGAAGGCTGATTAATCCCATACCCACCATGAAGTATAGAAAACGTCACGAGCAAATCGAGGACTTGGCAACAGCTGTATTAACAGAAACAGATGCATACCTTCCTAATATGGATGTTGAGCAAGTTGCTAAAAAGAGGGGGTTAGCCGTTTTGCCTCATGATTTTCCTGATGCAGTTTCAGGAGCACTTATTATCAAAAATGGTAAGGCAACAATTGGCTTTAACGCAACGCATCATCCGGTACGACAACGCTTTACAATAGCACATGAGCTTGGTCATTATGAACTTAAGCATGAGCGTGGAGGGCTATTCGTTGATGAACATCAAAAACAGTTTTCACTCTTCTACCGTGATGAAAACTCCTCAACCGGCGAACAGTTACAAGAGCGTGAGGCGAATGCATTTGCCGCAGCATTATTAATGCCTAAAGAATTGCTTATACAGGAGATGAAAGGGCATGAATTTGATCTTACGGCTGATGACCCTGAAAATTCACCACTTATTAAGCTAGCACAGAAGTTTGGAGTTAGCCTTCAAGCAATGACCTATCGCATTGATAATCTTAATTTGGTAGTGTATTTAATGTAAGGCTGCATTCTGGATATTAAGCTGCCAAACTAGATAACGAATTGCGGCCTCATGATATATCTGGGATTTTGAAAATGACAATGTTTGACGAACCAGCCTACTACATCTCTGTCTAAGAGTTCCATTGAATCGCTCTAAGGCTTGAGTCAACACCTTTTTGATGTAATGTTGTTCTTCAGGAATAACCATTTTGTAGGCACTCCAATTATCGGTGTCAAAGCAGCAGTTCTCTTGCCATTCAACTGGTATTTTATTCCAAAGTGCCTTCGCACTACGATATCCACGATTACCAAAATGCAGATCAATTACCTGACTATTCTCAGCGTCGAATGCGATCCATATCCACACTTTCTGCGTTCGTCGACCCACAAAGGACCACATCTCATCCATCTGTATACCAATGTCTTGCAGCTCTTCAAGGCTCTGAACACTTAGCATACATGGTCGACTGGCCAGATCGGCTGGAGTAGAAGCCCACTCAGATTTGGCAAATTCAACTACCCAGGTCAGACTGCGATTAATAATTCTGCTTATCGCTCGCAAACTCAATCTCTCCAACAGAGCTCGCCTGGTGTATTGCCGTGTCTGTTCATCTACATAGTGTTTTGAATTAGCTACAAATTGACGGCCACACTCCCGGCACTTATAGTTCTGCTTACCATAGTGTGTAAAGCCGTTTTTCTTTATCTTTCGACAAAGA
>CAJXOS010000071.1 GCA_913057725.1 uncultured Lewinella sp.
TCAATCTTGATCTCGATACCTTCCGGATCACAATCGTTCACAGATACTACGCCTGGGTTCAGGCTGATAGGTACCACTGAACTTTCGGTTGGGTTATCAGGATCATCATTATTGGCTTCAATTGGAGTCGGATCATCAGAGAAGGTGATCGCCGTACTGGTTTCACAACTACCGATAATGTCGAAGCAAACGGTAAAGAATGTAGTTCCATCCGCCACCGAGATATTTGGTGGTTCATTGATGGTATAACTCCAAGCCACTGTAATCTCTCCTGGGTCAACGGAGCCGTTTCCAGGCAAACCGTAAGCCCCAAGGGTATTACTTGGTATTTCTGTATTCGGAAATAGGTTAGCGAAGGTTAGGAATGCAGGATCATAGTTCACAGTAAACTGAATACCGTTGAGTGCATCAAAGCCATCAACTGTAAAATCCACACATATTTGGTCACCCTCATTACCACTCACATCAGCAGCAGTAATATTGAGCTCCCGTACACATAGTGTTACGTCGCCATCTTCGCGAAGAACACCAATATTGTTACAAAGCGTTGCATTACGAGTAGCCCGTGGAGTAGGAGATGGATTAACCCCTACGGTCGACTGGTCTCCGTAACCGCCAATGGCATCGAAACAAAGATCGAAGAGTACATCAACATCATCGACGAGGTCTACACCTAGGTTGAACGGATCGCTGCAATCGCCCACTTCCCAGACACTAAATCGTATAATACCAGGAGTGGTGTTGTCGAATAAGCCTGGACCAAGGTTACCACCGTTACCCGCTTGCATGAGTGGGTTAAAGTTTTGGGCTCCAGTAAAGCTCAAAACCGCTGGATCATAACCGAAGTCTAACTCCAGGGAATTGATATTAGTAAAGTTTTGGGAGGTTACCGGCACACAAAAGTTTTCGCCAGTACATGCGGTCCCATCACCAACAAGAATAGTAGGCTGAGCCAGTACAGTAACCAATGGGCCAAGTACCAGGATCAGCAGGATATATAACTTACGCATGGGAATTGTTTTCTTGGGATAGAAGGAATTCGGAAATAACATGGATTCAGCTTAACGGTCAAAGGAATAAGAGATCTGAAGCTCATGAGTATCCCCAACCGTGGGGCCGAAAGAGCTAAAGGAGTAATCGTAACCGTAGCCGATTTTGATGTTATTGTACAGGCCTACGTTCTCTCCAAGGTTGAAACCAGCTTCAAAGTGGAAATTACCCGCAGAGGAGATACCTGTACCAATCCAAAGGGCGTTTGGCGTCTGATAACGTAAGTTTAAGTCGGCGTTGATCGGTGCACCGTCAACGTACTTAACCCACAATGATGGCTCCAAGAAACCGTCATTACGGAAGAAGTGATACAAACCTACCATACCATAGAAGTGCTGAATTCGCTGTACCGCGAACTCTCCATCATCATTTTTGAACGTCAGGTCAATTCCTGCCACTTGCGGTACAGAAACACCGGCATAGAACATATCACCGTCCATAGCGCCACTCAGCATCTGGTAGAAATAGATACCGGCACCTACATCAGGGAAAATTTCTGTTTGGCTGTTCATGCCCAACACATCGTTAGGGTCGCGAAGGTTGAACTCATCAGAATTCACACGATACTGGACCATTCCACCGGAAAGCGCAACAGCGATACCGCTATATTCCGGGTCGCCGGAAATAACTGCACCTACTCTGGCATAAACACCGGTAAAGCCGGTGGGGCCAGTCTGGTCATTCATCAGATAACCACCAGCCAACAGCGAAGCGCCGGAGCCGTCGCCCATAAAGGAGAAGCGTACCGCCTGGGTACGAGGGTTACCAGAAATGCCATTCCATTGGGAACGATAGTTAGCACCAAGCGTCATATTTTGCCCGAAAGCGAGGAAATCACTTTCCATCGCAGCAGGGTTAATAATCGTCGCATTTTCGCGGTACTGGGTAAAAAGAGAAAGTTGCTGAGCGTTAAGTGTGCCTAGAAGGAAGAACAAGCACATACCCAACGCCAGATGGCGAAACCTTTTCATGGGATCAGTTTTTGAGACCTGCAAATTTACCAAATTATCTTATCGTCAAATGAACCTATAGTGTTAAAACCGTTGTTGTGGCTCCGCACATTAGGTCATCTGGGTTATACATTTAGATGATCGTTATAGGGTAAAAGCTGCTTCGCAATATTACAAATAGCAATTCCACTTACAACCTGGATCAAGCGCCCTTGCTTATAAACCAGGACATACCTGACTTCCATACATTAAGGAATTAACCTCAATGAGGAGATGGTCTTGGTGCTCATCACTATAATCAGAGCACAAACAAAACCACTTCAGGCTCAGTATATTTTACATACCATTTTGAAGTTGGAATTGGGGGTGCCGTTTAAGGCGAGAATAGTTTGTATGTGGAGCAATTTCCAGAGAAGAAAACACCCACTTCATTTACGGCTATCTACAAAGCAGAGCCAAAATTAATTGGAAGTTTTGGAAAGGTTGCGCTACGGATGGTGATTTTTTCCCTTAATTAGCGAATGGTAGGGTTTAAAAGGGGATTGGTTGGGTTTTGCTTAAGTATGGTAAAGCAGTCTTATATATTATTATCCGATAGCGCCAGTTTGAATGCGAAGATCGCTGTAAGCGTTACCTACGGGAAAGACAAAGGAGTGGCTAAACCCAAAGAGAGCTAAACAAGGGGGGCGATTACATAGATTTCGAACCTTGAAAGCACCTCTCATTAAATGCGTATCCTTCACACATTGCTCGAGGGCAGTGTATGAAGGATAAGTTATTGATCATCACTTGCTATCGGACGATGAAGTCGTCTTTACAATTTTACCAAAGGCAGTATCCATCGATCCTTTTGTCCCTGCACTAGCAAATGGTAATAACCACCAGGCAAGGTGCTTAGATCGATCTCTCCCCCGCGGCAATCTTTTTGGACTACGGTTTGCCCTTCACCATTGATAATGTCTATTTGAAAGATTTCACCGGCTGGAGTCTGGACATGAAGTACATCTTGTACCGGATTGGGGTAGACGGATGGTCCGGCATCATCATAATGCTGAAGAAAAATCATATTGGAATAACTAAACTCACCGCTGGAGTCCACCTGTCGCAAACGGTAATAGTTCGGTCCATTGGCCGCAAGATGCTCGTAGCGGTATTCCACCACTCCCCCATCATTCAACTGAACGGGGAGCCAGCCTACCACCTCGAAATTGATTCCATCCACGCTGTGTTGTACTTCAAAGCCTTCATTATTGAGTTGATCTGTCACAGTCCAGCTCAAGGTGGCAAAACGTTCGCCTAAGCTGCCTTGAAGCGGGTCAACCCAGGTTACTGGCAGGAGCGCCTGGCATTCGTTCATTACCTCAATACTACTATTACAGCCTGGCAAATTCAGCTGTATCAGACCAAAGCCTCCTCCGTCAAGGTACGAGCATAGGGAATTGGCAGCACACTGCGAAAGACTAGGATTCTGACCAATAAGTGCCAGGGTAATCCCGCCGCCATCCATACTTGAAAGGCCGAGAATATCAGCCAGGCTTGCATTGTTCAAAATAGTCAGCACACCGGACATGCTCATCAGACTGCCGAGGCCGTCAAGATTTATGAGTGCGTCATTCTCACTGATCGTCAGGTTGCCAACGATCGATTGTAGATTGATCAGGCCTGAAAGGCTCATTAATTGAGTATTCCCACGGATATCAAGTAGACCGCCAGCACTCGGAACACCCTGCAGTGCATCAATCTCCAGCAGGGATGCGTTATACTGTATTTGTATATCTCGACCAATAGAACTCAAGGATTCCAGGCCATCCAGACTGGGCAATATACTATTGTCCCGTACCTCCAAATTCCTACCGACCATTTGAAGACCAGACAAGCCACCAATATCAACCAACTGGGCATTTCTATCCAGGTGTACATCCCGAATGACGGTGGTTAAATTCTCCAAACCATCCAGGCGTTGTAGTACTGGATTGAAGAAGAATTCCATATTCTCGCCAACCTGCTGCAGGTTATCCAGCCCTGATGGTTCGACGAAACTGGCATTTTGGTGAACAAATAGACTTTCACCTATGGTAATTAGCCCCTCCAAACCATTCAGGTTTAGTAGCACATCATTGGCCAAGACGTATAGGTCCTCTCCAATAGAAGCTAGATTCTCCAGGCCTTGCAAATCAGGTAGGGCAATGAGAGAGGCTAGGGTGAATCTTCCAGGAACCTCCACTAGTCCTCCCAGGCCTGATACATCGGTAAGCATAAAAAGGCTGGAAAGGGTAACATCATCTCCAACTTCATTGAGATTGGCCAAATCATCAAGATCTTCCAACTGATCGATAATGCGGATAATTAGGCTGCCACCAATCGTTTCGATATTGTGGAGCCCTGCCAGTGATGGTAACACCGGATGCTGAGAAATGCGGAGGTCTCCCTGCACATTAGTAAGACCACCAAGCGCGCTCATATCTACGATGGCATCAAAGCCGTGCAGGTTAATATCACCACCTACCGATGTAAGATTATCCAAACCATCTAAGGAGGGGAGAATATCAAGAAATTCCCATACCATATCACCTCCGATAGAGGCCAGCTGCCCTAGTGCCGAGATGTCAACCAAGGCAGGGAGGTTGTAGAGCTGAAAGTGGCCACCAACGGACTGTAAGTTGTTCAGTCCATTGAAAGTCGATAAAGCCAAATTAGTAGTGATCAACAGATCTCCCTGGATATCCGTAATTGGGGCTAGGCCCGCCAAATTGAGAATTTCCCCATTGCTATTCCCTTCAATAGTGACATCTCCTCCTATCGTTGTGCAATTGGGATAATTCAGCACAAAGTCATCAATACTCTGCTGGGTAGAAAAGGTAATTCCATCGGGAAGGCAAAATTGCCCAATTAAGACAAAAGGAAGCATACACAGCCATACGGCTGTAAACAGTCGAAACAATACCATAAGCCAGAATGAAAGTCCGCAGGTAGAAAATCCCGCCACCAACGGAGTGGGTTAACTAAATGTTTATTTCAGCGTAGTAGCCGCTCTTGATAGTTTTGGTTATCGAAGTCCAACAACTTATCCTCCACAGAGGACTACCGCTTGGAAGAGCATCAACACAGAAGCGGTACTTTTAATCGCACTTCATTTTCAACAAGATTACGGGAAAGGCCAGCAGGTAATCCCGAAATAGGGGATGTCAAATGGTAAGCTACTCCTAAAAAGCAGGTATACAATAGGTAAACCCAGCCCACAGAAAGAGGCATAAGAACCTGATTATCAGAAACGAATCCACTTCGAAGGAAAACACTCGAAAAAGGCGCGAACTTTCTTGCTCCCCGAATAAATCCTTATTTTGCCACACAGAATCCCGCCGCCTATTTCCAGGCAATCATTAGCTATACTGCCGTTTTCAGAACCAAGAAAACGCCATGCCGTACTTGCATAATTGCCGACTTGCGAAGCAGGTCATTGGAATGGGCGAATGCAATGACCCTAGCCTTTAACAATTGTATACATGAGTCATTATGCTCGCTTCTTTTTGGTACTGATTCTCCTCTACCTGGGAAATCCTACACTAGATGCACAATCCATTAACACGTGGAAATCTCAGTTGTCAAGTTCAGATATAGAGCTCCGGATCAACGCTCTCTTGGAACTGAATAAGGCCTACAATCAGACGCTGCTCGACTCCGCAGCTTTATATGGTCAATCCGCGCTAGAGAATGCTAATCAATTGGGAAAAGACAGTCTGGTTGGGGTTGCCCATTCTCAACTGTGCCTCACCTACTATTATCAGCGGCAACTGGACTCCATGCTCCACCATGCTCAGGCAGGTAAGGCAGCCGCACTTAGTGCCGGAGCAGATATGCTTAGAGCCTACTGCCTGAAGATGGAATCGCTATCCTACAGTTATCTAGAGGATTTTGAAGCTGCTAAGAGGTCTAATGAAGACGCCCTATCTATCTATCAGGAACAACGAGACACTGCCCGCATGGCAGGAATCTACTCTAATCAGGGTCGGCTTTATCAAAGGCAAGCAGTATATGACGAAGCACTGGCTGAGTTCATAAAAGCGCAGCAATTGTTTGCCCAGCAGAAAGATGCTGACGGAGAAAGTATTACCGCCGCTCAAATCGGGGACCTACTGCTAGACATGGAGCGCCCCAGCGAAGCGGTATCGTATCTACATCGGTCACTGACATTAACTGACACTGTTCAATCCCCCATCCGGCACGGTGATCTTCTAATCGCGCTCGGAAGTGCGTATAGCGCAGATAGCATGGATTTAGATAGCGCCTACCTTTACTTCGAGGCTAGTAGGGTGCGCTTTGCACAGATCAATGACCTGCAAGGTCTGGCCATAGCTCATAACAACCTTGGCAATGTGCTACTACAGCAAAACCAATACAAACGGGCTTATTCGCATTTGCACCAAAGTCGAGCCATTGCTACCGCCAATAACTGGCCTTCTCAAATCGCCTTCAATGCAAAGAACCTCGGCCTCTACCACCAGAAGAATGAGCAGCAAGATAGTGCCATCCACTACTTCCTCCAAGCTTACAACCTGAGCCAAGAGTATGAATTGGCATTCGCCGAAGAAGCCATTTTGCTGAGCCTGTATGAACACTACAAGCAAACAGGACAAGCTGTACAAGCATTGGCCATTTACGAGCAATACCAATCCTTACGGGAAGCGACCAAAAACGAGTCGGTGCAGAAGGAAATTGCAGCGCTACAAACAGCATATGAAACCGAGCAGAAAGAGCAACGAATTGCACGCCTGGAACTAGAAAGCGCCTTGCAGCAAAGCAGATCACGAACCTATTTCCTAGGCTTCACAGCCCTAAGCTCGGCTTTGCTCTTGATTGTAGGCTTGTTGTACTATCGTCGGCGCAAGGATCGGGAGATGTTCGAGTTACGGCAGACCGTACTCAAGCAGGATAAGGAAAAGTTGGATCAGGAGTTGCAGTATAAAACCAAACAACTCACCTCTCATGCCTTGCATATGGTACAGAAGAACAAAGTGCTGCAAGAATTACGAATGGGAATCAGCGATCTAGTCAAAGGAGCAGATGCTACGCAGAAGAAGGCGCTCCGCTCGCTGGTCAGGAGAATTGATTTCAATATCCAAGCCGATGAGGATTGGCAAACGTTCCGACTTTACTTCGAGCAGACGAATCAAAATTTCTACAAAAAATTAGCTGAGATCAACTCAGATCTGACCACCACGGATTTGAAGCTTTGTTCGTTAATAAAGCTCAATTTGAATATCAAGGAAACAGCCGCAGTACTAAACATCGAACCCACCAGCGTAAAAACAGCGCGCCACCGTCTGCGGAAAAAACTGAGACTAGAGCCGGGGCAAGATCTCACTTCCTTCATTCGGCAAGTAGCCTAATTAGAAACAAAAAACGGAAAGAGTAGTCAGTAAGCTTCTCTTTCCGTTTTTCCTTTCGTCGCATTTATTTGTGCTATCGACGGTCGGCACTACTGAAGACTCGGCTCCAGTTAACACCTTTCGCTAGGCTTCCTTCCCGAAGGCTAAACCAGATGAACAGTGGTTTACCCACTACGTGGTCTTCTGGTACAAAGCCCCATACCCGACTATCTTCTGAATTATGGCGGTTGTCTCCCATCATCCAGTAGTAGTTCATCTTAAAGGTATATTCGGTATCAGGCTCGCCATTGATCAAGATCTGACCATTGGAGAACTCTAGCTCATTCCCTTCGTAAACACCGATAATTCGGCGGAACATGTTGATGTTGTCCCGATTGATCGGCACAGTGACACCCTTCTTCGGAATCCAAATCGGACCGTAGTTGTCAACTGTCCAAGGACCATAGTTTTTGCCATCGTGGGGGAAGAGGCGGTCTGGATTATATCCTCGAGATGGGTCAGTTGAGTGCTCATAAAACTCAATCTGGATATTAGGATCCATAGCTTGCACCTTCTCTTTCTGCTCTTCTGATAAGAACATGTAGCGAACGCTCGCTCGATTTGGGTCGCGGATATTGTCTTCTTCAGAAATACCCCATTCGGCGAAAGGCCTTTCATTGATATTAGAAGAAGGGAAGTTTACGACATGCAGAAACTGCATATTGGTCGGATTCTCTCCTGGCTTACCATTGAGGTACACCTGGCGGTCAATGATCTGCAAAGTATCGCCCGGCAAACCAATAGCACGCTTGATGTAGTGGTCTCGCTTATCCATTGGGCGAGTGACCAATTCCTTTTTCCCTGAACGGATGAGCTGATCGTAACGCGGGTTAGCATCACGAACCATCCCATAACGCACATCATCTACCGTCCAAGTTCGATCGGGAAATATGTAGACGCTATCACCCGCTGGCAGATTGAAAACCACTGGGGAGTTGCGTTCTATTTCTTCGAGGGCGGGTAGACGCACTGCCTTTAGGCTTGGCTTCTCCCAATAGGATTCACCACCAATTTTTGGCACCACATTGTGCAAAAGTGGAATCATCGCTACCGTCTCTGGGGTACGAATACCATAGTGTGCCTTACTAACAAACAGGAAATCTCCTACCATCAAAGACCCTTCCATAGAGGAGGTAGGAATAACGTATGCTTCAATTAAGAAGAGGCGGATCAGCGCGGCAGCAAATACTGCGAAGATGATAGCTTCGGCCCATTCACGGCCAGCACCTTTTTTATAAGGGTTTTCGCGCATTAACTTCTCATACTGGCGCTTGCTACCTTTTTCCTGGGCAGCGGCCAGCTTTTCAGCGTAGGCTTTCTCCGCTGGAAGTGTTGGGCCAATGTACTTCTCCTCTGGGCGCATTCCCAGATAGAAGAAATAGAATGGTGCAGCAACTACAGCCAGGAAGCTATCCCAAAAGCCATACTTGCCAAAAGAGCGCACGAGATCTACCGCCAAGCCAGCGTAGATGAAAACGTTTACGATAGGGATCAATAACCACACCGGCCACCATGCAGGGCGTCCGACCAGCTTGCTCCATACTACAAAATTCAAGCCCGGCACGAGTGCCTTCCAGCCCTCTTCACCCGCTTTTTCAAAAACTTTATACAAGCTGGCACTCAATAGTACGTAGCCAATAATCATCATCCAGGCAAACCAAGACATGTGCAGTAGTTTTTATCAGAATTCATCGCATTGGTAACCGAGCTGCCTACTTTCTTACAGTTCAGCGCGAAAATTTGCGGGGCAAAGATAGAAAAGGGAAGGAGGAAGGGCGAAGTTGGAAGGGGGAAAATGGAAATCGGAAGGCGGAATGTACCCGCCTTCCGATTTCAAACTCGTTCTGTTGATCGTTATTGAGCGCGTTGAGTTACATACGCTCGCAAGTCCTCGACCTGCTGATCACTCATTCGTTCTTTGGTGTAGTGCGGCATATAGGCTCGCTTTCCTGGCATCGGGCTAGTACCATAGCGCACCACTTGATAAGTGCTATAGCGAGTGTACTGCGGGAAGTGTTTCTCCAGGAAACTAAAGCTATACTTGCTATCATCCAAGTTGAAGAAAGAATACCGGCGTTCCTCGTGGCAATGCAGGCAGCTATGCTCATACACTAGTCGACCACGTTGCGCATCTCCAGCTTCAGCATAACCTTCATTCCGATCAGGAGGAGGAAGTAAGAATGTCGCTGGAGAGCGATCCAGGTAATAAGATTCCAGAACTTCTAGCGCAGCAGCTTTGTCACCTTCACCATCGACAGCAGCTTGGATAACTGCCATACTGCTTTCAGGGATATTCAAGTCACTAACCTTGATACCGATTGTCCAAAGGTATGCTAGGATAGACTCCATCTCCCAATCGGCTAGCTCACGGCCCTGCGCACATTCAGTGGCACATAGGGCAATTGCTCCGCGTAAATCTTTACGTGCGGGGCGAACGAGGTCACCATATTTTTTTTCGTAATCGTCGTTGTAGAATGTCCGCCGGTCCACAACCCCGTAGAGGGTCGTTCCTGGAAGAAATGGCAAACCGTTCTCTTCTGCATACTGCAAGCGTGCAGCTGAATCTGAGTAGCGTAAATCTGGATCTTCCTTTACGGTATTGTGGCAAGAAGTACAGACAAAGTGCTTGCTCTGCCGACGTGTATTTCCTGGATTGTCGGGATCGTCCGTAATTCCTTTATGGACTAACTCACGGCCTGCATCTACCGATACTCCTTGAATATCCTTTACCTGGTGCGGTTCGGCTTCTCCTCCCAGACTTTCGATCAATTCTGCCAGGGAAGTATCGTCAGCAATTGTAGTGCTGTTGGACTGTGGTTGGAAAGCAGTCAAAACACCAATTAATGCAAGCGGGGATAGAAAAATAGCTATTCTGCGAAACATGGATACGTCTTTTGGGATGGGGCAATTTAGAGATTAAACCAGCGAGAAATGGTGAAGCCCAAGCGGAACTCACCTTCTCCCCACTCCGTAGTAGTATACGGAATAAAGTCGGTCTCCATTAACGCAGTAGCATTAGTCAAATTGACCTGGAATACGTGGCCACTGGTTTCGAACTCAAAACCGATACCAATTGCAGGGTGATAGCCTGTACCTGAACTCCGGGAATCCGCTAGTGGAAGGACCACATCTCCGAGGAGACCAAAGCTCCGAGTCACCTGAATGCGGGCACCAGCGCTTACACTGAGCATTCCGTTTTCATCCTCAAAAGGAACCAGGTTGCGATGGGTGTAACCAGGGCTGACCTGTAGCGAAAATCCATCGCTAAATTTGCGTGCCAAAACCAGCTGTACATGAGAAGCAAAGCGGTGGCTAAATTGTGGAAAACTAGCTATCGCAATTTCATTACCAGAGCCTTCCAGCTTTTCTTGAGTGGACATGGTCACCAATCCCATCAGCGTTGCTGAAAGTGGGCTACCACTACCCTCTTGCTGGCGTGCGAGGCGGAGCTTAACCAAACCATTGAGCAACTGACGTAAGCCAGGAAAACCTTCTACTGAAACACCAGCTCCCTTGGTACGATAGATTCCTGCCGTAATGTGATCTGAGAAACCGTATTCAGCACCGATACTAACATCACTGGCCGTTTCCAAACCGTAGAAAGTGGCAAATCCACCATTATCCCCACCGATGTCGCCAAAACGGTGGCTAATACGTACATCTAAGCGGCCTTTCGGCAAAGTTTCAGGCGAGTGAATATTTACTACCCGTGTATCTTTAAATGTGCGATACACATATTCCTGCGCTTGCGACGGCAAACTCAGAACAAGGACAAACAGTAGAAGTGGGCTCAGTTTAAAGATTCGGTTCATGGTTCTTGTGTTCTCTTTTCCGATAATTCTTATTCAGGGAAACCAGCATCCAGCCAGCATTCGATAATCATTAATTGTTCTTCCGTAAGATCTTGCGGACGGCTGCTCGGCGAATAGTTTGGAGGCATACCAGTCGTAGGATCCCCTCTTTCAATGAGTACTCGCTGTCGAAAAGTATTGTCCTCTAGGTAGGGTAAGAGGCCACCATAAGAGTCGAAACGTCCTGGAGAAGAATCCAGGTGGCAGCCACTATAAGCGCAGCTTTCATCGATAATTTGCTTGACATCTACATCGTAGGTTGGATTCACCATTCCACAGTCTGCCATCTGTGGTTCCGGGAGTTGATCCGTTGCACAAGCACCTAGTAATAAGAGCGTAAAAATAAAGACCGTCACCAAGGTTGGGGCTGAAGATCCTGCCCAGGAAGCACTTTTCATAAAAGCAAATTCGGTTTTTCTCAACTAAACTCGTACAATAGTTGTACTATCAGCACGGAGTGTCGAGTTGTTTTCAAGTGTTTGCAAAGAAAACATAAAAGGGTGACCTTTGATTGTACCAACTCGATTATCGTTCGGATATGTATCCGACTAACGAGCATTTAATACCTCGGAAAGGGACAATATGTTGCGGTTTATGCTCATTTTTTTGTCCTACTCCAGGAAGACTAATAATTTTACAACAGCAAAAATCTTTAATCAATATGTATCCTGTAGAATTAACCACGCCAATGGCTCAGGATTTGACCAACTCTGGCTTTACCAGCCTCACTAGTGCTGAGGATGTAACTAGTGCATTGGATGGAAAAGAAGGTACTACCTTATTGGTGGTCAATTCTGTATGCGGCTGTGCTGCTGCTAACGCTCGTCCAGGCGCAAAAATGGCCCTTGGAAATGAGAAGAAGCCAACAAATGCCGTAACGGTTTTTGCTGGTGTTGATCATGAAGCTACGGCTAAGGCTCGCGAATTCTTGCTGCCTTATCCTCCATCTTCACCTGCTATCGCATTGTTCAAGGATGGCCAATTGGTGCACTTCTTGGAACGCCACCACATTGAAGGCCGTTCTGCTGAGATTATCGCACAGAACCTGGCAATGGCTTTTGATCGTTACTGCTAATACAGTACCGTTTTAAGAAACTTATCCTGGATCCGACTTATGTTGGGTTCGGGATTTTTTGTTGTGGTGGGATTAGGAGTGGAGCCTCGCGTCGGGGGACGCTCGGGAACGGTTAGTTGGAAAATAGCTTATATGTACTTCTATGCCTTATATGGTTCAAAATAATCTAAGGTTCCTTGCGTCGGGGGACGCTCGGGAACGGAGTGGTTTAAAAAGTAAGAATGTTAGCTACTTTTGCGGGAGTTGTACCTGACTTTATTTCTTCGACCATGATTACCACCGACCGTCTACATATCCGTCCATTTACACTTAAGGATGCTCCGTTCATATTGGAACTACTTAACTCTCCAGGCTGGCTCGAATATATTGGGGACCGAGGCGTGCGGAATGAAGAAGACGCTCGAAACTATCTGAAAGACCGCCTAATAGCTAGCTATACTGAGCATGGCTTTGGCTTCTATTACACAGGCTTAGTAGACAGCGGTGAAGCTATCGGCATGTTTGGTTTTGCTAAGCGGCCATTTCTAGAACAACCCGACCTCGGTTTTGCACTGTTGCCCGCATACAGCGGTAAAGGGTATGCTGTGGAAGCCTCAAAGGCAGTAATGGAATATGCACGAACTGCCCTCAACCTAGAAAAGCTGACCGCATTCACATTACCGACCAATGAAAAATCTATCCGACTCCTGGAAAGAGTAGGCTTCCATCAGGCAGGCCCGTTTTTCATCCCAAATGACGAAGAAGAATTACTACTGATGAAGAATTTCGAATAAGCCTGAAACACTACAATTCAGACTAGAAAACCTTCTCGTATAGTTCCCGCTCGTGAGATTCTACCGGCTTGCGGTCCTCCAAGATTTCAAAGACATTCTTTTTGATGGTATGTGCGATGTCTCCGGTAGGGAGATCGTTGCAGTCTAGGCCAAAAGGATCTTCTATCTCCTCCCCAAGCAACTCTACCCCTAACAGGGCAAAGAACAATAGCATAGCCAATGGAACTGCCGCGAAATGAAAACTAGTGACCAACGCAAAAGGAAGCAGGATACCATAGGCAGTGATGAACATCTTGAGATATACCGCGTACGAGAATGGTATAGGCGTCTTCTTAATTCGTTCACAGGCGCCTAGAATATCGAGCAACGACTGATGCTGCGCTTTGATGTTGATATAGTCCCCCTCATTGAGCGTGCCAGACCGGTGATCCGCAGCTAGCTTTTTGAAGAGCTGCTGAGAGATATAGTTCGGTACATGGTCTTTGTTTTCGTATGCTGCCCGTTCTTCTTTTGGCAGATAAACCAGCTTGTCGAGCTTCGTTCCTTCTCGTAAATGTTCTACCAGCGCTAGGCAGAAATTGCTAATATGCACAGCCATCCAGTGCCGCGTATCTTGATCCTCTTCGGGATACATGGAATCTACGTAAATGGCAAAGTTTCGAGTATTATTTACCAAAGCTCCCCATTGCTTTCGAGCCTCCCACCAACGATCATAGGCGGAATTCGTCCGAAAGACCAAAAAGATACTCAGGATTACCCCTAAGAGTGAGAAAATGCTGGTATTAAGCATCACGTACTCGTCCCAACCGAGCTGTTCTATGATCACACAAACCACCAGTGAATAAACGCCCATAACACCTACAGCCCGCACAATACGGACCATTGTCCAACTTTTGAATAGATGCCGGACATCGCCCAGCCAGTTCTGATTTGTTTTGTAGTAAATCATGATTAAGGATCAGATAAGTTTAGAGGCTAAGATAGCTAGCCCCAACAAATGATGTCGAATGAATAGGTCATACCTCGAGCTATTGAAACAATTCTGGCAAGAATCATTCCATAGCGATAATTTGATGGTAATACTTGGTTAGTGGTGCCGCTTAAATTTGAGCGAGATACTCATGTACAAATTTAATGGCCATAGCTCCTTCCCCGACAGCGGAGGCTACTCGATTCATGGCGCCAGAGCGAACATCACCAGCGGCAAAAACGCCAGGTTGGCAAGTTTCCAGCAATAATGGTTCTCGCTCTTCTTTCCAGAATTGGTCGTAATCCGTCCGATTACGGAGATCTCTTCCAGTCAGGAGGAAATTCTTATTGTCCATCATCAAGGTCTCAGGTAGCCATTCGGTAGCCGGCTTGGCACCGATAAATACGAAGAGGGCATCGGCATGAACTTCACGCGTCGACTCATCCTGGCGATTACGAAGTATAAGCGACTCGAGGTGTTCCCCTCCACATGCCTTGACTACTTCGGTATGGCCAACCACTTCAATATTTGGAATTTGATCGATTTGCTCAATTAAGTAGTGCGACATTGAGGACGTAAGGTCTTCACGGCGGATCAGAATCGTTACCTTCTTAGCGTACTTAGATAAGTATACTGCGCCTTGTCCGGCAGAATTACCTCCACCTACAACAAAGACTTCTTTGCTGCGACAAGCAGCAGCTTCCGTCATAGCAGCACCGTAATATACTCCTGCACCACTAAAGCGGTCTGCTCCTTCCGCGGGTAGGCGACGATAATCCACTCCCGTAGCCAGCACCACACTCTTGGCGGTAATGGAGTTGCCGTCTGCCAGTTGAAGGTGCTTGTAATGGCCTTCCGTTTTAATTTCCGTGACGCTCTGCGGTGATAGGAATTCGATCCCAAAACGGGTTGCTTGCGTGATAGCCCGTCGTGCGAGATCTGCACCGCTCAACCCACTAGGGAACCCTAAGTAGTTTTCTATCCGCGAACTCGTCCCGGCTTGTCCTCCTGGTGCTCGGCGTTCGATCAACACAGTCTTCAACCCTTCAGAACCACCATACACAGCGGCAGCTAGCCCAGCTGGACCAGCACCGATAATGGCTACATCATACATTTCCGAAGCTGCATGCACCTGCATACCCAAAGACTGTGCTAATTCAGAAACGGAAGGATTAGCCATCGCTGTACCGTCTTCTAAGATTACCGCAGGCAAGTCTTTACCGCGCAATTGATTGGCCAGCATCAATTCTGCTGCCTTTATATCCTGATCAACATCCAACCAGCGGTACGGCAAAAGTTGACCAGCTAGGAAATCTTTGATGGCGTGCGAACTTGGCGCATACTGGTGACCAATTACCTTGATTCCACTAAAGGCTGGCACATAGGTGCTCTTCCAGGCCTCCAAGAGATCATCAAGAACTGGGTATAGACGTTCTTCCGGCGGGTTCCAAGGTTTTACCAGATAGTAATCTAGTTGCACATCGTTGATCGCCTTGATTGCCGCAGTAGTATCGGAATAGGCCGTAAGCAATACTCGCTTTGCATCCGGATAAATTTCTTTAGCCTTTTCCAGGAATTCAACACCCAGCATTTCTGGCATACGCTGATCCGACAAAAACAGTGCTACTTCCTCCTGCTTCTTGTGCAACTCCTCTAGCGCCTCCAGTGCCTGTAATGCAGACTCTGTACTGATGATGCGATAGTCTTTCCGGTAACGATTTCGTAAATCTCGTTTGATAGAACGCAACACCTGTGGGTCGTCATCGACCGAAAGAATGATTGGTTTCTTATTGTCAGCCATATTCGTTTTATGGGTGTTTTTTAGGATTGGGTAATAGGCAAGCAAACGGTAAAGGTGGTCTTTCCTGGAGCGGAACTAACCTCTATCACCCCTTTATGTTTTTCTACAATTCTTCTAGACACTTCCAGGCCCAGACCAGTCCCCTCTCCTACTCCTTTGGTGGTGAAGAAAGGATCAAAGATTCGCCCGATCACGTCCTCTGGAATACCCGGGCCATTATCAGTAATATCTACCAGCACGTTATGATGCTTGCGATAGGTACGTACGTGTAACTTACCACCAACCTCCATCGCATCGATAGCATTATCAAGGATGTTTGTCCACACCTGATTCATTTCCCCTGCTCGAATCTCCACTGGTGGTGCATCAAAATCGATATCCTTATCGATCTGAATTTGCTTGGCTTTAATCTTATGCTTGAGCATCATCATGGTGCTTTTCACACCTTCATGGATAGGGCGAGCTTCAATACTCGCAGCCTGATCCATATGTGTATACGCCTTCACGGAGCTTACCAAGCCGGCAATGCGCTCGGAAGACTCCCTGATCTCGGCCACTATTTTTTCCATAGTGAGCACGCGCTTAGCCCAACGCAGTACCGGCCCTAAGGCTTCTGGCTTAAGGACATCAGCAATATCATCCAAGTCATCCTCTCCGAAACAGAATTCCACAAAAGTGTCCGCCAGATCTTCTGCTTGATCAACTTCATGATCTTCCAGCCAATCGATCAAATCATCTTTGCGGCTCTCTTGCTCTAGTAGAGAAAGATCTTCGAACTGCCCTAGCTTCTGAACCTTTGGAAAAATAATCTCATTGACCTCATCCGTCTCTTCTGGTGTGATTTTCATTGTAATCACCTCTTTGAACTCCTCTGGCGAGGAGTGAACCTGGGTATACAATTCTTCCACGCTACGCACGATGGCTGAGGCCGGATTATTTAGTTCATGAGCCAAACCTGCCGAAAGCTTCCCAAGGCTCATCAGCTTTTCCTGCTGTAGCCGATTCTGCTCAAAGTCGCGGATACGATCGGATAGGTGTCCAACCAAACGCTGTACGAGTTCATAACTCACATTGACCATCTCGACAAAATGATCCTTGTGAAGTTGTAATCCGTGGATCTCCGGCAATGCTAATCCCGCCGCTTTGGCTTCTTTCATACGAGAAAAAGGCAACAAACCAGTGATCATAGGGGCATCCCAGGTACCAAGTTCACGCAACTCACCCCCTTGAGCCATAACCACCTTGTAGGCCCCAGTCAAGAGGATGGACATATGATTTACGGGAGTATTCGGCTGGAAGAGTTCATCCCCTGCCTCATAGTGAACGTATTCACTTTTATCAGCTACCCATTGAATCACCTCCGATGGTAGCCCTTGAAAGGTAGGATGCTCGGCGAGTTGAGGCAACAGATCAGCGGGCATAGTATCTAATGTCTTCATAGCTGTGGTAAGTCTATTAAGAATTGCTGAAAATTGAAAAATCGGATATGAAGAAGCTTTTGCGATTTCACTGCAGAAGTGCAGTCTTACTGCGGTCTTATTAAGGAACACGTGAAAACGCCCAGGGTTTAACCGCAACGAAGCTAGGTAGAAATACGCGACTCAGAACAAAAACAAGCATTCAATATTAGGACAATTCCAATTTATCCAGATAATTATTATCTTGCCGATATACTCAGCAATATATATTGTTGCTGTTTTACTCCCCTATATATTTAAGTACACAATGCCTTTAGGCTTTCCCTAAAGCGCATCCCCAAGAAAGGCGATCAATACTCCACTAGAAAAATTTTGCTAATCGGTTTGTATCCGGCTAGCACCAAAATAAATATTCTTTAACCTTAAAACCATATTCATATGGAACCGATGATCGGTGAAATTCGCATGTTTGCTGGCAATTTCAATCCACGTAGTTGGGCACTCTGTCATGGCCAGTTACTTCCAATTAGTCAAAATCAGGCTTTATTCTCTATTCTAGGAACTACTTACGGTGGCGACGGCCGTACTACTTTTGCTCTACCGGATCTTCGGGGCCGCGTAGCTATAAGCCCAGGTAATGGCCCGGGGCTATCCGACTATCGCCTAGGCCAAAGAGGGGGTGCAGAGAATGTGACATTAAACACTCAACAGATTCCTTCACATAATCACGGCCTTACAGGAGGAGTTAAAGTTACTGTCAATACGGATACAGCCACCGGCACTGATGGTGGCGGAGCTACGCTAGGCTCTGCAGGTGCTAATATCTACAATGGCTCAGCTCCAGAAGATGGTGAAGACCTTAATGGCGTTTCCTCTAATCTCGCCGCCACAAATACAGGTGGTGGTCAGAGCCATACGAACATTCAACCGTTCTTGGCAGTGAATTACATCATTGCGCTACAAGGTGTATTTCCATCTCGTAGTTAATCTATTTCGTCAACAATAAAATTCTCAATTTATGGGACAAGAAGGATTTCTCGGCGAAATAAGAATGTTCGCTGGTAATTTTGCACCACGTAGTTGGGCACTTTGTCAAGGCCAATTACTTCCAATTTCTCAAAATTCTGCCCTTTTTTCTATTCTAGGCACCACTTACGGTGGCGATGGTAGAACTACTTTCGCTCTTCCAGACCTCAGAGGTAGAGCGCCAGTATCACAAGGACGAGGCCCAGGGCTTTCTGACTACCGCCTAGGCCAAAGAGGTGGTGTAGAGAATGTAACATTAAATGCCCTACAAATACCATCACATACTCACGTTCTCAGCGGAGGTGTAAAAGTCGGTGTCAACACAAATACTGCTACTGGTACTGATGGTGGTGGTGCTACGCTAGGCTCTGCAGGTGCTAACATCTACAATGGTTCGCCTCCAGAAGATGGTGAAGACCTTAATGGTGTTTCCAACAACTTCCAAATCCAGAATACGGGTGGAAATCAGAGTCACGAAAACCGGATGCCATGGTTGGCCGTGAATTACATCATTGCCATACAGGGTACTTATCCGAGTAGAAGTTAATCAACAGTTACTATCAATGCGATAGTTATGATATACTCCGGAATCGTTCGCAAGAACTTTTCCGGAGTTCTTTTTTGCTCTTGGTTGAATAGACCGATTGAAGACTCAAAAGCAATCGCCCTTCTCAAGTGGATTGAGAAGGGCGATTATTACTATTCTTAGCGCTTTTCGATCAGCGTCACCTCACCACTAGCTTCTGCACCGAAACCCCATTAATCTCTACCACATAGAAGCCGGGTGCCCAGCCTTGTGTAGAAAGATAGCAACGCCCACCCGTTTCTATACTCTGATACATGGGACGGCCCAACATATCGCGTATTCGGAGCTGAATGTGCATTCCACCTTCCCACTCGATCGTAAGTGGGCCTCCAGTTGGGTTTGGATAAATACTCAATTGGTAGTCATCCATCAATTCTTCAGTAGGTAGAATCAAATCACAGAAGAAAGAATCAGGGTTCTGCTCTATCCATCCTTGAGATAACAATTCCCGACCATCAAAAGCAGCGTAGTCCGTAGGGTAGCGATCCATCCGGAAGGTCAGGTTATTATTGATTTGGAGCGTATCTCCTTGCGGCACTGGCTGACCGCCCCGAAATGGTGTCCGATATTCCCAAACGATCTCATTGTCTGGAGTAAGTTCGAAAGAGTACCCCCATCGTCCGCTGGTGATCAATGAATTGCCATTCGGCAAAAACTGTACACTAGAAAGCCCCGTTGAATATAACGCTGTAGGGGTTGGGTGAGTAATTACGATATCAAAATCGGTAGGGCCCCAGCCGCCACCAGGACTCATAGGGTATCCCCAATCGTACATATCAAACAGAGGTGATAATACATTAGCAGTGGAGAAGTCAGAACCAACCCGGTTATTAAACAAAGCTATTTTGCCGTAGTAAGGATGATTAACAGGTACAAAGTCATCTACCCAGTGTACATCATGCTGGTAAAACAGCTGCTGATCTTCTTCTGTACCCTGGTTATAAGCGGCAGGATTACCCCAGCGGAACATCAGATCTCCCCCTAGGCCACTCATACCTCCATTACTTGTCGCTGCTTCTGCTGTGGACGTAGTATGGTCGATAATCCAAAACTCGTGGAAAGTAGGCACAGAGAGTACCACCTGACGATTAATGGGGTCATAGTCAATAGCGTTGGAGTGCATCCAGTCATCAGCGCCATCACTGGTATCATAATTGATATTGACTTTGTGAGGATTATCAGCCACAACCCCGAAATTGTCCTTCGTGGCATCAAAGTCCTGGATCAGATGATCCCAAACATGCCACTCCCAAACTACCTCGTCTGTAGCAGGATCTACTTCCAGGATGTAGTCTGGCCAAAGCTCATTATCTGGAAGCAAGGTGCTATCTCGGCCAGCCTGAATGGCTTCTTCTCGGGTCTTATTTTCCCAAACAATCATTAAGATCGTTTCATCTGGCGTAATTGCGATATCGTGGTGTAAGCGCTCGTTCTCGTCATTACGTTCAAAACTCCAAAGGAGGTCGTTATCCCAAGAGCGAATCTCAACGATTGCACCACCGCCACCTGCCCAGATGGGGTTACCTGCTACAGCAGCTGGACGCTTGGTTTTTACCAGGCGGCCATCTTCCAAAATGTAGGCTGTATTTCCAGGTCGCCAATCGGCATCATCTTCCCAAACATGAACAATCTCCCCACAATTATCAATGAGATAAACATTGGGCTGATTATGGGGATAGATTAGGTTGTAGCCGTCGTAGCTTTTCATAGGCTCGTAGGAGAGCAAGCCCACCGTGTTTTGTCCAACCAGAGGGGTGGCTAATAACAACAAGATTAGATAGCGCAAAAACTTCATAACTAGTGCGAATTTAGACCCCTAAAGCTAGTGCTTAGCCCGTTTGCAAACAAGATATTCCCGTGAATTGTGAACCGCTAATTCTAACTATGTCGGCCACTACTGCTTTCTTTTACGAGCGGCTTGTCTAACTTTGCTCCTTCATTGTATCCTTTGCGTCATAAAGCCACCTCAAAATGTCCGATCAGTCCTCTTTTTCCACCCGTGCGATTCGCCAACAAATGGAGCGGACCCAATACCGTGAGCACAGTACTCCGTTATTCCTGACGTCCAGCTTTACCTTCCCGACAGCGGAACAGATGGCAGATACCTTTGCCGGTAATGCTGAAGGGATAATCTACTCGCGTTATAACAACCCAAGTGTAGATGAATTCATTCAGAAGATGTGTAGCCTTGAAGGCGCGGAAGCTGGATTTGCGACGGCTTCTGGTATGTCAGCGGTCTTTAGTTCACTAATGGCACTGGTCCGCAGTGGAGATCACATTCTTGCTACCCGCGCAGTCTTCGGTTCTACTCATCAAATTCTCACCAGCCTCATGCCACGCTGGGGAGTAAGCCACACCTACGTGGAACCCGATCAACAAGACCAATGGGCTTCAGCAGTACAGGAAAACACCCGCATACTACTCCTGGAAACACCTTCAAACCCCGGACTCGCTCTGGTAGATCTGGAAGCTGCTGGAAAATTTGCCCGAGAACATGGTTTGATCCTTATGGTGGACAACTGCTTCGCTACGCCCTACCTGCAGCGCCCTTTGGAACTAGGAGCTCATCTAATAATGCATTCTGCAACAAAGTGGATTGATGGCCAAGGCCGTTCACTTGGTGGTATGATTCTCGGTGATCAAGCTTTGATGGATGAGATTGTATTCTTCTGTCGCCACACCGGACCAGCCCTTTCCCCATTTAATGCGTGGCTCATGTCGAAAAGCCTGGAAACGCTTGCTGTTCGTATGGAGGCACACTGTAAAAGTGCACTTCAACTAGCCGAATGGTTACAGAAGCAAGACGGAATTTCGGCCGTCAGCTACCCCTTCCTTTCCTCCCACCCGCAACATGAACTGGCCCGAAAACAAATGAAGTTAGGAGGAGGTATTGTCACTTGCACGTTGGCCGGCGGAGCCGATGCGGCAATGCAACTCGTCAATCGCCTGCAGGTATGTAGCCGATCATCCAACTTAGGAGACACGCGGACGATCGTGACTCACCCTACTTCTACAACGCACTCAAAATTGACTGAAGAAGAACGCTTAGCCGTAGGAATTAGTCCTGGCTTACTTCGTATTAGTGTTGGACTGGAAGGAATTGAAGATATCATCGGCGACTTTGCACAAGCTTTAGCGCCTCAATAAAGTAGAAAAAGCGCCACTGTCTCATTCCATGCAGGAGCAGCAGTATAAGCCTGTGCCTGCTGAAACAAATCTGCAGGCCTATTTTCCAGTGCCTGTAGTAAAGCAGAGCTGCCAAACATCAAGCCAAGATGATTCTTACCGATAGGGTTAACCCAGGTAGGATAGGTTGCTTGTTGAACTTCCGCTGAATGTGTCAGGTACAAAACAGCTAGTAATACAATCCCTGTGTAAACTGGCCGGAATTGGAGCGGGTCGCGGATTCTGAGCCTCAAACCATGACACTCGTGCCCGGAGTATCGCCCATCTACAGGTGTAAAGCTTACTTGTTCCCAAGTAGCGCCGGGCATCTGGTATTGTTCAAGCAATTCTAGAACAAAGGATGGATTCAACCAAGGAGCACCAAACTGTTGGAAAGGGGCGTCCGTTCCACGTCCCTCACTTAGGTTTAATCCCTCCAGGTAAGCTAAGGCAGGATAAGTCAATAGGGTAGTAGGCGCTGTAATGGCTGGGGAAGGGGGATAAAATGGAAGGCCTGTATCTGACCAGAACATTTCCCGTTCCCAGCCTTGGCATAAAACAAAGGATATGTCGAGTTCTTGCATGCCCTTAGACGTTCGCCAGAAGTTAGCGAGCTCTGCTACTGTCAAACTATGTCGAATCGGAATCGACCATCGACCAATAAAAGAGCTCCATACGGACTCTTCAAGCATAGGCCCTTCCACAAGACCTAGCCGACCGCTAATGGGGTTGGGACGGTCAAGAATTACCAGTTTTTTACCCTTTTCGGCACATTCCTCCATCAAGTAAGACAGACTCCAGATGTAAGTATAAAAACGGCTACCTATATCTGGCAAATCGAAGATTACTCCGTCCAGCCCATCCAACTTTGGGCTAAGGCTCGTACCATAAAGGCTATAGACAGGGAGCCCTGTAATATGATCAGTGCCATCTGCTTGCGGAGCGCCATCAGTACCTCTTGCTGATAAGCCGTGCTCGGGTGTAAATAGGCGTTTAATACTAAATCCAGCATCAACCAGCGCCGACCGCGTCAGCAATCCTGAACTCGTACGGGATGCATTGCTACTGAGCAGTCCCCAATTCAGGTTAGGATTAACCTCATCAGTCTCCAATAATCGATCAATTCCTGTTTTCAATACCAAAAAAATTTCATCGTCTATGTTGACCATTCCAGGCCTTGTTGCACTAAGAAATATAACTCAAAATCAACAAGACCATGAAATACCTGATTGGAATTTGCGCCGCTCTGCTACTCAATATTAATTTATTCAGCCAAAGCACTGCTCAAATCGTAAGCACCAATATTATCAGCCAAATGTTTGGAGGTGAACTTTCTTTTGACCCCTCTGCGACTGAACGGGTAAGCAAGGAAGTCATCGCAGAGTTACTAGATGCCAACGAGCAGCTGTTACCTCCCGTCAAAGAACAAATCAAAGCAGAATTGGGAATCAATTGGAGGGCCCCAGCTTGGAAAGGTGCTGTGGCTCGTTTCCAAGCCGACTGCGATGAGATAGTTGTCTTCATAGTAACTTGGTTAACCGACGAGAATGAAGGTGGAACCGTAACCCTATTTATCCCACCCAATAATACTTGCGGACCAGCACTGCAGAATATCCTAGAGGCGTTATATGGGAGATACGTGACTGGAACAGAGGAAGTCAAACGATGTGTAGAGCATGTATGCACCAATGCTTCTCCCTATCTCGAAGAGTCGCTATATGGCTGTATCGAAGTGGTACATCTGGTAGATGCGTCCTTTGCTTGCCCAGACAACTATGAATGTCCGGATAATGGTAGTGGCTGTGATGAGGTAGAATCAGAGTTTATCATCTCCGTAACTATTCCTGAATAACTTTTTTCAGGAGCATGTTAACCTTTTACACGCAGGGTTATTAATGGGTGAAATTCCGGGGAATAGTCCCCCTTATCATTCATTAAAACCCATTTGCGTTGTGAAACCGATGTATTTAATCACAGGTCTGGCATTGCTTTCTTTTCTTGGTTTTAGCCAACCTTTGGCTGCCCAAAACTGGCAACAGAAACAAGAGGCTACGGATATCCTTAGTCAACTTCACAAAAACCAGTATACCTTTTCTACCAAATCAACTCGCTTCCTGAGTGCAAAGGATGCACGAAGCCTCATCGACGAGAACCCACGGCTTTCTGCAGAAGCACGTAATCAAATCATCGCTGAATTGAACCTGGATGGCTCCGTCAGAAACTGGAGGGGCGTATTTTCAGAACTGATTGCGGATTGTGGTAGCATTCCCACCCTTGCAGCTTCGGCTATGTCTCCGGATGGAGAGGTCACGGGCGTTCTTACCATTCATCTTCCTCCAGATAATGAATGTAGTAAGTTAACAGATCGCCTGGCGATGCTGATCTACGGTGACTTCCTGGCTGGCGAAGAGCGAAATTTGATTCGTTGTGACACCTACGAGTGTGTTCGTCTACCAGGCCTTAAGGACCAGTATCAATGTGTCCAAACCATAATGATTATGACGGATAATCAAGCATGCCCCAAAGAAGAGACCTGCGAAGATTACCCCGATTGCGAATCCAGATCTTCTGGAGTCATATATCCATCTTGGGTTTACGACAAACTCTTCGGCGCTAGCAAGTAGAAATGAATCGGCTAGGTATGTAGAAACCCATACCTAGCCCTCCACTCCCATTCCTATCACGAGCATCTTTCGGATTGCTCAAAATTTAACTCCTATGAAGAAGATGTTGATTGCAAGCATATTGCTATGTCTTGCCTGTATCAATCCGCTTCAGTCTCAATCTATAAAGCAAAAGGAAGCTAGTACTACGCTGATCAGTCAATTACTAGGCGAACGCTTCCAATTGAATACCAAGCAAACAAGATCAATTAATAGTCAACAAGCTAAGGACTTATTAGGGCAGCAAACGCAAATGCCGCCTGATGTCCGGAATGAAATTGAACGCCAACTCCAACTCGACCGCAATTGGCAGGGTGTACGTGCCGGTATAGAAACGGACTGTGGTGAAATAGACGTTATTATTTCTCCAAACGATGAGCACAGTGAACGTTCGGCTGTTTATGTGGTACTTCCGCCCTATAACGATTGCGCTCGCGTACACCGAGAACTAGCTCCCTACATTTATGGAAAAGAGATTAGTGAAGACGGCCGAACTAACTCTTGCATCAACCAGATATGCGCTACGTTACCGGAAAACAGCACTGGAATCAAATATCAGTGTATTGAAGTAATGACCATTCTACCAGCAGAAAGCATTTGCTATTCCTTCGAAGAGTGTAGCCCTAAACGCCCGTGCCGCCAAAACTCCACCTTTATTACCGCCGATGGTTTCTCCTGGCAAGATATTTTACTGATGCGCGACAAATAAAAGCGTGCCCTCCAATTCCATTACAACTCATCAATACACTATCATTCAGATCATTACGCCTCATTGATAAAACACAATGAGGCTTTTTTTCTGGCTATTATCTTTATCCTTCTTTACATACTTTTTTAACACTTTCCGCTAAGCCTAAACAATAATTCGCACCTTAGCGGCGTACTTGCAATACACAATCCAACGACCTACTATGCCTTATCGTTTGCTCTGTTTGCTAGCCTTCACCTTGGCTGGCTCTCTTGTTTACGCCCAACGTATTAGCGGCATCTTCCGCCCGTCTGATGCTAAAATGGAATACCTGGAACAACTCGAATGGGACAACTTTGTCCTGGAAGACATACGCCTCAATCGAGAAGGATACCGATTGACCAATATTGAGACGAGTGGACAAGGAGAGGATAGAAGATATTGGGGCATCTACACCGAGAGTTCACTACGGGACACTTTAATCAAAACCACCAGCTGGATAGACTTTGTCAAAGCCAAGCGCAGCATGGCTGCAGCCGGCTTCTTGCTCAGCAATGTTCAAGCGTACGCTATCAGTGAGACCGATGCTCATTTTGTTGGCGTGTGGTACCGGAATGATACGGATACGCCACACAAAATCTGGAAGCTTGATAGCCCTGAAAGCATGCGAGCCAAAACGGAAGACATGGCAAAGCAGCAATTCTACCTGCAAGAAGTAGAAGTATTCCTGACCCCTTCTGGAACGGCCAACTATCTAGCGATTTATCATTACTCGCCAATTCCAGTACGCAATTACGTACAGATCGACTCTGACGAATCTGCTTTCCAAAAGAATAAACAGCAACGCGAGCGCAGCAAAATCCGACTTGTAGATTATGAGCGCTACAACGCGAAGGAAGCCAACTACCAACTAGGCGTTTACCAGCCTGGCACTTATGATAGCCGCATCCTAATCGACTATCTACGTGCCGACTTTAACGGGCAATGGGACCTACTCGAAAAAGATGGCATGAAGCTCGTAAGCTGGGAAGTTCGGGGATAGAGCGAGATTTGGTGTAAATGCACTAATGCATTTACACCAGGTCATTTTACTAAGACAATCAGTTCGCAACCACTGAACTATTGACATCGCCAACTTTGATTCCAATAAAGTTGATACCTATTGATTCTGTTATTCCAGCTTCTCCAGTAACAATCTGAGGAAAGGTCTCAAACCAGGGGTCACTGGGAACAGGAAACTGATAGCTTGCTGGTACGAAGCGCCAGGAAGGCACATCCGGAAACGCCTCAATTCGATTTAAAATCAATTGTCGGATCTTGATCATATCAAGGACACTAACATCACCCGATCCATTAACATCTGCAGCAATCAGCTTATAAGGACTGTCGATGGATTGTATACCTAAAATGTGCTTCGATATCAAGATCAAATCTAGAGTGCTCACGCCATTGAGTGGATTGTCATCTCGTTGTGCAGATATGGTAAACTGACTACCATTTTCGAGCGCAACACCATATTGGCCGTTTGACCCCGTAAGAAGAGAAAACAAGCCCTCGGCACTACTGACTGTAACTTCCACGTTGGCGATTAATTCATCATGCTCCGTTCGAACTACACCAGAGATCATTGATACTTGGTCAAAACATTCAAAGGAGACGTGCTCGTTAATCAGGAGATAAGTTTCACAGGTCTGCACAACACCATCAGCTCCTTGAAAAAAGAGGTTGATAACAGTTGTTTCTTCATCTTGATCGGTAACCCAAAGGGTATCCCGAAGGCCAGAAAAATCGGGTTCAAAATCTGGCCCTTCTCCAGCAACTTCATATGCTCGATAGACGGCAATATTCATTGCTGAACTGCATTCATCAAGACTTTCGTCTAGGAAGTGCACTGCAGCAATAGGCCATAGGCAGTTGCCGTCCTCTGTAGGATACAAAGTATAGGTAAGGCCATTTTCGCTACAGAGTAGCTGTTGACAATCTTGGGAATAAATAACGAGAGAATACAACAGCCCAAGGCTGAGTAATAGAGAACGCATCATAGTCATGGGATTCAGAGATTATTATTAAAGATAAGGTTTTTCTACACCTGCGAGGGTAAGAACACCTGAGCTTTAGCAATAGTAGTTTGAAACCAACTTCCAGAAGATGTTCAAACTGCCAGCAAAGCCTTCAACTAAGATTCACTACCGATACCTAATCAGCACTCTGATTGTACTGCATTTTGGATCGTTCAAGGCACTTGCACAGGATATCAATACAACTCTTCTCACACCTCAGACTGGTTCCTGTTGTTTTGAATTGCAGTATGATTATAATTTCCCGCAGAACATCACCAGCCTCGAGACACGACTCCTTACACCTGGCCTTTTCTTTTCCAGCTTACAATATGACCTAACGAGCGGATGGCAATACGAAGTTCTCCAGCAACAACGCCGACTGCGTTGGACCTTTTTGCAGGGCATGGAAATTCCGGTTGGTCAAAACGAACTATTAGACTTTTGCCTCAGCGGGTGGAATTCGATGGATCCAATTGAATTGTTGGTACTGTGGCGCAATGGTAATGCCGTTGCACGACGCGACACGCTGCGGCTTAATTGCTTTGACTGTTGGGAAGGGTTGAATCCAACGGTAGACTGTCAAGCCGATAGTAGTTACATCTTGAGCTTTGACTTCTTAAACATAAGTGACTTCTCAACAGATTACATCACGATTAGAGAGCCATTCGGTCAAGATCTTATCCAGGAAGAAAACATCTTCCCCGACTCCCCTATTGCTATTGATGATCAATTAGACAACATTCAGCTACACCTTTCCCCTTCAGCTATCGACTTGGAGGAGATCTGCTTCGAGCTTACTCCCAGACACCTTCTAAATGACCAAGTAGCAATCGATTGTTGCACGGCCAATATATGTGTTGCCATCCCTGACTGTGATCGGTGTTGTACACCTTACGAAGACTTTGAAGCTGCTGTTAATTCAGGGTTCGATGTAGTCATAGATTGCGAAGAAGGTCAGGTAAGCTTCATGGCGAATGCTCTCAATGATTGCGATCGGGTAAACTACATGGTGGATGATCTAGGTGGTGGAATTGTAGATGGAAACGAATCATTTATTATTGGCAATCTGGAAGAAGACCGTTGGTATGAAGTATGCATGACGGTAGACCGTCAAGATCGTAGCGGGGAGGCCTGTTTTGAAAGCACAAGTTTAACCTTCTGTGAGAGCTTCTACTACGATTGTGAAAACTGCTTCCTCCCCGAGGAAGTTGATCTGTCCTTCGATTGCCCCGATGATTTTGAATTAGTGTGCGGATGTGATGGCATGACTTACCTCAATGCCTGTGCTGCCGAATCTTGGGCAGGTTTAGCAGAATGGGAGGCCGGCACAGGCTGTGGTGAAGAGCAACTGGAGGACATTCCCCTGAGTGTAGTTTGGATTACGCTTCCAAATGAAGCACGGTTAGATTGGTCGATCGGTGGATTAGTGGATTACCGCTACTTCCTCATCCAGCGCATGCTACCAAATGGAGAGTGGATCACCATAGCAACGGTAGACAATTCTACCTTCACCTATTTTGATACCGCCCCAGCAGATGGATTGAATAAGTATAGAGTGATCGGTGTAGTTGAATCGGGGAAGGTAGTTATCAGCAACGAAGACTTTATCCTTAATAGCACATCTATCTTCTCGTCTGAACAAGGCATACGTTGTTGGCCCAATCCTTTTGAAGACTTCATCAATATTGAAGCTCCATCAGGACAGGTATTGCAAGTCCAGCTGTTCAACGTACAAGGTCAACTTGTTAAGCACTGGGAGGTACAAGGCCTGAGTAGTCCTTATCGTTTGGCCACTACCGTTTTGCCTTCTGGCGTGTATTTCCTGAAACTACAAACCAAGGATAAGGTGGTGCAGCAACAACGACTCATCAAGAACTAGCGCAAGCGATCGACAGAACGTACTAGTTTTTCGTCCTTACGGATGTTGCGTAGCGCCAGGTATGAAAAGACTACTACCAGGATGGGTAATGCTATCCCAGCTGCAGGTTGAGCCAGATCAGCAGCTTCATCATTAAAGAACTGGTATACACCTACACCAACTCCGACACCAGTTACGAAAAGTCCCGCTTTGGTTAGGTTCATCTGCAATGTGCGATTGCTGTATAGAAAGATGATCACCAACAGCAGCATTGCCGCCAGGCCAAAAGCGATCATCATAGCCATGGTATCTTGTACTTCGAAAGCTGCATCTGCAAAGACAGCAGAATCTGCCTGTGCCTCGGCAGTAGTCGCAATAGGTAGTGCAAACATAGCGCCGGCAGCAGCGGCAGCTAGAAATAGATAGATCGACTGTATTCTTTGAATCATGGTGTGATTGGTTTGTTGGTTAGATAGTTGAGGTGCGTTCTGATATTCCAATTCATATTCCTCTCCTACCCTCGTATCTTGTGCGGCAAAAATAGCAAATGCTTCACTATCAGCTGAGCTACTGGGAACGAGATTCTTTTTTCCGCGATATTGACGTCGCCATTATTGGTAGCGGCATCGTAGGACTTTCTGCTGCAATTCATTTAAAGGAACAAGCACCAAAGCTGAAGGTTGTAGTATTGGAACGTGGACCGCTACCGATTGGAGCTAGCACACGTAATGCTGGTTTTGCTTGCTTTGGGAGTATTAGCGAATTGCTGGATGATCTACAGCACAGTAGCTTGGATGAGGTGTTGCAATTAGTGGAGAAACGCTACCGGGGCCTACAGAAGCTTCGCAGTCGCTACCAGGATACAACCATTGGCTACGAAGCATTAGGCGGGTACGAAGTATTTCGACCAACTGATCAAACCCTTTTTGAGGAATGCGCAGATAAACTAGCACACCTCAATGAAGCCTTGAGTCTGATCACTGGTTCAGATACCTATAAGCATCAAGATGACCAAATCGAGGCGCAAGGCTTAGCAGGTGTACAACATTTGATCTTGAATCAGAAAGAAGGTCAACTCCACACGGGTAAGCTCATGCATACATTGCTACGCCGTGCTCAAGAACTAGAGATTCACTGCCTTTGCGGAATAACCGTCACTGGATTAGATCCAATCGGAGATTCCGTTCAAATTTCCACAGACCATGGCTGGACCATTAACACAAGCCGGGCATTGATTGCCACAAATGGCTTTGCCGCTCACCTGCTTCCAGAATTAGAAGTGAAGCCCGCTCGTAACCAAGTATTGATTACCAAACCCATTCCAGGTCTAAGCCTGAAGGGTTGCTTCCATTATGACCGCGGTTACGTTTACTTCCGCAATGTAGGCGATCGTATACTTTTAGGCGGAGGCCGCAACCTTAACCCTCAAGGAGAAGAGACGGATGTCTTCGGATACACCGAACAGGTTCAGAATTACCTATTGCAAATTTTAGCCGAACACATCGCTCCAGCACAAAGCACCGAAGTAGACTATTGGTGGAGTGGTATTATGGGCGTAGGCCAGCAAAAGAAACCCATTATCGACTGGGTCAATCCGAGAACCGTCGCAGCAGTACGACTAGGAGGTATGGGCGTGGCACTAGGAACAGAGGCCGGAGAACAGGCGGCGGGGTTGTTGTTGGAAGGTTAGTTAGTTGGTTAGTTGGTGTTGGATAGCTTAGA
>CAJXOS010000072.1 GCA_913057725.1 uncultured Lewinella sp.
AACCACTTCGCGTCATGTATACATGATAGAAAGTAACCTAGGACACTCATAGCAATCCAGCTTGCTTATGCGAAAGAGAGTGCGGATACATAAGACCTACCTGCAAGCTTTTGCCCTTTTCTTTGGGGGAGGCCTGTTGGTCCTGTATCAGATGGTGAACGAAGGGCCGAATCTGCTATTCGTGCTGTATCTGTTGGCTTGTGTACCCTTGTGCATTCTCATTATACGTTACCAATGGCAAGATCGCTATGAACCAGAACCGGTATCTCGTGCTGCGAAGGATATGGAAATAGAGCTAAAAACAGATCGTATCGTTTTGCCCAGGGGGTATTTCTGCAAGCATAGTCTAGTGGCTGAGCCGAGTGAGATTCCTGTTCAGATTATCAATGAAGTTAACCTACAGACCTTCCCACCCAGCCTGCTTATTCATCATAAAGAGGTGATCTTCTTGCCGCGTATCAGCAATGAGGAGCTAAAGGATTTTGTCACTCGCAATGAACTCCCGCTTTCCCAGCGATTTGATATTTGGAATGCCATCATCGAACCGTTCCTGGATACTGAATTTGATGAAGAAGAACAAAAAGCCACCCTGCGACAGCTGGCTCTAAACGGAATTCCTGAACAGGAGGTCAAAGCCATTCGGCGAAAAATCCGGTTTCCGATGGCCTTGAATATGTTTGCCTGGGAGTGGGTTTACCTGGGTCAATTCGACTACCTCAACTGGGCGCCATTCATTAGCCGTAAGAAGTACTGGTGGACGATGGATATTGCGCTGAGGAACTACAGTGGGTAATAGACGGTCACGAATTATCCAGCTTCAGTCTATTCTTGGATTTTCTTCTCTGATAAAATGACTTCTATGAAAGACATTTACTGCGAACTCATTATCCCCGGCAAACTGCCAGTGGATATCATCTTTGAAACGGAGCGGGTGATGGCCTTTCATCATACCCAGCCGTACTGGGAACGTCATGTAGTGATCATTCCCAAAGCGCATATCGACTCTTTGGCCAATTACGTAGATGATGTGGAATTAAATAAGGACTTCTTCGAAGCCATCCGTATCGTTACCAAGCAATTCAACGATCAGTATGGCGGCTGCCGAATATCATCCAATGTAGGGGACTATCAAAGCAGTAAGCACTTACATTGGTATGTGCATCAAGGAAAGCGCTTGCGGGGAGAGGATGGTAAAGCAATTCACTAGAAAATAGTTTGGTGCCCGGATAGATAGCGTCAGTAACCATGCATATCTGAGTTCTTCTTGTGAGATGTTACCGGAATTATATTACTTCGGGTCATTATTGATAAGGCATTTGTGCCTTACCTATTCTGCATCGTAAACTAACGTCTCTTCTTGTTATGAAAAAGCTAGCTCTATTAACAGCCTTTATTTTGGCCAACTGCCTCTTAGAATCTTGCCTGAGTAACATTGAGACCTGCTATAGCTTGGACATAAAAGCGGTGAAAAACTTTGATCTAATTAGTAATCAGGAGTTGACTGCCGAGGAAACAGTTGCTGCCGACGAATATGCTGTATTGCTTGACGGCACGACCATGAACCAGACCTGTATGGCCAACTATTCATTTGGCGGTGCCCTACTGGCAGAAGACCCTGTTTATACCTTGATTGATGAGGTCAGTAACATCTCCATTACGAGTACTGCAGATTTGACCGCCGTGCACCCAGCTGGTAGCGAACTTAAGGAGTTATTTATCCCATTAAGCCTTTACCGGAGCTGTTTGGAAAATGCTACTGATCCAGCTGAGTGTAGGGTAGATTATTTCGCAGACGAAAGCTATGACTCCTTAGAGGATGCTCTAAATGGCTTGATGAGTGAAAGTATTTTCTTCGGCGGAGAGGATGATGTGCAACTGTTTGCTTTGTCGGCCGCTGAACCCATTGCCGGCAATACTCACCAGTTCACGATTCAGTTTGATTTTCGCAGTGGTACTACAATTGAGCTGGAAACGGAGCCCATCGTATTGAATTAGAACGAAACGGCTCGCCATTCGTTGGTAAGAGACGGGGAAATAATTAATGAAACAGTTATCGGCTTGGCATTTTGCACTAAGCCTAGGAAAACTTGGACTTGGCGTGTGCAAAAGGACAAGCCTCAAGAGATAACTGTTTCATCAATTACCGTCAAACTATTAAAGTAGTAGTCTTTACCAAAAGGGTTCTTTATGAAATACGTTCTCCTCCTACCTGCGTTGCTGTTCTTTTTCAGTGTTCAAGCGCAGCAGCGCTTCATTACTGTCGACGAAACCAAGATTTGGATCAATACTGTCGGACTTGAAAATCGAGCTGAAGGGCAGCCCGTGATTGTTTTTGAAAGCGGTGCGGGTACACCAATGGGCAACTGGGATCGGGTGCTGGATGGAGTGGCCGCTATGGCACCACTTGTGACCTATGATCGCCCGGGGATTGGGAAATCTGAGCCGGTAGAAGAGATGCCCACCATCAAGAACGTTGCGGATCGCTTGGTCCGAATGCTGGATCAGCTGGAGGTTGATCCGCCCTATGTATTGGTGGGGCATTCCCTAGGGGGCGTCTATGTGCGAGGCTTTGCCAATTATTATCCTGACTTATTGGCGGGCTTGGTCATCGTTGATCCCGGAGATTTTACCGAAACCCAGGAAAATCAACGCCCCTATTACGATGTGCTCAATTGGGAGGAGGCCAAAGTGGACAGCCTCATTCAAGCCTTTATTGATATCCGCAAGACCGGCCGACAAGATGCTCCCGGAGCCATCCAACGCGAAGGGCAGGTCTTGGAACAATTACGCGTTGACGACTTTGATGAAATCAATAGCAAGGCACTACCCAATATTCCCGTTCACATTCTTACTGGTGGCCGCTACGATAAACCGATGGCGCGGCGTTCTAAGGAATACGATGAAGAGCTGCTCTTCCGCTCTAAGCTGAAGCATCGGGTAAGCCGGTGGACGGACGTTATCCAATCCGTTGATAAAGGCATGCTTTTCTACAGCGGAGATGCCGGGCATTTCGTGCACTGGGACGATCCGGAATTGTTGATTTCCAGCGTACGGATTGTGTTGCAGGATTATCAAATATTACAGCAAAAGAAAACAGATTAGCGGTAGCTCTGACGGATATGGACAATACTCCTTTCCTGTATTGATCAGCAAATATGAGAGCTGTATTGTTTTGCAAGAAGGATTGCGAAACCCTAGAGTTGCTCGGTTACCTTTTTGCTAATGGTTTAAATTAATAGAGACAATACGTACTCTCAATTTATACCGAAGCCGAATTGGTTTGGGAATCCAAACCTTATTCGCTTCGAGTATATACTCGCAAGAAGCGGTTTGGCAAAGCCCAAACCACTTCGTTAGCGGTATAAATTAAACCACCATGAAAAAAACTTTTACGCTCTGCGCACTTGCGCTTTTTCTGCTATCCACTAGTTCCATTTTTGCTCAAGTTTCAATCCTCAATGAGGACCTCCGTTGGAATATGATTTTTAGTGGATGGGGCCCAACCCATTCCTTCACGATCAAATTTGAAGGAGATACACTCCTCAATAACCTAACCTACAAAAAGGTGTACTACTCCTACGACTCCCTCAATGTAGAGTGGGTCCGCGGCGAGCACTTCATCCGAGAGGATGACCAGCAGCGCGTTTACACCCAAAGCATCTATGGAGATGATGAACAACTGGTATTTGATTTCTCGGTATCACTCGGTGAAACGATCGAATGGCTTAGTTTCGAAGGATGTCCTGTAGTAGTGACAGATATCGAGCAAGTCCTGTATCCAGATGGGGTGAGTCGTAAAACAATTACCCTGAGTTATCCTGATATTTTTTCGGGAGGTCAACTCACCACTCAATGGATAGAAGGAGTGGGTAATATTGAAGTAGGGCCGCTGTTTTCCGCTGGCCCCATTTGTACTACCGACTGGGAGGTTTGGCTACTTTGTGCGTATAATCAGGGTGAGATCTTTTACGGCCTGGATACCCCCTCTTGCTTTGTGGTGGATGTCGATGATCTGCTGATAAAGGAAGGCGTGAACGTGTACCCAAATCCCACTAATGGAATGCTGCGCATTGATGTGCAGGCTTCCAGCCTCAATGTTGAGCAAATAAGCTTGTACAATTCGATAGGGCAGCGTATGCCTGTGTTACCTCCTGATGGGCAATTTGATGAACTTGATATTACCGCTTTGCCTCAGGGCATCTACTACCTGAAAGTGTTCTTTGATAATGGGCAATTCAGCATGGCGAAAGTATTGAAGACCGATTAAGTTTTTGCCTTTTGATAGGGTTTGACCCTAAATGACAATCGGCCAACGAAAATGAATTCGTTGGCCGATTCTGTTTGTGCCGTTTCGCCGAAGGGCATTAAGCACTCATCCGCAGACGCTTAATTTTTCTATACTCCGTGAAGCTGATCATCTTCTCCTGATCCTCATCCCAGAGTTTGTATCTGAGCATTTTTAGGCTTTCCCAAAAATTGACTTCGTTCACATATTTGTTTAGGAGAGGTTGCTCTTTGAAGCACTTAGGCAGATTGTAGTTGGGAATAATACTACTCAAGTGATGAATATGATGGTAGCCAATGTTACCGGTGAGCCAGTGAAACATCCGAGGAAGCTTGTAATAGCTACTACCGCGAATGGCGGAGAGTAGGTAGTCCCAATTGTCTTTCCAATGCTTGTAAGAAAACTCATGTTGGTGCTGTACATAGAAGAACCAAAAAGCGACAATACCGAAAAGGGTCACAAGTGTAAGCTGGATCAGTAGAAACATTGGCCAACCTACTAGCGTCCCTACTACGATGTAAGACAAGGCGATCCAGAAGTTATCCTTGAGGACCATCTTCATGTACTTGCCCCACTTGTCGAAGTCTGTCGTAGGGTAACGACAAGGCACCAGGAAGTAGTAGATGGGCGAAGCAACAAAAGTGATGATCGGAATCCGGAAGATGCGGTACTTCAATTTTCTCACCCAGCTAGCGTTGATGTACTCGTTTAGTGTCATCGTTGGAATATCGCCAATAGACCTCGTGTCGAGTTCGAGTTGCCCGTTATGTCCATGGTGGAAGTTGTGTACTTTCTTCCAGTACTTATAGGGAATGACACTGAATACCGAGCAGATGATACCCACTATGTTATTCAGCCGCTTTGATTTGAAGAAGGACTGATGCCCACAATCGTGCTGGATGATAAATATCCGCACTAGGAAGAAGGCATTGATGATGAATAGTGGAATGCTCAGTAAAATGGAATACTTAACCGTGAAGTAGATCAACACCCAAAGGGCGATAAACGGTAAAAAGGTATTGATGATCTGGATGACCGCTTTCTTGTGGTTAGGCACTTGATACTGCGCTATTATCGATCTCCAGTTCGCCAATTTTGCCTTTATCTCTGCGTTCAGTTGCTTATTAGTCATAATAAAAATTCAAACCGCTCTAGAATACTGCAAGCATTAAATGCTGTCAGGAAAGTTTTGTTGCGTAAAATCACGCTCCGTGCTTTACACTCGGAGAGTATCAATTCGGTATAATAGGGGAGAGGCAATAAGAGACTTGTTTTCAGACTCTTAGATTTTGGCTATCTGTTTGCTTTTTTCGCGTCTCATTAAAGAGGCATCTTCGAGGCTTAAATATAGTCAATTGGAGCAAGTTAAGACTAGCTTGTTCATCAGAAGTTGAGTATCTTGATGGGTACACGTCATTAGAAAACCGCTCCCGATGAAAACTTCACTTTCCTACTTATCCGTCGCTTTTGTCCTTTTTTTCTGCTACTCATTGAGTGGGCAGGAGTACACCCCTTTCTACTTAGACAATGCAAAGTGGACGATGGAAGGCATTAACCCGGTATTAGGCAGTGGTGATGGCCACGCCTTTTGGGAGGTTTATACCTTAGATGATACGCTTGTCGCTAATGAAGTGTATCGAAAAGTGGCGGTCCGAAATCTATGCGAATTATGGCCTGATCCTAATGGAGAGCTGCAACCTAATCTTTCCCTCAATACCAATGAATTTGTACTGGGAGGGCTGCGAGAGGAAGACCGTAAAGTTTATTTCTTGCGCTTCGATCAGGAACCTGCATGGCGCTTGCTGCAAGGCACGGTGAATAGATTCGATGCTGGCGAAGAATACCTGCTTTATGATTTCGATATCTCAGTAGGAGATACCACACACTATAGCGATCTGGAGTTCTTCACCGTTTCCAACGGGGATACGAGCTTTTTTACCAGTAATCATTTCACGATCATCGATGAAGAATTGCAACCACTAGAAGAGCACCGTCGGTATGAGATCCGAAGTTCTACTGCTTTTGCCTACCCCTTCGAAACAGGAGGCCTCACGGAAGGCATTGGTAGCAGTTATGGACTCTTTGGTTCCTATGATAGTTTCCTAACTTACCTCACCTGCTTTTCGGTAGACGGAGAATCGATGTTGGTTGATGGCAACTGTAATCCTTGCGATGGCTTGGTAAGTACCCGGGATTTAGAGGAGGTGGAGCAGATTCAGGTTTATCCTAACCCAGTGCAAAGCGTACTTCATCTGCGAAATACAGGAGGCTTAGCAATAGAAGAAATACGGATCGTAGATCAGTTGGGAAGAGTACTAAGGAGAGACAAGGAAGGTATGGATAGTGAAATACTACGACTAGATGTCTCCACACTACCCGCTGGGATGCTTCTTCTTGAAATTATCCACGAAAACGGAAAGCGGCAACTTGAAAAAATTGTGGTTTCCCACTAATGAGATACTTTAACAGATGAAATACTTCTTGCGCAGAGCTATCGCCTATTCTATTGACTGTCTACTTTGTTATGGCATCATCATGCTGGTACTCCAGTGGGCAATCTTAAGCAACTTGCACCCACTGCTGGGCATCAATGAGGAATGGTTCCAAACCAGCCTCAATGTGCAGCTTTATGTTCTCCTGACGATCTCGGTGCCGGTATGGGCATACTTCACTTACTTTGATAGTGATAAGTCTAGTGGCACAATTGGGAAGCGCTTGATGAAGCTCTCTGTAGTTGATGACGAAGACCAGCGACTTGATCTCCAAAGGTCCTTTCAGCGGACCTTTCTCAAATTGCTACCCTGGGAGGTGGCACATCTTGGCGTGATCTGGCCAGAGCCTATTTATTTCGCTGATGACCCCAATGTTCGGATCTTTACTATCGTTGGCCTCTTACTGTTAGCGCTGTACGCATTCAGCGTTGTATTGAGTACCAAGCAGCAATCGGTTTTTGATCGATGGTTGGACACAACTGTTTTGTCGGAGTAATTAAGAAAGGAATGACAACACGAACCTTGATTAAGCTTTACCGAGTCGCTTTTCTGACTGCGTTAATGATCAATTTGTTCGCGGTACATTCCTATGGGCAAGAGCAGTCTAGCATAAGAGCATACTACTTGAGTGCTCTAGAAACGACTTTCGATATTGATACAGATACCATTGATGTCTGCGATTATTACTTGCTTGATGGTGAAGCACTAGACTTTTTACAAAATCAGGATTTCACCGAACCTCAACCATTCCGGTCAATTGATTATATCCTGCTTAGCGACGAGATGTTTCCTAATGAAGTCTGTGACCTTCTTCTCATCGTTAGAAGCGATAACCCACAATCAAAAGCGGAAAGAAAGAGCTTGCTACAAAAGGCGCAAATGGAACTAAGTGCTAATAAGGAAATACAAGCGCTTGAATGGCGCTGTAATTCATGTAAAATGATTTCCATCAATCAGGAGTTCTATTCGCCGGCAGAGGGAAGAGATAAGATCATGGCTTTGAAAGCTCGGCAAATTGAAGAGATTATTATCTATGACAAGCCGATGAGTACAGTGCTGTTTGGCTCGGAAGGAGGTAAAAACGGCCTGATCGTTATTCAAACAAAATGAGGCTCTACTTGAGTGTCAATTACCCCCGACCTGATTTGGGGAAAGTGCTTTGACTAAGGCTTGAGGCCCACGTAATCAAGACTTTTTCTACTTGATTACTATGAATTATTCCAATAAAGCGGGGCGTCGCCCGTAAGTACTCCTATACAATCCGTAAGTTTTACTATTTTCTCAGCTGGATTGAACACCACATTATCTAGACTGAGGCTATAAGTAGATGGAAATTACACCAAAAAGAGGTTTTCAAGGACTCATTGAAAACTGGCAAAGCGATCTCATCGCTGCGGTAAGTGTTGCGCTTATTGCACTCCCACTTTCTTTAGGAATTGCGCTTGCTGCGGGTGCCCCTGCGATGGCAGGTATTATTTCAGCCGTAGTAGGTGGTGTCGTTACGACTCTGTATCGGGGCGGGCATATTTCCGTAAATGGCCCAGCTAAGGGTGTAATTGCCGTCATCTTATTGGGCATTGCGCTCATGGATGATGGCTCCGGACAAGCCTTCAATTATGTACTGGCAGCGGTGGTTGTTTCTGGTGCGATTCAGGTAGTTTTGGGTTTGTTGCGACTGGGGCGTTTAGCTGATATCTTCCACTCCTCAGTGATTCACGGCCTTTTGGCCGCCATCGGTATTATCATCTTCGCCAAGCAGATTCATGTGGCACTGGGCACCCACTCTGATAGCCCTAGTATCATTCAAAACTTGGTTGATGCAGTCGTGCATATTGCGGAGGCAAATCCCTTTGTTGTATTGATCTCTTTGATGGGCTTACTCCTATTGTTATTCCATTCAAAGATCAGTTATCGGTTCTTTCACGTGCTACCAACTCCTATGTGGGTGATTGCACTTTCGATTCCATTTGCTTACGGGTTCGATTTTTTCGAGGAGCACTTGATCCCCTTCTTTGGTAGCGCCTACTCTGTCGGTCCGAGTCTTTTACTGGATATTCCGGATAATGTGATGGATTCCATCATGCACCCTAACTTCAGTAAGATTGATACTATCGAATTTTGGACCACGGTAATGTCCATTTTGATGATTACAAGTATTGAATCTTTGGCCATCGCCAAGGCGATCGACAAGATTGATCCATACAAGCGGAAAACCGACCTGAACAAGGACCTCACTGGTATTGGGTTGAGTACTATGGTTGCTGGCCTGATTGGTGGCCTGCCGATTATCGCTGTGATTATTCGCAGCACGGTAAATGTCCACAACGGAGCTAAGACGAAGTGGTCCAATATGTATCAGGGGCTGTTATTGTTGCTTTTCATTGTAGTGCTAAGCCCGATTATGCAGCAGGTTCCACTGTGCGCATTTGCTATTCTTCTGGTGTACACCGGTTTTAAACTGGCATCACCAGCAGTGTTCAAGCAGATATATAGCCATGGTATTGAGCAATTGATCTTCTTTGTAGGGACGATGGTATTGACGCTCTATACCAATCTCTTGATTGGCTTGTTTGGTGGTTTGCTATTAGCGCTAGTCAGTCATTTGTTACTGACAGGCCTGTCTATCCCGCGTTTCTTCAAGATGATTTTTGATTCGGGTTCCAACTTGGTCATGAAACCGGATGGAAGCTATGAACTGAAGATCCGTGGCGTTGCCAATTTCCTGGGTATTCTCAAGATCAATAATTTAGTTGCCCAGATACCTGCTGGTGCCAATGCTACTATCGATCTATCGGAGACACGTCTGGTAGGTACGACCGTACTCGAAGATTTATACGACTATCAAAAGATCCACCAAAGTAGTGGCGGTAGTGTAGAAATTACCGGCCTCGATAAGCACATCTCATCCACCAATCACAAATTGGCGACGAAGATTAGAATTGACGCTGTTGAGCCATTGAACCGCCGACAGAATAAGCTCAAAGAATTGGCAGAGAGTTATGGTTGGGATTTCCAAGTAGAGCCCGTTGAGGACCTGGAGTATTTCCAGTCTTTCTACTTCTTCAAAACTCGCCCCATCGAAGCAGAATTCAATTGTATTTCTGATCATGATGAGGACATGCACATGGAGCTGATAGACGTGACCTTTGAAGAAGGAGCCGATATCTTCCCGGATGAATACAAAACGACCCTCGGTCTACTAAAACTCCCTTTCCCAATTCCAAAATTCACGATCGAGAAAAAGGACTTTTTGGATAAGGTGCTTCCAATTGCGGAACATCGAGATATCGACTATGTCTTGTATGATGACCCACCGAACGACTATATCGTGAAGGTTGACAGTGCTACAGCCATGGAAGAGTTCATGACCGAAAAACTAAAAGTTCTCATTGAGATCAGCGGCCTTCACCATTTGGAAAGTAACGGAGAGGCTATTCTAATTTTCAGTGATAATTTTGCCTTGGCGCAAACGAAAGACTACATCAAGATGATCCAGTTCGTCGAGAACTTTAAGTCGATGATGAAGGAGGGAGCGTAAGAATCATAAAGCGGAAATGGTGATTTCGATCCTACCGCAATAGGGTGACATCACCTGTCAGGCGTTGGCTTGACCCATCGACAAGTTCAATTTCAAGTTGCCAGACGTACACGCCTGGAGGGCTGGTTTTGCCGTTGAAACTTCCGTCCCAGAATTCTTGTGGCACATTGGAGTCAATGTCATCACGCGAATAGAGAATAGCTCCCCAACGATCCACGATTTCCAGGCGCTTGATCTTGGCCACCCCACTGCCAGGGAAGAGTTGGAAGAAATCATTGACACCATCCCGGTTTGGGCTGAATACATTAGGAGTGTACACCAAATTGTCTAGCGCCAGATCAAGGCTTACATCTACACTGTCGGTGCACATAAAGTCATTGATGACGGATAAGCTATAGCGGGGTTGGAAAGGAACCTGTACTTCAGGGGAGGGGCAATCGTAGCAACTAAGGCCCTCGTTAGGCGTCCAATTGTAAGTGACGTTATTATCGCCCAATATTTCGGGTTTGAGCTGTACGCCACCACAGAAGTCCGTCTCAATTATTCTTGGTAAGGATATCGTTGGTGAAGGCAGAATCGTTACGGTAGCCTCAGCAGTATCGATACAGGCACCATTATCAACAACCACTTCATACCGACCAGCGTGCACAGGCTTAGCGGACTCAATGCCCATCTGTCGATTTTTGCTTGTGAAGTTGTCCGGTCCCACCCAATCGAAAGCAATTAGATCTCCATTGCCCGTAACCTTTAGCCGGAGGTTATCCCGCTCACAGTATTCTAGATCGCCAGCTATTTCGGCATCAATGGGTGGTGTTACGACCACCTCCATTTCTCTGATCTGCTCACATGCACCATAAGTGGCCACCATTTCGTAGGTACCACTCATGTCGGCAGTAGTTGAGTCAATGACTAGACCTAGCCCTCCAATAATCACCACAGGGGTAGTCCAGAGCGCTGTTCCTCCCGGCTCGAGGTTGGCGCTAATTTCTAGCGCATTTCCTGCACACACAGGGCCGTTATTGCTGATACTAGCTTGGAGTTGTTCATTTGGTGGTTCTATGAGAATGGTCTCATTTTTCCATTCATAGCTACATCTCACATCCAATGGCCGTACAAGGTCCAGCCGGTATTCGCCGGAGGGTAGGCTGTCTATAACAAAGGTGTTGTTACCATCTACAACAATCTCTCGATTGAACGGATTCCACCCCTCATCCAAAAGACCAATCTCGTATTCCTGACCAGGTAGAAAGAAGGGGGACGTTAATACAACTTCTCCATCATTATCGGCCAGGCAATCCGTGGGTGAAGTGATGTCGACGGTTACGTCATCCAGAAACTGTGCATCGGCCGCGAAAATGGCCGGGTCGGGGGTGTTGGATGTATTGGGGTCATCGGATACTTGTACGTCACCAAAGAGTATTGGTAAGTTGCGCATGTAGACCTGACTGATGACGTTACCGACTGGTACATCATCAATCCTTGCTCGGATCGTCATCTGTGCGTTACCTCTAGGAGGGATTTGTACATCATTAATGGTCAAGAACCGGGTGCCGACGCCCGTAGTGGGATCAATATTCCCGTTTATGTTTCCGTTAATTGCTTCTATGACCATTCCCTCTGCAATAGTGTCGGTCAGTATTGCTCCTGAAATTGTCTCGAAAGAACGATTATTAATGCGCAGATTGTAGACCACCTCAGAGCCTGTACAGGTGGCTACCAATGGATCAACCGTATAGTCAATATTGAGCGTGTAGGGGCAAGAACAGCCGTCAGTAGCTGGGGCAGCAGGGCCACCTGTTCCCTGGGCATTGGCCGTGAGGATTTGCGAGTTGACGGTAAAAAGGCGATTTTCTTCTGTACCTACAGCATCGTCTTGTGCTCCGTAGCCATACAAGGTGCCAAAATCATTAAAGGCCAGGCTACCCAGGCGAAAGAGTTCGGATGGAGATTGAATCAAGCCCAGGGGGGTCACCATTCCTTTGGTCGAAGAATTTGGACCCAGGTCAATTTGGAGTAAGTGCCCACCCGTAGCCAGGGGTTGTAGCTCCGGATCGAAATTACCCTTCGCCTGAAAAGCATAGGCAGTGGTTGGATCATTGGGGTCTATGGCAAAGTCATCTACTCGGGTGGTGAACGGCCCACTATTTACCGAACTGGGATCCCAGTAGAGGTCGATACGATCTTCCAATGTTAATCCGCCAATGACGCTAAAGACCAAAATCTGATCCAACTCATTGTCATGGCATAGGTACTGTCCATCGGGTGTACAATCGCCGGCAAAGGCCTGTAACTGACCCACAAATGGTACGGAACCAACTACCTCAAAAGTATTATCAGAACGCAGTCGTACGATGTTATTAGTGCCTTCTTGCGTAGCGTAGATATAGTTGTCCTTTGGATTAAAGCCTAGGGAGTTAAAGTTTTCACCTATATAAAGACTCAAAGCCGTATAAAAAGGGCCTGCAAAGGGGATAAAACTGACCCGATAAATTCTCGTGTCGCCAGTATTGGTTGCGAACATTGGACGGCCATCACAAGAGAAGGTTTGGCTTGTGGCAGATAGACACACAGCAGAGAGCAACAGACAGAGCATTGAGCTTCTAAGCCAGAACATGATTTGCAGACGGGTTTGTGTTGTTAATCTAATAAAATCTATTGTCAGTCTCGTGCTTTTTGGGCTAGGATGCAGTGAATATACTCCTGTATTGTCCGATGGCTAACACCAATTTGTCAGATTGCTGCATAGCGGGCGGTAGAGGACAAGAGATGTGCTGGGCTGGTGTATATTTGAAGGCAGCAAAGAGGTAAGATATATTACCTCTTAGTCTACTTATTAATCGATTTGAGAGTTGGTAAGATGGAGTGATATTTTTATTTCTCTGTTGATAAACAATCTAGTATTAATATAGGTCGTAGAATTTTTTCTAATCACTCCAGTCGAGCACTTATCGGCACCGTAACTAAGACTATAAGAATGATAAAATTTTTTAGGACGATGAGGCGGCGTTTGTTGTCTGATGGTCAGATCGGTAAATATCTTAAATATGCTTTCGGAGAAATCATCTTAGTAGTACTTGGTATACTTATTGCGCTTTCGGCGAATAATTATAACGAACGATCCAAAGCCCTTGCTCAGTCAAGTGCATACTTGAATGATATGATGGAAGATCTTGCTGCAGATACCTTGTATCTAAGTAGAATGTTGCCAGCATTAGAAGCGAAGCTCCAACTTGAGGAATGGCTGTTGAATAAAACCACCTTTGATGAAACTGACCTTGATTCTATCCAACTAGCAGTGAGTTATCTAGATTGGACTTTCAATATGCATGATCGGTCATACCAAAGCGTCCAGAATTCTAGCGAAGCAAAGCTCTTGGGTTACGAACAGCTGTACCGGGAAGCTTCAAAATATTACATCTCTACTCAAGAGCGGATCAACCAGAATAATCAGATAGAACTGCAGCAGGGTAGCCAATCCAACGATTTTGAAGATGTTATGCAAGCGAACCTACTGATTACGACTAGAGCATACCAGGACTACTCCGGTTTTCAGGTCAAGTTAGACTTGCCGACTCAAGATGTAGTGAAAGACTTTGAAGCGATAAAGTCTAGTTTAGGGGAGATTCGTACTCGCAACACTCTGAATGAGGAATTCGCTCGGCATAATTACATCTACATTACACTCTATTTCTGTGATATTGAAGCCAAGAAATTAATGCAGCTAATACAAAGTGCTATAAAGGGAAAAAGTCTTTGAGTCTCGACAGGCGCGTGTCAAAATAAAGTAGGTGACAGGTAGGACAAATAGTTTTCCAACCACTAGCCGCGCCTTTCTCAACAATCGTTCCCACTTACTTGATTAGAGTTTTCTTCAGCAGTAACATTAAAAGCTAAGCCTGTGCAGATAGAAATCCGAAGAATAAGGCAGGATGACCTGGTGGAATACAAATATTGGAAGTCGCCGGGGCACCGGTACCACTCACTTAATGGTCCTTATTTCAAGAAGAAATCAACTGCGGAAATAGAAGTGGAAGTAAACCTGATTGCTGATGCGATTCGGGAAGGCGAACAAGATCCGCTTCCCAATCGGCGAATTATCAGCAACGAAAACCTGGAACTGTTGGGCGAAGTCAATTGGTACTGGAAGTCGGAAGAAACGAACTGGTTGGAGGTTGGCCTTGTCATTTTTGACGAACGAAACTGGGGTAAAGGAATCGGTTCGCTAGCACTCCGCCAATGGATAGATGTTCTGTTTGAAGAAAAACCGGAGCTGGTTCGGATTGGACTGTCTACCTGGTCGGGGAATGAAGGTATGATGCGACTTTCCGAAAAATTGGGACTGAAAAAGGAAGCACATTACCGCCAAGCAAGAATTGTAGAAGGAATCTACTACGATTCCATTAGCTATGGCATATTGAAAGAAGAATGGAAGGGAAATACAAGTAATCCCGACTAAGAAAGGAGCCGCTTTCCAGCTTTTGACTTTCCGTTTTTTTCGTATTCTTGTACGGAGCAACCCCGCCAATTTCTGATCTGTATGAACCCTACCGTCTTGTCGTTTTACGCCTTGCTGTTGATGCTTCTGGCGCCCTCACTACTTGTTTCCCAACAAGACGATACATCCATTCCTCCTGTGGTCGATAGCCTTATACAGGTTTCTCGTGCTCATACTTCGAATGCTGAATTTGATGATGCTTTTGCGGCTTCTGCTCGGGCGGGCGTATTAGCGAAAGAATGTTGTGGCGAGCGATCGGTGGCTTACGCCAGTTATTGCTTCAATGAGGGGCGTATTCGCTATTTTATGGGAAAAAATGAAGAAGCGATTCCCTGGTACCAACAGTCGAAAGAGTTGCGTGCTGAACTCCTGGGAACCATGCATATGGAGTACAGTAAAAGCTTGAATAATATGGCGGTGGCTTACAAGAAACTCGGAGAGTTTTCACTGGCTGAACCGCTTTATCTGGAGAGCCTCAAAGTAAGAGAGCACAATTTGGGAAAGGAGAGTGCCGCTTACGCTACAGTACTCTACAATTTAGCGGGCTTCTATGTACTTACGGGGCGCTACGATCAGGCAGAACCGATGGCGCTGGAAGCCAAAGAAATACGAGAGCGGGTACTTGGGGTTCAACATGCTGATTATGCCGCTTCATTGGTGGGGCTGGCTAATATTCAGTATAACATTAATAACTACGAACGAGCGCTTGGATTATACCTGGAAGCTAAGGCTGTTTATGAACAGCAAGAGCCACTGCCTTATTACGCTTACACTCGTTTGCTGGATAATCTTGGCGCAGCCTATCAACGACTTGGAGACTTTGAGCAATCAGAAGGCTACTATACGCAGTCGGCAGAGTGGTGGGCTGCGGCATTAGGAGAAGAGAATGAAGAATACGCCTTGGTACTCAACCATCTTGCGTCAGTTTATGTAAGGACCGATCGCTTTGAGCTGGCAGAAGAAGCACTTTCTAGAAGCCTCGCAATTTTAGAAAAATTGGGTCATCAATTAGACGATGATTATGCCTATTCATTACAGGACTTGGGTAGTGTTTATCAGGCTCAGGAGCAATTTGTGAAGGCTAAGGATTTTCATCAGCGCGCCCTGGATATTATTGGCCTGCAATTTCAAAAATATCACCCACGCTATTTGCTCGGCCTGAGATCAATCGCGCAAATAGAAATAAGGCAGCGCCATTTTGCCGTTGCAGCGGGTTACCTACGGGAGTTGGCACAGTCAGAGCATAAGACCTTGAATAACGCCGTTCGACATCTGTCCGAAGATGAATTGGCTACCTATAGTGATGTGTTTAAAAGTAATCTACACCAGTATCTGAGTTTGGCTGAACACTATCCTGAGATTGGAGATGTATGTTTTGATAAGCTGCTTATCTACAAAGGGTTTTTGCAAACACAGGCATTGCAATTACAACAGCAGGCACGAGAGAATGGACTACTCAAAGATGATTATTTAGAACTTCGTGATCTACATCTTCAGTTGGGGGCCTTATACACATCAGCGGGAGCTTCTGCCACACAAATACAAGAACTGGAAGAAGCTGCCTACACTGTAGAAAAGCGGCTGGTGCGGCAAAATGCTAACTTAGGAGAGGCCCTACAGATAGTAAGTTGGGAGAGTGTGAGGGATCAGCTGCCCGAAGGGAGCGCTGCGCTCGAATTTGTGGAGTATGTCAGTGGTGGGCTATCAACTGAATCCGAAAGGCGCTATGCTGCGTTATTGGTCTCGTCGAATAGTGATTTTCCGGTTTTTATCCCGCTTTGTGATGCGGGAGCGTTGGAGGAACTGCTTTCTGCATCAGTAGGTGAGGGAGCATCCTTTATCAATAGCCTGTACGGTGAGCGAGGTGCAAAACTATATCAATTGATCTGGGCGCCGATTGAAGCCATTCTCAGTACGCAAGGTGATATTGATCAGATTTATTATTCTGCTGGAGGCTTACTACATCGCTTGAATTTACAGGCCCTGCCAAACTCAATTTCGGGGCGCCTGACAGAGAACTACCACTTACAACCGCTGGGGAGTACACGCCAACTTGTCTTTGAAAAACCCGAATCTAAGAAGGCTACTCATGCCAATCGGACAGCGGTATTGTACGGCGGTATCTCCTACGGAACTCCTAATACAAATGCTACAGTTAGCCAGGAGCTAGATGGGGCTTATCCCAAAACGAGAGGGTACGACCCCAGTAATGGCTACTGGCAGTCGCTAGCCTGGACAGAGATAGAAGTAATGACAGCGGGTGACTTGTTGACTGAAGCAAAATTCCAGACTACCATTAAGATAGCAGCTGAGGCGTCTGAAGACCAACTAAAGTCGATGGCATTTAATGCTGAGAAATCTCCTGCGCTACTCCACTTGGCAACCCACGGTTTCTTCTTTCCAGAGCAGGATGGGGAAGAATCTGATGCTACAGACACTATTATTTTTCGGGATACAGACAATGCAATGATTCGTTCTGGATTAGTGCTGGCAGATGGCAACTTCGCTTGGGCCAATGGCCGACCAAGGCAAGAGGGGCAAGAAGATGGAATATTAACCGCTTATGAAGTAAGCAAAATGGATCTGGGCGAGACGGAACTGGTTATCCTGTCTGCTTGTGAGACAGGGCTGGGGGATATACGCGGTACCGAAGGGGTGTACGGTCTCCAACGGGCCTTCAAAATAGCAGGGGCCAAGTATTTAATTATGACGCTCTGGCAAGTACCTGATTTTGAAACGCAAGCCTTCATGAGCACTTTCTACCTGGCCTGGCTGGATGAAGAGAAAACCATTCCGGAAGCATTTCAAGCAGCTCAGGATTATATGCGGGCACGTTACAAGGAACCTTTTAAATGGGCCGGTTTTCAGTTAATTAAATAACAAATCAAGTTGTGCACTTACCTTTTGTAGGTAGGGGTACATATACTATCACAATCCTCTAATTGATAACTAAATCCGATTCAAAATGGCTAAAAAAGATCCGCCACCACCACCGCCACCGACAAATGTCAAAGTGACCCAAGAAGATGGTGTCGATCCACAGCTTATCCTCACTTTAGCAACCATGGACGGGATGCCCTTCCACGCTAAAATTGAAGTAGACCTGACGATTCGTAATGTAAATGATCGACGGGTATTCGGGCACGCTAGGACGGTTGATTACATTAGAGAGCCGGAGTGTATCATACCGGTTAACTACAGCGATAGCCTCGGAGAATGGAAACGTGCTGTGGAAATGGAAGGCGCCATGCTGGGCTATGCTGTAACTATCCACCTCATTTATGAAGACGGCCGGGAAGAATCTAAGTTGCATAAGGCTTACATGAGTCCGCGGGATGCACCGCCTATTCATGTTGAAGGTATAGTAAACCAATTTGCTACCGACAAAGCACCTACCGCCATACCCACTATTGAACAAGGCTTCATTCCAGCCGGAACAGAGCTACAAAAGGGACAGAAGTACTTTGGGCCCCACGGCTTGTTCTATATTTCCTTCCAGACCGATGGCAATATTTGCACCAAGCATGACCGCGACGAGGGTTTCATTTGGGGAAGTCACAACTACTACGGTGTTCCGCTAGACGGCAGTCGAGCTGAGTTCAATACCAAAGGCTCATTAGTCATCTATGCACCAGATCAGCCAGAAGAGATCATGTGGTCTTCAGAGACCCCAGGTGGTGCCTACCTCACCATTAGTGAAGAAGGAATTCCAGCCATCCTTGATCCAGATGGTAATCCTATGTGGATGGGCTAAATCCCTTTAGGTCAAAGACAACGGAGGCTGCCACACGCATGATCGTGGGCAGCCTCTTGTATTTTGAGTGTTCAAGAATGTGTTCTTGAAGGTTAGGGCTTTTCCCGACTGACAAGCAGCACAAATGGTAACTCTTCCATTAGGAAAAGAACCTGCTCACCTTTCTGCCGATACATTACGTCCATGAGCATGTATTGATCAGTATCCTTGTGCTCCCAAGGTTGAATAATGAATGATTGGTTCTCAGGATTGTAGCGCCAGTGTGCATCCTTGATGTTCATTTCTTCAAATTCGAAGTCGAGTGTGAAAGAATGATCATCGCCAAACTTGAATATGGCTTTACGGAAAGCCTGAGAGACAGTGGCCATAGCCTCGGCCTGCTCATCAGGCACTTCTACGAGCACTTGCAAGTCGGTCACTTTCCAGTTGCCGACAATGTCCGGTTGCTTGGTTTGTTGGGCACTTAAGGCCGTACCGAAAAAGATCAGTGGGATGAGAACGAGTAGTATTCGATTCATGTGGATGGTTAAACGGATGCAAGCATCGCTTTGGTTATTAATATTGCCCTTTTCAGCATTGTACTTCTGCTATCAGGTAGGCAGCTTAAAGATAAACAATGGCCTGAAGAGATAGGTGCTTAAGGTTTAGCTGCAGGGTTTCGAGCTATTTCTAAACAAATGCAAGAAATGCTCATTATCCTTTAAAGCGTTCTATACTCTAAGCCTAAGCTCATTATGAAAAAGAACTATGCCTGGCTCAATCATTTGCTCAATTTTCTTGCGGTCATTCTAGGTGTTTATCTAGCGTTTTATGTGAATGACGCAGCAAAGCTGGCCGAAGAGAACAGTGAGAAAATAGCCTTCCTGCAGCTAATGAGTGAGGATCTCGCCGATGATATTAAGACCTACGAGAATTATCAAATTCCCACCAACCAAACTTATTTGGAAAGTGTAGATAGCCTGTTTATGGCGGTGTCTGCCGGCCAAATAGCGCAAGCAAATGTATGGTTGCCTTATCTCTTTCAGGTCGAAAACTACACACCAACTTCCACTACCTACGTTTCCATGAAATCTTCCGGGAAGATGAAGCTGATCGGTGACCTATCACTCCAAAAGCAGCTCAGTGATTACTACGATGGGGTGGCAATAGAGTGTGGTGAGAAGAACGAAATACAGGTGGAGTATTTCGTAGAGAACCTGGTTGCATGGTTGACGCTCCATGCCGATTTAGCAGAAATGAGACTGCTAGACAAAGAAAACCTGGTGGTGTTCAAAAATACCTTAATGATCTACGAATCATTGGTCAGTCAGAAGCTCCGCAACTACGAGAGGATTGTGGAGGAATCGAAATTATTGAAGGAAAGAGTAGATCAATATATCGGAGAATAATTCTGTTTACTATGAGGTGGAAGTGTAGCCTATAAGAAGAATAGCTTTAGGTGTGGGATTCACTGCTCGTCTAAATACTGCGACCTTCTGTCTACGCGACTTGTTATTTGCTGATGACTCCCCTAACTTGCTACTTGAATTACCACCTAATCTGACTAGTTGATGAAAATCGAAGAAATACGCGAAAAGGCAGAGAAGAAGGTTCAGGCCAAATTGAGCTTCTACATTTGTGTCATCGTCTTTTCTTTTGTGACGATGATATTAATGATACTCAGCTTTGCCCTTCCATCCGTTGCCTTTTGGTTGCGATTGCCAATCCCCGTCTTCATTATGGTGCTTGCTGTCATCTATCTGACCGCTTTCGGCTTGCCTACCTCCAATTATACCACGGGGGATTGGCAAGAGGAGGAAATCCAAAAAGAAATGCTCAAGCTGTATCGTCAACAGAAGATGCAGCAACAACTTGCCGAAGGTCTGACGAAATCTGAAAAATTGGAGCTTAAGGAATTGGAGCGTATGGAAGAGAAACACAGCTGGGACGAAGATATAGTCTAGGTGTTGGTGCTACGTAAAGTCTGAAATCGATAATCTTGTGATATTGTATTTCACGCTTGGCAGGTAGTGCCCATGTTCTACTATTATCCTGAGCTTGAATAACGCCATGAAAAAACGCAATCTCACTTCTGAAGAACAGCAACTGCTCCGAATCAACAAGGGCTTTCATCAGCAACGACTGGAGAAAGGGTTCAACTGGAAAAAGTTGGGCATATTGATCAGTCTGTTCCTTGCTTTTGTGTTGACTATCTATTTCTTGGGTGACCATTGGTTGAGCTTCATCGCCAAATGGGGAGTGGTGATCATTCCCATCGCCCTATGGTCTGATCTTAGTCACTTTCGAAGCAATACGAAACAGTCTATGGAGTTACTTCAGACGATCTCTGAATTAGAGCAGGCCGGTACGATCCATGTCCTTGAGTACCATTGCACCAAAGCCATCAAGTTCGACGTCTTTGAGGATGAGGGCATCTGCCACGCCATGCAGGTGGGAAAAAATGAATTACTACTCTGGTGGGATAATGCCTACGAGGAGCTGCAATACCTGCCTAATACCCGGTTCGAAATCTTTCTGGATGAAAAGACAGAACAGGTTTTTGGGAGGCGCGTCAACATCCTCGGTGATCCTATTCAACCCACCAATATCCGACCAGAAGTCAAATGGGATTTTATGGATCAAATGCCCGGGCACCGGGAGGTCATAAATTCCACAGTAGATCAATTATTAGCAGATATTGAGGCCAAGTACAGTTGTTAAGCGCTTGTTATCCTCACTAGACATTCCGACTTATTGGGGTACCTTATAGCTAATGGTCACTAGATACTCGTCTCTAGTGACCAACAATCAGTTTCTAGCAAGATGAAAAACAGGCAGCTATATGGTGTGCTTTTTTCCGGTGCTTCGTTGCTAGCACTACTGCTATTCTTTGCCAATTCTGAAGGTAATACTACGGCGCTTGATGATCATTCAAGCGAAACCCCAATAGTGATCGAAAAGCAGCGCGGTGCACATGTGTTTAGTGTCGAAACAGTGGTTGATTTAGAACCGTTACAGCGCTACAATCTTAACTGGATCACGATGGTGTCTTGGGGTTTTCAAGATCACTGTGATAGTCCAGAAGTAACCCATGGCAATGGAGATAGTCTGCAAATGCGCGAATACGATGATAATTGGGTGAAGCGAATACAAGTGGCCAGATCCAATGGCTACAAAGTATTCTTTAAACCACATCTATGGATTCAGGAGCCAGCGGAAGGCCAATGGCGGTCTGATATATTTCCGGCTAGTGATGAAGATTGGGAACAATGGCAGGAAAGTTATAGCAGCTTCATCCTCCGTTATGCGAGAGTAGCCGAACGGGCTGAGGCAGAAATGTACTGTATTGGCGTAGAATTTACTCGCCTTACTTTAGAGAAAACAGCGTTTTGGCGAGCGTTAATTCAGGAGGTTCGAAAAGTCTATTCTGGCCAGATTGTCTATGCCGCAAATTGGTACAAAGAATTCGAGAACATCACCTTTTGGGATGAACTCGACTACATTGGTGTTCAGGCGTATTTTCCTCTGACGAAAGACAAAAATCCCAGCCTGGAACAAATTTCTGAGGGTTGGGATAAACACCTCACAAGCCTGGAAGCCATTCATGAAAAATATGACCGCCCCATCGTGTTCACGGAAATGGGATATCGGTCTACGGCCAACAGTGCCGCCCGTCCCTGGGAGTGGGTAGAATACAGCGATAATCAGGACAACCCCTATTCACCCAAAACGCAGGCCAATTGCTACCAGGCGTTCTTTGATACGGTCTGGAATCAAGATTGGTTGGCCGGCGTACACCTCTGGCAGCTGCGGAGCGATTTTTCGGAGGGAGATCCGGACTATGACTTGGACTTTACACCGCAAGGCAAGCTGGCTGAGGTAATTATTGCTAGCGGATTTGAATAGGAAAGGGTATCTTGAATACGGATCTCAATTAAAACAAAATGACACCCAAAGCACTCGTACAAGAATGGGTCAAACGCTTTAATGCGGGCGATGCAGAAGCCATAGCCGAACTCTATCATGCTGACGCCATTAATCATCAAGTTACGAATGATCCGATGGAGGGGCAGGCTGCCATTAAGGCCATGTTCGAAGCTGAGTTTGCGGCGGCTGAAATGACCTGCATCCCGGAGAACATCTTCGAAGATGGCGAGTGGGCTATCCTGGAATGGAGAGATCCACTAGGCCTGCGAGGCTGTGGGTTTTTCCGGGTCGTAGAAGGGAAGATTCAATTCCAAAGAGGGTATTGGGATAAGCTCTCGTTTTTGCGAATGCATAACCTGCCATTGCCTACGGAATGATCATCTGCTACCCCTCTTCAATTGACGTTGTTGCGCCTTATTGGAGTATTTAGTGCAATTGCATGAGGGAAAATGACATTTTAGAGTATCTATTCCTATGGTACAAACAAAGACGGTATGCACCTACCCACTATTTTCAGAACCCTTCTTGTTGCCATTGTCTTATTCGGTTTGTCGTGCTCTCCGCCACCAGCCCCCTGGGATGGTCCGAAGCTTACACAACCACGTGATCAATTACGCGTAGAACAACTCCAAGAGGATAGCCTTCCGGCTTATCTGGATATGAGCTACTACGCTAAACCCGATTGGGCTACGGCAGCTACGCATGCATTCTCAGGAGTTATTTCCTTTGCTGCCAAGGCCATCAACCATCCACAGGAAAGAGCACCGTATGAGGGCGAAAACGTCTTTCCCGCTACTGAGCTGGCGTTCATTTCCCACGAAGGTGAATTGATTCCCTTGCAAAAGGACATCATTCGTACGGCGGATACCGTGGGAAGCCTTTGGGATGTGATCGTTGGTACGGGAAAGATTTGGCAGGAGCCAGAAGATGGTGAATGGAGTCGAGCATCTTTCCCTCTGACGCTGACGGAGCGCTATATGGGGCAAACCAGAAACTGTGTAGCCACCTTTGTCTATCAGTCGGAAACGATAAGTAATATCTGTGTCCAATGTAGTCAGGAGACAGCTGATATTAATGATCGCCAGGTAGGAGATATTCAGGTGGTGCTACCGGCAAAATACAAGCCAGAGATATTTGTCGATTCTGCAGAAGTAATCGCGCAGCATTTAGAATATCAGGCCAGAAAGCTGCCGGTTTTGCCTTTGAGTACTGTAGATGCCGAAGGTGAGCTGAGCGCTATTTTCACAGAGCGTATTTACACCAGCGCCTCCACGAGTATTGGGGCTATCTTGATGGATGATAAAATCTACTTCGATCCCCCACAAACGCGACATGGCACGTATCCGTATCCCGATGATCTCCGGTGTGGTGTGTATTCAGTCACGAAAAGCCTGGCTGGATCCTTGGCGCTCTTCTATTTAGCGGAGCGTTATGGTGAGGACATTCTTGACGCGAAGATCACGGATTACGTACCAGCACTGGCTGATCATCCTGGCTGGCAAGGGGTGACCTTTGCGCATACGCTCAACATGGCTCCGGGTACGGTAGGGAGCGAAGAGGCGCATCATCTGCTTCATATTCTGGTCCTTTCCAGAACAGCCGAAGAATCCATCAATAATATCGCAACCTTAGGAGATGCACCAGCTGCACCTGGTGAATACTTTAACTATGCATCCACAAATTTCTTTGTCCTATCCTATGCCATGCAGCAGTACGTAGTGGCGCAGGAAGGCCCTGGCGTTAGCTATTGGGACTTGGTACGAGAAGAGGTGCTTGAACCGATTGGCGCCGAGCATTTTTCCTTGCGCTATTCGGTAGAGAATGATAGTACGCAGGGTATTCCGATTCTAGGGTACGGTGCTCGCCCAACCTTGGATGAAGCTGCGAAAATCTCCCGCTTGCTCATCAATGATGGAAAACACGAAGGTCGCCAATTGCTCCATCTTCAAACCGTTCGTGATGCACTCGGGAAGACCGCCTGGCCTGGATACGATACCAGAAATGACTTTCGAGGCACGAAGTATCGCCATTCCTTTTGGTCGAAGCCTGTGCGGACAGCAGACTGCACAGTGACGGCTTCCTATATGCTCGGCTTTGGAGCGAACTTGGTGGTGTTCTTGCCGAGTGATGTGGTCATTTTTCGCTTTATGGATGAATTCGATCTCGACATTGATCGAATGGTCCAGAGCGTGGAGAAGATCAAATCATCTTGCGATTAGAGGAGTTTGTCATAAGAGCTACTCACCTGTGGTGCTCAATCATGACGAGGAACATCTCTTGTGCACCGTATTTCCTTAACCTATATCTTTGAAGACCAGGCAAGCGATCATCGTTCAACAACAGATTATGAGATGGTCACTGTGGAGAAACATTGAGAAATGATTGGCTCCCAACAACCGTTTTTTTCGCGCAAGACAAAACCTACAGACATGAATTACCGCTTTCTCTTTCTACTACTCATCTGCTTCTACGCCTGCGATGACGAGATAACTGAACCCTACACCATTTCCGTACCACCAGTAGCGATGGTTAAGGTGGCTTCTATTGATTATGTAAGCAGGAGTAGCCCCGCCAATCAGGATGTTGAGTATACGGTTCGCTACTTGTACGAGGGTGATCAGCTCGTGGAGATTCAGAACTACCTTAATTTGTACAATAAACGCTATACCTATAATGGTGATCAGGTAGCTAGTAGAAGGCTATTTGATATTGCTAAGGCTCGGGACATAGGCATTGATTCCTTCTTTTACAATGCCTACGGTTTGTTGGAGGGTGTGGCGCGTTATTATGTTCCAGAAACTGCACCGCCGGATTATCAAATGAAGCGACTATTTTCTTATCACGCTAACGGGCAGTTGGCCAAAATTGAAGATTTTGAAATGCCCGAAAGTAAGCTGCTCTTTACTCGAGAGTATGAATGGGATGGAGAGAATCTCGCGAACATGATCTTGTACTATTCCGAGCCGCAAGTGCTAGTGGATATTAAAGAGGAATACGAGTACGATCAAGCTAACAATTACCAACGTCTATTCGTCGCTGATCCTGATGAGCCAGTCACGCTAAACAACCTGACGCGCATGAACCTGACTGATCGCCTCGGAAATTTCGATGGTATCTATACGGTAGAGAATGAAATGACTTATAATGCAGATAACCTGCCCATGCAGATCATCCGAAAGCAGTTTGGCGTGAATGATGGGGCAGTGGATACCATTCGAATTAATTATCAATAAGTTCAAATGGAGGCTTACCAAAAATATCTGTCAAAATTCTGGATTGAAGTTGAATGGAATTTTATTAGCGGAGTTGGTGTAACAGCATTTGATGAAGCGGATGCGCAAAGGATCATAGTCAATAAGATATCTTCGGAGGTGAAATTTGTGTCGATTACCAAAATTCACTCACTAGACGAATTAGACCAGGGGCATGTGCTTCCAAATATGGAAGAATGGGTTTCTAGAGGAATCTGGCACCCTAAAGGCTATTAATTTTTCTAGTAAAAAAACCTTTATAGACAACTACTATGAAATCAGTCATCACCTTGGCAATACTTCTCCTCAGTCTTTCTGCCTTTGGGCAAATCGAAGGATACTTCCGCCACAATCCTACTTCCTACAGTTTTGGATTAGGTGAAAACCTATCGGCAGGCATCAACTTTGGAGATGTAGATGGTGATGGCGACATTGATGTGGCGGTAGCCAATGGGCGGCATTGGGTCGGGCAGAATGAAATCTACCTCAACGCGGGTGATGGGCGGTTTAGAATCGCCTACGACCTGGGTAAATATCGCTCAACAAGTTATGCCGCTAAACTCGCTGACCTTGATGGTGATGGCGACCTCGATATTGCGGTAGCAAATGATAAAGCGCCGAATCGATTGTTTAGAAATGATGGACACGGCAACTTCGAAGAGTACGGCACTTTCGGTGCCCCCGATGCCAACACGCGGGCAATCACGATTGGCGATATAGATGGTGACCAAGACTTGGATATTGTAATCTGTAATCGCTTCTTCGAAAATGAAATTGCGATTAACGATGGTACCGGCCAGTTCGAAGAGATCAGGTATTTCGGTGAAAAGGATGATGCCACCCTAACGGTGCTGATGCACGATGTAAACGGGGACGGAATCAATGACCTTGTCGCGGCAAACCGCAATGATCAGCAGAATTTCATATACCTGAATGATGGCTTGAAATTCGATGAGAAAATACCCTTCGGTACCGGCACCAACGATACCCGTACTATAGCACTAGCAGATTTCAATGGCGATGGCCACACCGATATTGTCACCGGCAATATTGGGCAGTCTAACCTCATTTGTTACGGTAGTGCAGAAGGAACCTATGAACGTTGTGTAGCCTTACCGGATTCAGAGCGAAAAACCTATGCTCTGGCTGTCGGCGATGTGGATCAGGACGGAGATATGGATATTGTAGTGGGGAATTCTCGTGAACCCAACCAGTTGTATCTCAATCAAGGCAATGGCGAAGACTTCCAGCCTTTTGATTTAAGCAACCAACGACTTCAAACCTATGACATCAAGCTCGTAGACCTCAACCAGGATGGCTATCTTGATATCATGGAAGCAAACTCCGGCGCTCGTAACTATTATTACCTGAATATTGTCGGAAACGACTAAGCAATCCGCCCGTGTCTAAGCCTGCTAACGTCAATCAATCATTGCATCGCACCGAGCATCTTCGGCAAGGAGAGGTATTTCTGGAGTTCGGGAAGCCTTGTCAAAAGATTGGTATGTTGGTCAAAGGAGTAATGCGGGGTTACATCATCGATAATGATGGCGAGGAGGTCACCACTCATTTCTATCAGGAAGGCGATATGGTGGTCGGCAGCTTTATCCCAAATATCAATATCTCAATGACGATTGAGGCCTTGGAGGATTGTGAGTTATCCGTAGCTAACTACAGCGAGGTGATGTCGCATGTGAACAAGAACCAGGAAATTACGGATATCATTACCCGTGAGTTTCAGAAACTCAACAAACAGCTCCAGTCCAGATTAGTATCACTCTTGAACTTGAGTGCACTGGACAAATACCAGCTCTTCCTTAATGAATATCCAGGCTTGCTGAATCGGATTCCGCATTACTACATCGCCCAATACCTGGGCATTACTCCAACACAGCTGAGTCGCGTGCGCAAGCAGTTTTCTCAACAAATGTAAATGAGCTTGTGCTCCCTGTGCCCGTTCTTTGCAGGGATTTAATGATAGACTTTGTGTAAAATGGAAGCACACTTTCAATTAAGTGATCAGGAGTTTGAGCGTCAATTCGCCTTTTGCCAATTAGATCCCTCACTATTCAGTCATGAAGCACACTTACGCTTGGCCTGGATTCACATTCAGCAGCACGGCCAAGAGCAAGCGGAAATCAATATCCAAAAACAGCTACAAGACTTTGTCGCCTCGGTAGGGGCTACCGACAAATATCATGCTACTCTCACTGTGGCTGCGGTTCGAATAGTGGGGCATTTTATCAAAACCTCTTCGGCCGAGACTTTTAGCCAGTTTATGGAGGAATATCCAAGATTGAAGACGGCCTTCAAAGGGCTTGTTGAACAGCATTATAGTTTTGATATCTTTCAATCCGCAGAGGCAAGGGCGACTTTCCTAGCACCTGATTTGCTAGCTTTCTAGGAGAAGCCGTTTGCATCGCTCTTTGGATAAAAAAACTATCTTACGAGGCCTCATAACTAGAATCCAGGCATAGCAATGCAAGCAGATCAAGCCAAGACTTTATTGGAAGATGTTCGTCGAGCAGTGAAACTAACTGCAGAGGAGGAGGCCATGCTGCTATCTAAGCTAAGAAGCAGAACCTATCTGAAGGGGCAGTACATTGTTCAGGAAGGAGATATCGTGCGTTTTCAAACCTACCTGGTGAGTGGCAAGGTGAGAACCTTTTACCTGGATCGAGAAGGAAATGAACACATCGTTAGCTTCGGTATAGAACATTGGTGGGTGGGCGACCTTTGCAGTTTTGCTTCCCAGATTCCTGCTGATTTTAATGCGCAGTGCCTGGAGAAAACGGAGGTGCTTCAGCTCTCCTATGCGGATACGGAACAGCTCTATGAGGAACTTCCTAAAATAGAGCGCTTCTTTCTGCTGCTTCTCCAGCGAGCCTACATCAAATCACAGAAACGTATCGTGCGTAATCACTCCCTTACAGCGCGTGAGCGTTATGAGTTGTTTCTCACGGAACACCCCGAAATGGTAGAGCGTTTTCCGCAATACATGATCGCTTCTTATCTCGGTGTTACCAAGGAATTCCTCAGCAGCATCAGGCGACAGATCGCCGACGAGGAAAAAAAGTTAAACTAGCTTAACTTCCTTTGTTAATCTACCTTATTGACCTTGTATTCCGTTTTGGTGCACATTTGTACCAAGTGTTTAACGGGTAGTAATCACGCTCCGTTTTTCCAATAATCACAAGTTTTTACAAACGGTCACTACTGGCGAGTTGTTCGCCTGGTAGTACGCTATACCATTGACCAAAAGACCCTAGCGTCGAACATGATTATGATGAGTAAAAGCTTTAAAACTAAGTTGATGAGGTTGTGGTACAAAGTACATGGTAGAGGCGGCGAAACGCTTCGGCCTACCAGGTACCCAGTACTAAATATCCAAAGCTAGTGCTTGTTAGTTGATAGTCATAAATGAATGCTCAGGCTGAGGTTGATAAAAACAAATAGCCATGAATAGAAAGTCAATTGTTCAGATCATACCATCGCAGAAAGTAAATATGGGCGGGCACATTCTGGAGCAGCCCTTACCGAATGGACCATTAAATCAGCTGGATCCCTTCTTGCTAGTTCATCACGCAGAATGGACATTGAAGGGCAACCAGCGCCAGAAGGATGTTGGTATCGGTGGACACCCTCACCGAGGCTTCTCTCCGGTAACCTTCATCTTCAAGGGAGATGTTCGACATCAGGATAGTTTCGGGAATGATGCCGTAGTATCTGCGGGGGGCACCCAATGGATGCACGCGGGTAAGGGCATTATCCATAGTGAAAGGCCAAGTAAAGCTTTAGCGGAAGAAGGTGGCGAGCAAGAGATCATCCAGTTTTGGGTCAACACGCCGGCTAAGCACAAAATGGACGTCCCGTATTATCTGCCATTGACTGCCGAAGAAACTCCCGTACTGGAGGGTGACGGATTTCACGTCAAAGTGGTAGCAGGTGAATATGAGGGTCTACAAGGGCCAGCAAAAACTTTCTCTCCCTTGCTGTTGCTAAGAGGTGAGATCAAGGCTAAGGCCAATACGCAATTAAGTGTTCCAAGTCATTACAATACCCTGCTGTATCTATTGGATGGGCAGCTGATCGTGAATGGCCAGACCGCAAAACGCAAAGACCTTGTCTGGTTTGATAATGATGGCGAGAGCATAGAAATCACAGCTGAAAAGGATACTCGCTTTATCCTGCTCTCCGGAGAGCCTATCGGAGAGAAAGTGACTTCCTACGGGCCATTCGTGATGAATACCCAAACCGAAATAATGGAAGCCCTCCGAGATGCTCAAATGGGAAAGATGGGCGTACTCATTGAGTCCTTCAACTAACCCCTGCGACCCAATACTCAACTGATTACCTAACAATAAAACAACTCAACAAAGTGATGACCAATAATCATAATAACTGGCCAGTTCTGGATTTTGCCAAGATGCAGGATACGCTGGAAACCCTCCACCAATGGCTCCAGATTGTAGGCAAGATACGTCTACGTTGTATGCCGTGGCAAAATCATTCCTGGCATGCTGCGCTCTACGTCGGCCCGAATGGTTTCTCGACGCACGGCATTCCTTATCAAGGACAAATATTCCAGATCGATTTTGATTTCCGGCAGCATAAACTGCTGTTACAGTCCTCTGCGGTCGGGACCGTTGAAATGGATTTACGGCCGATGACCGTCGCCGATTTTTATCAAGAGCTGTTCGACAAAATCTCGGGTATGGGGCTAGACATTAGCATTCATGGTAGCCCGAACGAGATGGAGCCTGCTATTCCTTTTGCGCAGAACACCGTCAATAAATCTTATGACCCAGAGGCGGCAGCTGCGTTATGGCAGGCCATGTTGAAAACCAATCAGGTCTTCCATCAGTTCCGCAGTGAGTTTGTGGGCAAGGCTAGCCCGGTGCATTTATTCTGGGGTGCCTTCGATCTGGCAGTGACGCGCTTCTCCGGAAGACCTGCGCCACTACACCAGGGAGGTA
>CAJXOS010000073.1 GCA_913057725.1 uncultured Lewinella sp.
CTCGGCTTCACCCCGCAAAACGATGGAGAGGTGATCCGCATCAATATCCCCGCCCTTACCGAAGACCGCCGTAAACAACTGGTAAAGCAGGCAAAAGCTGCTGCCGAAGATTCGAAGGTAGGGCTGAGAAGTGCCCGCCGCGATGCTATGGAACAGATCAAAAAAGCAGTGAAAGACGGCTACCCGGAAGACATGGGCAAACGCATGGAAGAGGAAGTCGAAAACATCACCAAGTCTTATTCCAGTAAGATCGATAAGCTCGTCGAAGGCAAGGAAAAAGACATCATGACCATCTAAAGTGCCGCTTTAAGGCACCCCGCTGGCATATCCTATTATTAATAATCAAAGATTTGGCTTGGTCTTTCCAACCAAATCCCCTACCTTTGTCGCACTTTTGAGAAAAGGTAGAATTTACACAGAAGGATAAAGAAAATACCGCAATGAAGCGTACATATCAACCCTCAAGAAGAAAGCGTAAGAATAAGCATGGTTTCCGTTCACGGATGGCAACGAAAAATGGCCGTAAAGTACTGGCAAGCCGCCGGAAGAAAGGCCGTAAGAAGCTGACCGTTTCCAGCGAGACACGCCTGAAGTAATAGCGGGGGCCGTTCCGCCCCTTTCACTTATTACGCTTGCGCGGTGTGCAGTATTGAAGTGTACGCTGCGAAAAAAGATGGAGCTAAGCAGGAGGTGTCCTGTACTTAGCTCCATCTTTTGTGTTAATACCTACATCAGCAGGGCAGAAAGACATCCGTATATCCCCCCCTACTGTATATCGTCTCCCCTGAGTATACGGTAGCGTTTGCGTGCTTCTACAGCCAGTGTGCTGTTGGAGTAATCAATAAATAACGTTTCGTAAAGCTCCAGCGCTTTGCTAGGCTGCTCCAGCTGATTTTCGTAAAGCCCCGCCAATTGGAATAGCGCATTGTCCGCCCTGATTTCATCCGGATGATTATCCACTATTTCCTGTAGCAATGCTGCTGCTTCCTCATAGTTGCGCTTTTTCTTCTGAATTTGTGCTTTCAGATAGAGCACATCGTCTCCCAGAGAATGGTTAGGGAAGCTGGTTTTGAGGGAGTCCATTTTAGCAAATGCTTCCCCGAAGCGGTTTTGGAATACCAGAAGGTCGGCATCAGCATATAGTTTTAGTGCCGTTTCTGTGGTATCCAGCCCAAGATTATCCATAATGAATACGGATAAATCGAGTGCATCATTTGCAATCAGCTTGGATGTCGAAGACTTCAGAATATCAAATTGTGCCTGAGCCCACTGGAAATCGCCGGCGTAGTAAGACAGCCGGGCATTCCGGAAGCGCGCCTCATGGCCAAGCAGATCTTCCTTAAATGCTTTATCTACCTGGGAATACAGCAGCGTGGCTTCCCAGACTTCGCCCTGCATTAGATAATAATCAGCCAGTGACAGCTTCCCTCTGGCCTGAACATTTGGGTTGACGTTCGGGTAAGCAATCATTTGATTGAGCAGCTCAATGGCTTTGTCGAGGTCATTGATGTAGAGGGCTTCCAGCTCAGCGAGCTCAAGGATAATTCTGGCGGTCACTTTAGAGCGGCCAAATTCAGTCAGGAACTCTTCGTATTCTTTTTCCAGCTCCCGGAGTTCCTCCATAGTGTAATCGTACCCACTAACGAGCTGTTTACGCTTGGAGCGCAAAGACTGCCTCTTGGCGTCGAGATAATAGGGCGATTGCGGGCCTTTTTCATCCACGATGTATTCGTAGGCTTTGATAGCCGCTGCGTAGTCACCATCATTTGCAGCGATATCAGCAAGAGCGAACACCCGGCCGCCGTTTTCATTATAGCGCCGGTCGAGGGCACGCATCTGACGAAGCGCCCCGTTATAATCTTTACGCTGAATGAACACCCAGGACAAGAGCTCCGGATAAAGGGGGTTATCTGCATCTTCCTGAATCTTGGCATAGAGCTGTTTTTGCACCTCCAGGTAATCTTCTGCATTCAGGTAACGCTGCAGAATGGACTTCACCCGGGTAATACGGTTGGGGTCTGCCTCTATACTGACCAGATAGTTTTCGATCATTTTGGGAATATCTCCCTTTCGGCGGTATAATTCGCCCAGGTCATAGGCAAAGACATCTCTGTTTTTAAGCATTTCAGCCCCCCGCTCATAGGCGGCAATAGCCAGGTCGTATTTCGTAAGCGTCATGAAGGCATTGGCCAGCCTCGTGACCTGTATCTGGTTTTTAGGCAGCTTCTCAATAGCGGTCTTGTACATGTCTTCTGCCTCTTCACTTCTCACCTGCCGCTCCAGCAGCTTTCCGTAGGTAACGTAAGTCTGTACATTTTCCGGGTCGCGCCGCAAGTGCTTTTTAATGGCTTTCTCGCTGGCATCATAGTCATCCATAGCCATGAGCGACTCAATGTAGCGGTCAAAATAGAAGTCATTATAGTTTGATTCCTTATACAGCTGCTCGTATAACACAGAGGCTTTTTCAAACTCCCCGTCCCGGTAATACTGATTGGCCAGCTGCCGGTCCTGCCCGAAGGTTAAAGTGGTGAGGGTGCCCGTGAGCAGCAAAGCGAAAACCCATTTCAAGTGTCTCTTCTTCATCAATGTATCGTTGTAGCTATTATATCCCAAACGTTTTTCCAGAGGAAAAGGTATGCTTTTTCTCCTCAAATAACGGAGGAGCAGCAGGATTGGTTGGGCAGGCGGCCATAAAAGCAAAAACGGCTGACCGCTCCTCAGAGCCATCAGCCGTTTTATAAGACAACCAAAGTAGTATACTACTCAAGGCGGAAACGGACCGGCAGGTTAAACTGTACGCGAACGGCACGTCCACGCTGCTTACCTGGGATCCACTGTATTCCCTGCTCTTTCATCAGGTTAACCACTCGCAACGCTTCTGCACCGGTTTGAGCACCGGGGTCACGCACAACGTTCGCATCAGTGATAGACCCGTCTTTCTCTACAACGAACTGCACAACAGCAGTGCCTTCCACACCATTTTCCCGGGCTATAGCCGGATACTTGATGTTTTTGTAGATAAATTCAAGCATTTTCTTGTCCGCGCACTGCTTACGCTCCTCTTTGGTGGGGAGGTCTTCACAGCCAGGGAAACGAGGCATGTCTTCCACTACCTTAAATATCTCCTCCACCTTTGGCTTGGGTGGTGGGGGTGGCGGCGGTGGTGGGGGTGGAGGCGCGTCATCAACAACGGGCGCCTCTACGATCGTCTGATCGTCGATAGACTGGTCCTCGAAGGTGACTTCTTCGTCTTCGAGAATTTCTTCATCCGGTACCTCTTCGATCACCGGTGGCGGTGGTGGAGGTGGCGGGGGCGGGGGTTCAGCCGTACGTGGGGGCTCTACCTCAATCTCATCCGGCAGCTCAAGCGCATCATCCGGAATGTAAATTTCCTCTTCGTACTGCGTCCAGCCAAAGGCGAGCACAGTAAGGCCCACTGCAAGAGCAAGGCCAAGGTTGAAGTACGTACCGCTGTACTTAAAAGCATCAGCACCAGCGTACTTGGTTCTGGAGGTAAGCGATGAGCCGGAATCGGATTGCTGTAATCCTTCTTTCGCACGCTTGGAATAAATACTGCGCATTACTACAATAAATGCAACGATGCCTACAGTGATTAACGCCAGCGCGGCGGCTAATCCCCCACCAGTAATTGAAACATCCATACTGACAAGGTTTATTTTATCAAAAAACTAGACAATAATACACATGCTACGGAGCCGATAATATTAGCAAGAATATCGTAAAGCTCAAAAAGCCGCCCCGGGAAAAACAAATATTGTACGATTTCTAGTGAAAAACCGAACAGGCTGCTGATCCCTATGGCCCATAGAATGGGGTGCTTTTGCAGCCCCCTCATTCCAGACCGGGCGAATCCGAAAGCAAGCAGGCTCGCCAGTATAAAATAGGCGACTGCGTGTGCGAGCTTATCGGGCTCCAGTAGTGAGGTTAACTTCGGCGGAGAGACTTGCCCTCCGGTTGAGAAAAAAATAAGCGCCCCTGCCCAGATTAGGGCAGGCAACAACATCATTTTGTTGTTGTCTATATCTGGTAGATGCAGCGCTTTGAGTTTTTGGTGTGTGAAGAAAGAAAAAATATTATTTTTTTTAGCTGACCAGCTTTTTATAGGCCTCTGCATCCATCAGTTCTTCGAGTTCAGCAGGGTTGGTCATCTCGATCTTAACGATCCAGCCCTCTCCGTAGGGGTCTTCATTGACCAGGGTAGGGTTATCACCATCCGCCTCATCAATCTGAGGATTGAATTCCAGTATTTTGCCAGAGACCGGCATAAAAAGCTCAGACGTGGTTTTTACGGCTTCCACGGTTCCAAAGACTTCGTCTTTGTCCAGGGTTTCATCCACCGTTTCTACTTCGACGTAAACCAGCTCATCCAGCTCGCCCTGCGCAAAATCCGTAATGCCAACATAAGCGATGTTGCCTTCTTCTACGCGGACCCATTCGTGCTCATTCGTATATTTGAGCGTATCAGGAAATTCCATATTTCTTTGAGTTATTTTCGTTTTTTACTGCCAGGCTGAACCTACTCAGCGGTAGGAGGAATACCCGGCGCGGTCAAAAATAAAGGAATTTTAGGAATAAAGAATTTTATAACCGGGAAGTTTGAACGGAGCTGGCCCCAAGGAACTGAAAAAGGCAGCTGCCCTGTCAGACAACTGCCTTTCTTTAAGTCCGTTTAAGCTTCCTGCTCCATTTTAGCAAGCGTGCTTTTCACCCATTCTGTGGTAACGGATTTTGGCCGTTCCAGTGGGAAGCCCAGTGCACGGGACCAGCATAGAGCAGATAGTACGCCCAATGCACGCGACACGCCGAACAGGACGGTGTAGAAGCTGTATTCCTTCAACCCGTAATGCACCAGCAGGGCACCAGAGTGAGCATCCACATTAGGCCATGGGTTTTTCACCTTGCCCAGGCTTTCCAGGATTGGCGGCACCACATCAAATATTTTCCAGACCACCTTTACCACCTCATCGTCCTTGATGTATTCTTCCGCAAAGCGCTTCTGCGCCATGAAGCGGGGGTCTGGCTGCCGCAATACAGCATGCCCATATCCAGGAATCACCTGCCCCGAGGAGAGTGTGCTATTCACGTAGTCAGCGATTTGCTCCTTGGAAGGCGACTTGGTACCCAGTGCATCCAGCATCTTGAAAATCCAGCGGATGACTTCCTGATTCGCCAGGCCATGCAATGGGCCAGCCAAAGCATTCATACCTCCTGCGAGAGAGTAGTAAGCATCGCTAAGGGTGGACCCTACCAGGTGTGTGGCATGGGCAGAAGCATTTCCACCTTCGTGGTCAGCGTGGATCGTCAGGTAAAGCCGCATCAGGTTTTTGAAGTCATCCCCCTCAATACCCAGCATGTGGGCAAAGTTGCCCGACCAGTCCTGAGAAACATCAGGCGAGATGTGATCACCATTGTGATAGGTACGGCGGTAGATGTAAGCCGCAATGCGCGGCAACCGGGCGATGAGGTTCATCGTATCTTCGTAAGTCGGATCCCAGTAGTCTGCCTTATCGATACCCTCATCATAACGGCGGGCAAAGCAGCTCTCGGTTTGCATGGAAGCAATAGCGAGAGAAAACTGCGTCATCGGGTGGGTATCCGTTGGCAGGCTATCTAGCATCGCAAAGGTATGCGCAGGCACAGTAGCGCGCATGCTAAATTGCTGGCTTAGCCATTCTACTTCTTTCTCTGTTGGAATGTCCCCTACCAGCATCAACCAGAATAAGCCTTCAGGTAGCGGCTCACCTTGCTCGTCAGAAGGGAGGAGTTCTTGCAATTGAGGAATAGAATAACCACGGAATCGAATGCCTTCGTAGGCATCTAGCTGGGAAGTTTCCCAGATCATCATTTTAATTCCGCGTGCACCGCCAAAGGCCTGGCGTAGCTTGACTTCATCTAGTTTCATGTCGCCATGCTCTTTTAGCATAGCTTTTAGTTCCTTGGCCAGGGCTGAGGCCTTTTCGTGAAATCTCTGTTTGAGAATGTCCTCCATTTATTATTCTTAGCGTTAATTATTGTTTCAAATTAAAAGGACCTAATGCTTCATTTGGTTCGCCCCCTCTATCCTCTTTCTAACAACATTAGTTCAATTTCTTCCTTACTCTTGCCTTGTTGGCGCATTTCGCGGATAAGATTGCTCGTTGCTTCGCGATATTGGCGGATATCCTGATCCAACGTCATGCGTTGCTCCTTATCCAAAATTTGGCGAATGTTACCTTGGATATGTGTACGGATCGCTTGCTTCTTCGCCAGGTACATGCGGTAGTCAGACTCACGCAAAACTTCAATTTCTGCCAAGTTGCGTGCGCGGCGCTCTTCAATCACATACATTTCTTCTACTTGATCAGGGCGTAGCTCGAAATGAGCAGTCTGCTCTGCCACAGCGGCATCAATAGCAGGTGTGCGATCTTGAGCCCATAGGCTGCAGCTTCCAGCGAGTAAAAACAGGATAAACAGTTTGGTCTTCATAGTTAATGTCTTTACGATATTTTTTGGGCCAGACGCCATCTCGTCTTTCCTCATCCTCCTAGCGCCGGCAGAAATTGGGTCATGGTTGAAACAAAGCCTTAGCAAATCAGCCGGATTAGGCTCTTTTCGGCTCCTTAAAATACGGTGGGCTAAAGTACGATAAAAGTGGGGAAGAATGCCTAATTGTTCTGCATATTTGCACTAGAGAAGCAATTATTCCGACAATGATTATTATCCAGGACAAAATTGTCAGTGACGAGCTAGTTGAGGAGCAGTTTCTTTGCCAACTTGATGCCTGTAAAGGGGCCTGTTGTTGGGAAGGTGATGCCGGAGCGCCATTAGAAGAGAATGAGTTGGCGATACTAGAAGACATCTATCCACAATTAGGACCTTACATTAGCCCTGCCGGCGAAGCAGCCATTCGCCAGGAAGGGATTTATACTTACGATGAAGAAGATAAAGTACATCGTACGCCGCTAATCGATAACGGCCCATGCGCTTACATGACGCTTGATCAGGATGGAAAAGCGCAGTGTGGAATTGAAAAAGCTTGGCAAGATGGAAAGATTGATTTTCGTAAGCCGATTAGCTGTCACCTCTATCCAGTACGGATTAGCGCTAAACCCGATATTGGTTTCGAAGCACTTAACTACGATCGTTGGGATATTTGTAGCGCTGCTTGTAGCGCGGGAAAAGAAGCCCAATTACCTATTTATCGGTTTGTAAAAGAAGCACTTATACGCAAATACGGTGAGGACTTTTACGAGGAATTAGACCAGTATGCTCAGCATGTGAAGACCGCTAAATAATAAAAAGTTACCGCTTTATTGTAAAAAACGCACATTTTACCTAGTTTTGCTACCGAAGAGCAGCAAGAGGTCTATCTACACCCCCATTTAAATGGTAGAAGATTTCATGCTACAGAAATTGAATTGTTTCCTTTCTCTACGGAGGAAGTTTTACATAAAGATTCGCGAAATCCCCTTTTGAAGTTGGATTTTTTTAGCAGCCATGGTACAGTCTACTATGGCTGTTTTGTTTTATGTAGGCCCTGCCTGAGATCTTTCTCAGACTAATTGCAGTTGCTCTGCTCCGTTTTTTCGCCTACCTTATGCATGAGGGCTAACACATAAAACAATTTGACCGAGCAGCTACAGAAATGGCAAGAGCTTCGGGATGGAAAGCAATCGGCACTGGAATTTTTCTTCCGTTGCTATTATCCTGAGATGTATCGATATGCGTCAGGCTTATTGCCAGATGAAGCCAGTGTGCAAGATCAAGTCCAACAGTTTTTTCTCAGCTTATGGGAAAAACACGAACAGCTTCCAGCTCAAGTCAAAGTAAAGTCTTACCTCTTTCAGTCCCTCCGGTTTTCTATTATTGATGAGCTTCGCCGTCGTCAGCGGAGTAGGATCGTTCTTTGGGAAAACAACGATCACCGTTTCGAGTGGCACTCAGGCATGTTGATGCCGTCAGATTATTCCTCAGATACGGCTATCCGAGAGGCGCTCCACCTCTTATCACCTACTCAGCAAGAGATCATATTTCTGCGTTTCTACAACAACATTCCTTATCCAGAGATTGCCGAAATTATGGGTATGCGCTACCAGTCTGTGCGCAATGCTGCCCATCGCGGGTTCAAAAAAATTAAAGTGATTTTAAAAAAAGATCATTTGGCTTGAGTACAGTTTGGTCTTCTCTTCGTCATGTAGGTAGAATCTTGATAAAACTATTCGCCTAGCTTTCTGCTATGTTAACAATTGAAGAACTCTTAGTTGATGACCGCTTTGTGGAGTGGGTGCTGTCCGAAGGGCAAGAGCATGATGCGCATTGGCAGGGATGGATGCAGCAGGACGAAGGGCGTTTGACTTTAGTTGCAAAGGCTCGTGAGTTGGTGCTACAATTGCAGGAATCTACCTCAATAGTTCCTCCTACCGAAACAGCTTGGCAACAGCTGCAGGAGCAATTGCCGCTACAACCTAAAGTGCGACGAATAAGGAGTGGGTGGAAGGTAGCCGCTGCTATTGGTATCCTCTTCACTCTGGTATGGTTGCTTTGGCCACAACAGCAACAATATCAGACCGCCTTTGGTGAGGTAGAGCAGATTGAACTACCTGATGGCACCATTGTGGATTTGAGAGCCAACTCTACCCTTTGGTGGGATGGCGAATGGGCTGCTGAAGGTATACGTGAAGTCTTCCTTGATGGGGAAGCGTACTTTCAGGTAGTTTCAGCAACAGAGCAGTCGGGAATGGCCTTTGTGGTTAAGGCAGAGCCACTTCAAGTTCGAGTGTTAGGGACCAGCTTTAATGTGGTCAACCGTGACGAGCGAACGGCAGTAACCCTAATCGAGGGTAAGGTTGAAGTGCAAGCATCAGGCGGTACCGCAAATGAATTAAAACCCAATGAGCACTATAGCTGGCAAGCAAACAGCCAGCAGGATGATATTACGACTATTACAGACGCGAAGCTCTACACGAGCTGGCGAGAACAAATCTGGTATTTCGAACAAACATCATTACGCGAAATAGTTCAGCAGCTCGAGCATGATTATGGCAAAACCGTGATTGTCAAAAACACTCAGCTGGCAGAAAAGAAATTGAGTGGTTCAGCACCCGCTAAGAACTTAGAAAGCTTAGTGAAAGGAATCTCTACCTCCTTGGGAGTACAAGTAGAAATTCGCTCGAACCAGATCATTTTCACCCCATAAAACTAGACACTCAAAGAAAAGAGTTGTCCCCACATTACCAATGAAATCAATCTAGCTATGCCATGGTCCGTGGTAGGTGTCTCCCCTTGTATCACCTTCTGTGGGAAAGGACTATAGCAACGCCTATTGACAAAGTATGCTGCCGACTCGCTCGGCTTTGGGATAGATACTGGCCTGCAGTGTCCTGGGTTTTTTATGCCCAACACAAAAGGCTAAACACACTAGATCAAGATGCCTCCTATGTATATGGGATTAAAAACATGGCTGTTCACTGTTCTATCAGCAATCGCATTAGTGTTGCTGATAGCGCGACCGCTTTGTGCCCAAGCACAGGTGGATACGGTTAAGATCTCCCTAGAGGACGGGCTCCAGCAACTTGAAGAGCAATATGCTTCGGCTTTTCTTTACGAAGCACAGCTGCTACGTGGGCAACGTATTCCTCAAGCCTGGCTAACAGCTAGCGACCGCCTTGAGGTTGTACTGGATAAAATCAGCCAAGAAACTTCTTTAGACTTTACGCGCATCGATGATGGTTTTTGGGCGGTGCAAGCTCGCCACCCGTATGGACAAATTAAAGGTTACGTTCATGATCAGGAAGGAGAGCCACTAATCGGAGCGTCCGTTTTTCATCCCTCAAGTCAACGCGGTACATCAACTAATCTATACGGGTACTACGAGCTTTGGGTGCCGGCCGGAGAGCTTAATCTGCAGACCAGTTTTATTGGTTTTCAAACTATCGATACGCTGCTATGGCTACCATTTGGGCAAAAGCAAGAACTCAATTTTCAGTTGGCTAGTAGTGTAGATCTTACGGAGGTTCTGGTGCTCGGTGCCACACCAAAATCGTTGTCGTATCTGGCTCCTGATAGCCCGGCTGAACAACTAGAGGTAGAAGAAGAAACAGCTCGACTCCCTATATCGGATCTTGGACAGCTACTTCAATATGCTACTCCTTCCTTCCATTCTACTTACCAGACGCTAAGTGACGGAACAGACCATGTTGACCCAGCAGCACTTCGGGGGCTGGCTCCAGATCAGTTGATTGTACTTGTTAACGGTCAGCGACGCCATACTTCGGCTTTAGTTAATGTCAATAATACGATCGGTCGAGGTAGTGTGGCTACGGATCTTAATGCTATTCCGCTTTCTGCTATCGAACGAGTAGAAATCCTACCTGATGGTGCCACTGCCCAATACGGCTCGGATGCGATTGCTGGAGTCATCAATATCATCCTTAAAGAAGAAGATGCGCCGTCTTCTGTACAACTCGCCACTGGCCTGACGGCCGCTGGTGATGGTTTTCAAATGGGAGGTAGTGGCCATTGGGGGCACCGTTCCGAACGACACAATTGGCGTTTGAGTTGGCGCTTAGATAGCCGTACTGCCGTAAACCGCGCAGGGGCTTATACAGGCTTGGTTTTTGGCGATACGCGCGATCAACGGCCAGATTCAGTAGCGGCCTTTTTTGCGCAAACGGGTTTTGCGAAGCAACGGGTGATGGAAGTAGGGAGCGCCACCATTCGGAACTTTGGCTTCCTGTTCCAGCATGAACGCAAAGGAGTAGCAGAGGGAGAGGTTTACCAATTTGGTGGTGTAAACTTACGACAAGGCCGTTCGCGCGGTTTCTATCGATTCCCCTACCAGGAACGCAAGCAATCAGGATTGTATCATTGGGGCTTCTCACCTGAAATTCATCCGCAGATTATAGATGCCTCTTGGCTGGTAGGCTGGCGCCGACAGCTTGGAGCATGGCGAGTAGATTTCAATCAGAACATTGGCGGCAATCAGGTTAGCTTCATCATTGAGAATTCTAATAATGCGTCGCTTGGGCTTCAGTCTCCTACTACCGCTAAAGCGGGTAGCTTGCTATATGGGCAACTGATCAGTAAGGCGGATGCCACTAAGGTTTCAAAAAGTGGTAAAACAGCTTGGCACCTGGGGCTGCAATGGCGCAATGAGGTATTCAAGCAGACCGATGGTGATGAATGGAGCTGGAAGAATTATAGTTACAATGGTATAGATCCTCCACTAAAGGAAGGTGGGATCCAGGTGTTTCCTGGCTATCGCCCAAATCATCGCAGTAGAAACTGGCGCTCTTCTTTATCGGCATATGTGTTGTTGAATCACCACATCAATGAGCAGTGGCGCTATTCCATGGCCATCCGCAGTGAAAGCTGGGAGGAGACCGGGACTTTCTTAACAGGTAAGTTAGCCATCAGCCGTGTTTGGCCGTCGGGCCTACGTATACAGACAGTACTCAATTCTGGTTTGCGTCCGCCATCTCTGGGGCAGGCTTACTTCAGTAGCCAGAGTCTTCAGTTTATTCCTGACGGAGATAAGTTGGTTGGTGCTGAGATCGCTCAACTCAATAGCGAGCACCCGGTAGTAATGGATCTACTAGGGCAGCCACTGCAACCTGAGCGTTCCTTCAATTATTCGCTACGCCTCCATTGGCCTTTAGCAGAGAATAAGAAAATTAGCGCTACGGCCTATCAGATCAATATTCAAGATCGCATTGTCTTGGGAAGCCAGTTGGATGGACAGGATCACGGCATGTTAGCTGATCTACTAGCGGCTAATGATCTCGATAAGGTTCAGTTCTTTTCTAACTCCATTCAAACAGAGACCTGGGGGCTTGATCTGGGCTACGAGCAGCAATGGCCAATCGGTGTAAAGGATGAACTCCGCCTTCGTTTAGTAGGGAGTATGAATCGCACGCGCTTGTCTGGTATCGAATTGCCAGTGGCGCTGCAAGGCTTAGAGAGTATCGTTTTCAATCGCCAGGACCAGGCAAGACTAGAATATGCACAACCTCAAAGCAAGGCCATTACTCAACTGAGTTGGTTCCACCAAGTATGGAGTGTCAATTTACAATCTACCCGTTTTGGTCGCGTGATTTATCGGCATCCAGCCGATGGAGAGTCAAGCAATTGGGTTCGCAATACTTATACCCAGTCTATTGAAAGCCGAGATCAGGTTTTTCAACCTCGATGGATTACTGATCTGGCACTGCAATGGCAGGTTCGTGAGAACTTGAGATATGGCCTGCAAATTCGCAATGTTTTTGATGTCTACCCCGATGAACACCAGCACAGCGCTAATACCAGCGATGGTACTTTTCGCTACAGTCGCTATGTGCAACAGTTCGGTGTGTGGGGCAGGCACTTTTTGATAAGCTGCCAACTGAGTTGGTAAGCACAACTGCAATTTTTCACCAAACCTAAATGTTATGAAACGTATTTATCTACTGTTCTTCTGCCTACTTAGTATGGTAGTAGGCTATGCCCAACAAGGAACGATCAGTGGAACCGTAACTGATGCTGGTGAAACACTCATTGGTGTTTCGATCAGTATTGACGGTACGCTGAGAGGAAGTGTGACGGATTTTGATGGGGTGTACAGCATCTCCCTTGATCCAGGCACGTACAAGGTTATCGCAAGCTATGTAGGTTATTCTACAATTGCACAAACAGCCACCGTGGTAGCTGGGGAAACCACTACGCTGGACTTCAATATGTCGGAAGGGGTTTTGATTGATGAGGTAGTTGTTACGGGTACCCGTGCTTCTAACCGAACCAATCTGGAATCTGCTGTGCCGGTGGATGTAATCAATGTTGGAGAGCTCACCTCCAAGTCGCCTCAAGTGACGATCAATCAGATCTTACACCAGACAGCACCATCATTCTCGTCTAACACACAGACGATCTCTGATGGTACCGACCACATTGACCCCGCTTCACTTCGTGGTTTGGGGCCAGATCAGGTATTGGTGTTGGTAAATGGTAAGCGTCGCCACACCACCTCGCTCGTAAACGTGAACGGTACCTTTGGTCGTGGTAACGTAGGTACAGACCTTAACGCCATTCCTGCGTCTGCCATCTCCAATATTGAAATCCTACGCGATGGTGCTGCCGCTCAGTACGGTACAGATGCAATCGCTGGTGTAATCAATATCCAACTTCGCGAAGATGTAAACCAATTGGCTGTAAACCTTACCACAGGAGCGAACTTCTCTGATGGTATTGGCCCATTTGGTGGCGAATTAAAGAATGCTGATGGTGAAGTAGTAAACCTAGGTTTGAACTATGGTTTGCCATTAGGCGAAAATGGTGGCTTCATCAATATGACGGGTGAGTTCAACTTCCGTGGGAAGAGCAGCCGTATGCAGGAGTTCAGTGGTCAGATTTTCAATGCCTACAATGGTATTGAGCGCGTAGCTGCTGCTGCCGGTGCTGATGTAAGTAATCTTTCATTGGAGCAAATTCAAACCTTTGCCGAAGATGTAAGCTACATAAATGGCGCAACCTTGACCGAGCTTAACAACCTGACTGACTTGAGCGGTTTAGCAGGTGTTCTGGACTTTGATGTTACAGAGGAAGAGTTAGCTGCTCGTGGCCAGGTACGTAGTGACTATAACATGCTAGTTGGCCAGTCGGAAGTTCGCGGTGGTAACTTCTTCGCCAACATGGTACTTCCTGTAGGCGACAACGCAGAGCTATACAGCTTCGCAGGTACCAGCTATCGTCGTGGATGTTCTGGTTGTTTCTATCGTTTGCCAGCTCAGAGTCGTACGACTACCTCTATCTACCCAGATGGTACAGTGCCAAGAATCAACTCCAACATTACTGACCGTAGTTTTGGCGTTGGTATTCGTGGTATGGTTGGAACATGGAATGCAGACCTCAGCACCGTTTACGGTTTCAATGAGTTCTTGTTTAACATGACCAATACGCACAATGCTACCTTGGGAAGTAGCTCACCTACTGACTTTGATGCTGGTGGTCATGACTTTACCCAGTCTACTACCAACTTCGACCTGTCTCAGTACTTTGATGGTGTTCTTGGCGAAGGTGTAAACGTTGCCTTTGGTGGTGAGTACCGTCTAGAGAACTTCGGTATTACGCCTGGTTCAGAGTTGTCTTACGGCAACTATGATGTGAATGGCAATTTGGTAAACCCTGCCACACCAGACGAACTATTGGTGCGCGATTACTTCGGTCGTAACCGTCCATCTGGTTCTCAGTGTTTCGCTGGTTTCTTACCAACGAATGCTGTGGATGCTCGCCGTTCCAGTGCTGCCCTTTATGTGGATACGGAATTTGATTTCTCAGAAGCATTTCTTGTAGGAGCGGCGCTTCGCTTTGAGAACTATTCTGACTTTGGATCTACGTTCAACTACAAGTTGGTAGGTCGCTATAAAGTGAACAACAACTTTGCAATACGTGCTGGTACCAGTACTGGTTTCCGTGCGCCATCACTACACCAGATTCACTTCAGCCGTACCTCTACTATCTTCAGTTTGGTAGGTGGTGTATCTGTACCACAGGAAGTGGGTGTATTTGCCAATACTTCTCGTGCTGCTGCCTTGCTAGGTATTCCTGAGTTGAAGGAAGAAACTTCCGTTAGTGTAAGTGGTGGTTTCACCGCAAAGATTCCTGCTGCTAGCTTGCGCTTGACAGTTGATGCTTATCAGATTGGTATTGACGATCGCGTAGTACTTACTGGACAGTTCCAACCTGGTGATGACGAAGAGCTTCAGAGCATCTTTAACCAAGCGGGTGCTACTCGCGCGGCTTTCTTCGCCAACTCTATCAACACAACCTCTCGTGGTGTTGAAATCGTTGTTGCACACTCTGCTAGCTTTGGTGCTGGCCGTACCCTTCGTACTGACCTTGCTGCTACCTTCTCTAAGACCACTTGGGACCAAGAGGATGGTATCAATGCTTCTGATATTCTACGTGATAAGGGATTGGTAGGAACTTACTTTGACCAAACCAGCCGCATCTACTTGGAGCAAGCTGTTCCTCGTGTGAAGCTGACATTGGGTAATACCCTTGCATTGAACAAGCTGACAATTTACCTGCGTAACACTTACTTCGGTGAAACTACTGAAGCAACTAACGCTGCTATTTTTGATGCAGACCTCAATCAGATTGACAACTCAATTGATCCTTACAACGCTGGTAAGGTCATTACCGATTTGTCAGTAGGTTATGAAGTGAGTAATAACTTGAACTTCACGTTTGGTGCGAACAACCTTCTTGATGTTTATCCAGACGAAGCAGATCCTGCTTTCCAGTCAAGCGGTCGCTTTGTATACTCTCGTCGTTCACCACAGTTTAGCTTTGGTGGTCGCTACCTGTTTGCACGGGTAGCATTTACGATCAAGTAAGAGTAGAAACACTCCGATGAGTGGAAGCCCTTTGGTCTGTGGACCAGAGGGCTTTTTAATTTTTGCGCAAGAACTGCTCATTGTACTCCTCCCAACTATCCACTTGTATCTCCTGAAATACAACCCGAAAGTCTTCGGTTGGTGGCCTTGGTACAACAAGAGCGAGTGGTTTTCGCCCTCCAGCTCTACAGCCGCCCCAAATATTATGAACCTCCAGGATGAGCGTGTTTGTAATCGGATCAAAAAAGGCATGAGGCATTAAGCGCATCATGCAATCTCCGCCGTACATATTTGCAAGAATCAGTTCGGAAGAGAAGTCCATCTTTGAGGTACACCTGAGGGCTTCCCCCAGCCAGTACCGAGTATAAAGGCTATCCGTTGTGATGACGGCCGGTACAGGGTAAAAAGAACCCCCTGCCGATTGATCCAAGTGACAAGAAACACCGTTTAGTGGAAATTCGGTTGCGACTGGCGCCTCAGATTTGGCTTCCTGTGTAGTCCAAGTGGTGTCAAATTGAACTTCATAGCCGATTGGAGGTCTTGGTACGGCAATGGTGATTTGTCTGACAACGAGATCCTCGCAATTACCTTGAGTAATGCTTGAATGCCAAGTGAGCGTTTGTGCTTCTGAGTTGAGGGTGACTTGATGGGTAATGTTCTGCACGCAAGCAGCTTGAATGGTACGCTGTAAGTAAATTGTGTGTTGGAACCGCGGCGCATTGATCGCGTATCTATTATTATAAAAGACTTCTCGGAAGGTAGAGCTGTTGCCAATCACAAGCTCATTGTCTGAAGGTATTTCGACAAGGGTATCAATACAAACCAAACTAAAGCTTATTTCTTGAGCGGAGATTGGACTGAGATTGACAAGACTAATGAATAAGATTAGTAAGGCTGAGCGCATATGCTGGAAATTGAATACGGTATACCGACTTCAATAATTAACGTACACTTGAACAGATCTATTCTAGTATTTGGGTACTAGGGAGTAAGAAGATTCTTCCTGGCAAAGGGGAGGGACTACGAAATCAACTTTTCCCGCGCTACGCGCATTGGTATGCCGATGCATTTTTTCTCCATATAGGAAAGTACTTCCTCTAATACCGCGCGAGCACTGTCGTCAAGTTGCTCAATGTCTTTGCGGAAAACTTCATTTACAGCCTTAGCACGAACTGCTTTGATAGCAGTAGGTACTTCGCGCATCGCGATTTCTAGCTGACGCTGTTGGAAAAGAGTAGGGAAGGTATCAACGTGATCTTGTAGACGCTCTTCTGCAAGGGCTAGTTCGCGCTTGCGAAAATCACGGTTCTCGTTAGCCAGCTGGCGTAAACCTTCAATTTCGATGTAGATCGTTTCTGGATAAGAAGCAAATACCTCTGCTGCGGTATTATGAGGGATGGCCAAATCCACAATTACCTTTCCTTCAGGTGAATCACCATTAAGTAGCTCCTGGTAAATGGCTGGAGTAACCACAGGGTCTTTCGAACCCGTACATACAATGATACAGTCAAAGCCTTTCTTGTAATTAGGCAATTCCGTCAATGTATATGCTTCGCCAGAGAACTTCTCAGCCAACAACTCTGCCTTTTCGATAGAACGGTTAAAAACAGTCACCTGCTCAAAACCATGCATCACCAAAAACTTGCCGACAAGTGTGTTAGTTTGACCAGCACCAATTAGCAGAATTCTACTATCAGATTTGAGCTGACAGCTCATCATCTTACGCACCGCTAGAGAAGCTACTGAAATAGGTTTCTCTCCGATGCGAGTGTTAGAGTAAATGTCTTTTGATGCAGCCACCATTCGTTGAAACAAAAGGCGCAAGCTGTCACCAATATGTCCACGCTCCTGAGCTTGATCAAAAGCTTCACGTAATTGACCTAAGATCTGACGCTCACCTACAACTAAAGAATCAATTGAACCGCCTACGCGCAACAGGTGATCTACTGCCGGTAGCCCTTCTAATGCCAATACATTATGGTGTGTGGCAGAGGCTGCTAAATTGCTGTTTACACGCTTGAAAAAGCTTTCAACAAAATTCTTGGATAGGTCTTGCTCGCTGATAAAGACGAAAAGTACGCGGTTGCAGGTGGCCACGTAGTAGAGTTCTTCGATCCCAAAAGTATCTTTTAGAATGTCCAGCTGTAGTTTCTTACTCTGCTCATTATCAGCAGATAAGGCGAAAGTACCAATGTCTTTGAGATTGGTACTACGGTGAGTTACGGTAAGAATCTTATATTGCTGCAACATAAAAAAAGGTCTTCAACGGACTCCGGCAAAGTTAAAAAAGAGTGTCACAGAACGTGTCACGTATTTGTAACAAAAATGGGCCCAAACGGCTGATTTATGTCAGGAGGAAGGTGACGAAAATCATTGTTTTGTTTAACGCTTTTTCAGCGGTATTTCATGCCCAGGCCAAAAAAAATAGATTCTAGATAAACCGAATGGTACCTGTATAGCTTAGTTTATAGTAGCGAAAAGCACCAATGTGAAATACATCTCTATTAGTCTGTATCGAAAAATGATCCATTACGCCCTGAGTGAGGGGTTAGATCGGCGTCATGTAGAGCAACTCCCAGTGCCGGTAGATGCGCTAGATGCTGTACAAGCGGTGCCTGCAGATCAGTTTTTTGCGCTACACGAAATGTTCGACCGCTTATTAGGCCCCGGGTTTTCAATTCGGGTTGGGCAGGCCATGGAGATGGATGATTATGGGGTGCTGGGCTTGTCTTGGAAGACCTGCTCCACCGCCAAAGAAATTTTTGAGCGCAGCGAGCGCTACTTTATGCTGCTTTCGAATACCTATGTCTTTAAGGTAGAGCAGCAGGGGGATTACTCCAATGTATTGTTGTTTAGAGATGCACATCGCCGTGGAGTAGAGCTTTCCAATGAAGCTACCTTTTCTGCTACGGTTGTCGTTTTGAAAGCGATGACAGAATCTGATATCTTACCCATAAAGATTGCCTTTAAGCATCAACCTCCGACAGATATTGCCGACTATGAACGTGCATTTGGGTGTCCAGTACTATTTAATGAAAAGCAAAATGCGATTACTTATCGGAGTGCAGATCTAGAAATGCGCACTGCCAAAGCTGATGCCAGTATCAATAGGTTTCTGCTGGAACGAGTAGAAGAGGAGACTAAAGGTATAGAGGTAAGTTCTAGCAGGGTTGTGGCTGATGTCGAACGATTGATACAGGATGCACTCCCCAGCGGAATTCCAGCCATTGCCCAAATTGGCCAGCACATGGGAATGAGTAATCGAACCTTGACCCGCAGATTAGCGGATAGCGGACTGACCTTTAGAGATCTCATTAAGAAGGCCCAAACGGATATCGCCCGTGACTTGCTGAGAAATTCGAATAGTACGATGGCCGAAATTGCTTTCCGTACGGGCTTTTCAGAGCAAAGCGCCTTCAGTCGTGCTTTCAAACGTTGGACCGGTCAATCCCCTGCTGAATATCGCAAGCAAGGATAGTTCTTATCCAGTTTTCCTCTCTTTATGTACCTCCGGTTGATCTTTTTCGTGCATTGACATAGAAAGAAATACGCTCTTTTTGCATTTGGCCTAAAGTGTCAAAACATTGGCCGGAAGGGTCAAGCAGAGGGTGCTAAACCGCCTGAATTTTACATCCGTAATCAATCATGGATGTGAAATGAAACCACATAATTCTCGCAGACTTCTTTTCCTCTTTTTGCTTCCTGCTTTTATGGCCTTCTCGTCTTTCGATTTGCCTTCAACAAGCATTGAGTATACGGCTGATCCGCTGAAAGAACAGGCTTTTGAAGTCTTGGCAACCAAGTGCAATGTCTGCCACCGTCGGCAGAACCCTTTCATGGTATTTAAGCTGAACAACATGGATAAGCGAGCTCCGCGAATCTATCGGGCCGTATTTGTGCAGAAGCGAATGCCAAAGGGGGATGATATCCGATTAACATCGGAGGAGTACGCTGCACTGGAACAATGGTTAAAAACAAAAATCGACTCATAATGGACTTTACGATGAAATCACTATCGCTCTACGCTGCGGTAACGCTAACGGGCCTTTCGGCAGGCCTATTCTATGCCTGGGCCGTATCCGTCATTCCGGGTACCCAACGAGTGATAGACACCACTTACCTGGAAGCGATGCAGGCCATCAATCGCGCTATTCTAAACCCCACTTTCTACCTCAGTTTTTTCGGCAGTTTGATCATGTTGGGCGTGGCTAGTTTTTACCATTACCAATCGAATGGGTTCTGGCTCATTTTAGTAGCTATGTTACTATACCTCGTGGGAACTTTTGGTGTGACCGTTTTCGGGAATGTACCCCTCAATGACCAACTAGACATCCTGGATTTAGCGGACTTAAGCCCTGCTAAACTGGCCAAATTCCGAGAATACTACGAGACCAAATGGAACCGATTTCACACGATTCGATCGCTGTTTTCAATCGCCTCCTTTATGCTATCACTTCTGGCAGTTTTTTCGACCACTAAGTTGTAATCTAATCACCCCAAAAAATCAACGTACGATGCCTTTTTTCAAATATCTGGATGAGAACTCAGACATTACTGATATCACCTTCAATGACCGCCGTCGCTTGGGTCCTTTAGACAAAGCTTCTCAAGAGATTATGCGCGGGAAATCACCCCTCAGTTTTGCCGAACGGGAGATCATGGCAGCCTATGTTTCGGGCTTGAATGCCTGCTCATTTTGTCATGGCTCCCATCAGGCAGTGGCTCAGCAATTTGGAATCGAACCAACGGTTATAGAGCAATTGCTCGAGGATATAGATCAAGCTCCGATTCGAGAGCCACTAAAACCACTCTTTCGTTACCTGAAAAAACTGACCCTCAGCCCCAGTAAGCTGGTGCAAAAGGACGCCGACGCTGTTCTGCAGGCAGGCTGGACGGAAGAAGCGCTTCACGATACCATTTTGATCGGCTGTCTTTTCAATTTCTATAACCGCTTGCTGGACGGGCATGGGGTGAAAGGACATGCTAGTATCTACCAATTTGCTGGTCAGCACCTGTATAAAAATGGCTACGGCGTACCGTGGTTTATTGGTCTGATCAAAAACATGCTGAAGCGCAAGAAGCTCAAAAAACTAAATGAGGTTAGGGTCGCACCTAACCTGCCATAGGAATCAATTGAATATCAACCATTAAATCAACCTGACATGAAAGACAACATTTTAGTTATCGGTGGTACCGGAAAAACTGGACGCCGTGTAGCAGCTGGCTTAGAAGCATTGGGCCATGAAGTACGAATCGGAGCTCGTTCGGCAGAACCCTCCTTCGATTGGGATGACCCCACCACTTTTGCCCCAGCATTGCGGGGAATGGATAAGGCCTATATCGTTTATTATCCAGACTTGGCAGTACCTGGCGCTAAAGAAGCTATTACCACGCTTACAGAAACCGCTTTAAAAGAGGGCGTAGAGAAAGTGGTATTGTTATCGGGTAAAGGAGAAAAAGAAGCAGAGGCCTGTGAAGAGATTGTTGCCCATTCTGGCTTGCGTTACACGCTAGTACGTGCTTCTTGGTTCAACCAGAATTTTAGCGAAAGCTTCTTGTTGGAACCGATTTTGGCGGGCCATGTAGCGCTGCCAATGCCGAATGCTGAAATCCCCTTTGTGGATGCAAATGACATTGCCGAAGTAGCGGTGCAAGCCTTAACGGATGATCAATATGATGGCCAGACATTGGAAGTGACGGGCCCGAGAAAGTTGACCTTTAAGCAGATCGTAGAGACTGTAGCTGCCGCAACGGGTCGCGACATTCAATACCAACCGATTTCGCTGGACGACTACAAGGTCGTTATGAAAAACGCGGGCTTACCTGATGACTATGTTTGGCTCTTTACCTATCTCTTCAGTGAGGTACTCGGAAACGCAGACAATCAGGTCGTAACGAATGATGTTGAAAAAGTGCTGGGCCGCAAGGCGATCGACTTTCAGGAGTTCGCCCGCAAAACTGCAGCTACCGGCCTTTGGGATCAACCCGTTGGGCAACCACTGTAAGCAAAGCGGATAGGCAAGGCTTTGTCTTTACTTAAAGGGTGGTCCCTTACATGTCACTAATGTTTGGGACCACCTGCTTAGTTTATTAATCTTGAACGACTATTTTTTCAGTAACTCGAATATTCGAAGATGGCTCTGTTATCTCAAGAAGATAAGTGCCCGCAGGGAGTTGTCTTAAATCAACCGTACTAGCGTTTGAGGTGCTAACTAAAACTTGGCCATTAAGGGTGAAGAGCCGAATTGAGTAATCGACTTCTCGATCAACAACAATGTTGATATAGTCTGTTGCTGGGTTCGGAAATATCTGGACAGTTGAATTCGATAGTGATAAGGTAGAAGTTACCAAATCACCCTCTTCGCAATCTTCATCAATTCCATTATTAGGGATTTCCTCTGCATCTGGATTGATGGCTGGGTTGTTATCATCGCAGTCGTCTTCCAGTAAAAAACCATCACCATCCAGATCATCATCTGGCGTCATTGGATCACAGTCGTCGTCTGTACCGTTGTAAGGTGTTTCCCCCGCATCTGGATTAACAGCCGAGTTATTGTCATCACAATCATCTTCCAGTAAAAATCCGTCACCGTCGAGATCATCATCGGGTGTCATGGGGTCACAGTCGTCATCCATATTGTTATAAGGGATTTCATCTACATCTGGATTAATAGCCGAGTTGTTATCATCACAGTCCTCAGCAAGGCGGTAGCCATCACCATCAAGATCGTCATCGGGTGTCATGGGGTCGCAGTCATCATTTAAGCCGTTGTACGGTATTTCATCTGCATCTGGATTAACGGCCGAGTTGTTGTCATTGCAATCATCAGCAAGAAGAAATCCGTCACCATCCAGATCATTATCGGGTGTCATGGGGTCACAATCGTCGTCAATGTCGTTGTAAGGTGTTTCCCCCGCATCTGGGTTGATGGCAGAATTGCTATCATCGCAGTCGTCGGCTAATACAAAGCCATCACCATCCAAGTCGTCGTCTGGCGTCATTGGGTCGCAATCATCATCAAGGCCGTTATACGGTATTTCCTCAACATCCGGATTTACAGAGGAATTATTGTCATCACAGTCTTCTCCATATTCGAATCCGTCGCCGTCCTGGTCAGCAGGACTCATGCCTTGCTGGATGCTATGGATCTGATTGATGGCTAATTCGTCAAAAAAGTCGGCTGTACCATCAGGCCAAGTAATGAGAATATCCGAGACTTCGCCCTGGCCCAAGCCAAAGTATACCCGGTGAGAGCTTTGTGACGCGTAGGAAGAACCACCTGTTTTTTCATCGATTTTTACACCGTTAACAGTATTTACCTGAATGCGTGTGCCGAAAGCATCGCGGGCTACTGTAGTACCCTCTAGTTCGAAACCAATCCAATTGTTCTCAGTGTGTTGGTTTTCAAAGACCTGAATGCCGACGTTGTATTGTCCATTGGCCACGATGAGTTCTAATGAGCCATCATTATTAAGGTCGGCCCAGGTTCCTGCTCGTCCATCGAAGAAACTATAAACAGGAGAGTTGGTACTAACTTCCGTGAAGGTGCCGTCACCGTCATTCTTGTAAAGTTTATTGGAAGTTGGACTGAAGTAGGAGTCGTTGACCACATAAATATCTTCCCAGCCATCATTGTCATAGTCCACGAAGAAACATCCCCAGCCCATGCCTAGTACGTCTTCTGCATTGGCTGCCGCAGCTACCTCAGAGTAAACTCCATTTCCATCATTAAGTAAGAGGAAATTTGAGCCCAGATTGGTGACATAAATATCTAGATGGCCATCATTATTTATGTCACCATGATCTACTCCCATACCTTGTCCGGCAACGTCGAGGCCGGTTTCAGCTGACACATCAGTAAAGTACCCCTGCCCATTATTCTCATACATTATGTACTGTCGATTACCATCATGGGTGAGATAGATGTCTTGGTCACCATCATTGTCGTAATCAAAGAAAATAGCGCCCATGGAAATAGATGCATCTACTAAGCCTGAGATAAAGGTATGGTTGGAAAAGGTGTTGTCTCCGTTATTGTGCCAAAGTGTATTCTGTTGTAATAGGTTGCAAACATAGATGTCGAGAGAACCATCTAAATCGACATCAAGCATATGTACGGATCTGGTTTGATCATTAGTGGCAACTCCTGCATTGTCCGAAATATCTGTGAAAACACCATTTCCGTCATTACGGTATAAGTAGTTGCTAAATGGTGCCGAAAGTGTATAGTAGTTTCCTATGAATAGGTCGAGATCACCATCGTTATCGATGTCTCCCCAGGCACCCGTCATGGTCAAACCATCAACTTCTATGCTAGCGGTATCGGTTACATCTTCAAAAGAACCATCGCCCATGTTTTTGAATAGTCGATTGTTATCAAGACGAGAAGGAACAAATAGGTCTTCAAAACCATCATTGTCGAAGTCACCAATGATGACACCATTGTTATTTGTTGCATTATTAGCTCCTGCAACGTCGGTCATGTCTACAAATTGAGGCGTTTGACCCCAAAGCGTAGTGCTTGCCAATAAGAAAAGTAGTAGTAGTCTCATGTGTCTAGTGTAAAGTCAAACCATTGTACTCAAATGTACTTATGTGTAAGCTGCTGAACCTAATAAATCGTCTCTTAATTTGTTGATGTTCAACGGTGGAACCCTGGAAATGTTTCTAATTTGACAATTCGATAGAGCCTAGCATTTGTGTGCTTACATTATTGTAAACTGCTTTGATTTAGACTGAGTAGCTGATAACATTCTCACCTGTATGTATCTTGTTGGCTAATCAGTTTGCTCGAGATGACTTTTATTTACCTCCACGGCTTCAATAGCGATGGCGAGGGCTGGAAAGCTGAAGCGCTGCGCAGACAGTTTCCCGATGCTGAGATATGGGCACCAGACTTACCTGCTGACCCAACTGAGGTTGTCGCCACAATAGGTTCGTTCCTCGAAACGCAATCTACTGAGACTATTCTAGTGGGTACCTCTCTGGGCGGTTTCTACGCGTATTGGGCGAGTGCTAAATATGGGTTAAAAGCGCTGCTGTTTAACCCCTCTTTACGTCCACACGTGACGCTGGCCGGCCGTGGAATTGGTCATTTTAAAACCTGGACCAAAGGGCGGGACTATCATTTTAAAGAGGAGTACCTGCCGACCTTGCAGCGACTCAAGTCAGATTCAGACCAGAGCCTTCGGCAAGATCTTCTGCACTTTTTTCTGGCTACAGATGATGATGTACTGGATCACAGTACGATTTCGAGTTTATTCCCTCAGTCTTCTATTCAGTGGTATGAAGGAGCGGGGCACGGTTTTAGTAAATTCGAAAAGGTGCTCAAAGAAATAAAAAGAGCGCATCTGCTGTAGGGCTAGATGCGCTCTTTTGTGAATACCGAATTCTTATCGCTATTGGGTCAGTATTAGTTTTTTAGTCCCAATTACACGCTGGTCAGCACTCAATAGCTGACAGGTGTACAAGCCAGCAGTAAGCTGCCTAATATCGACTTGTTGTCGATTAGTACGCCCTAGCTCTTGCTGGAATACTACGCGTCCAAGAACATCGATGAGCTGAAGGAATTCAACGACTTCTTCTAATTCACCAGTTTCTATGGTGAATTGTCCGCTCGTAGGATTCGGGAATAAACGCCAGTTCTGTTGGCCATTGATACTAGTGGTGTTGACTGCGTCAAGCACTGTAATGTTGTACACCAGGCCACCGATATAAGAGCCTCCATCGCAGCTCAGAATAAAACCAAACTGATCTGGTGTTTCGTCATCACCCTGGTGTTCATAGACCAATAATTCGTTGTCAATATCCGACTGGCTGAAAGTGGAGCCAATTGACACTGGTAGGCCGTTCAAGAATAGGTTTCCATAGGTTGGAAGACTAACAATCTGATACATTGCATCGCCATTCCCATCACCGCAAGCTCCCAATAGGTTTTCATTGTCAATAGTAAGTACTTCTCCGAATAGGACCGAATCGGGTGTGATATTTACTGTAGCAGGCATATCATCGATCGTAGGACCACAAATTCGCAGGTTCCAGTTCTGGACCTCTCCACCATCTTGGCCAGCGGTATCCTCAACCTTGAGTCGCCATACACCCTGTGGGCTGCTGCCATTGAAAATGGAGAAAGATTCATCAGGACGATAAGTTAGGCCGGTTGTTGGTGGGCACGGAATCTCTGTCTGCGTAGATTCATCATCAAAGTTTAAATCGAAGTCATCTTGGTTGCCGCAGATGTTGCCAAAGAGTAGGGTAGAGTCGTTGGCAGGACTAATTAGCGTAAATCGTAAGTCGTTCATCCAGGTGTGTACACCTACCAGATTCAATACATCCAGATCAGTGATTTGGTAGTCCTGGAAGATCTCAATTTCTGAGTACACCGTTGGCGTACCAATAGGAGAAATAGTGACAGCTACAGTCTCGCTTCCATACAGTACGCATTCTGAACGGACAGTTTGAAACGAGAACGTATTTGACCAATCTCCAGGACCGCAAGCGGAACTCTCTACCCTGACTCGCCAGAAATAGATGTTGTTCGCCAACAGGTTTTGACTAGGTATGTAATTGGTGCTCGTGAGCCCGGTTGCACTAAACAGGATGTTATTGAAAGCAGGTGAATCAGATACTTCTATTGCATAGCTAGAGGCAAAAGGCGTAGGGTTCCAAATAAACACAGCATCCTCTGCTACATTGGTGGTCCCATTGAATGGTGATAAGAGTGATACGGCTTGCGGCATCTCATCTCGCACAGTAAGCGTCAACGGGAAGTTTTTGACGAGCCCACCACCGTTCGCTTGTAAAGTGAAAGTGTAATCGCCGGGTAACATGCCGTCAGTGTTCTCTACCGTCAAAGTGATATCTGCCGGTGGTGCTACGTCATTGTCGCTAAACATAAAGCTACCTCCGGCAATCGGATCAGGAACGCTGAGGTTTACGTTTTCAGAAAAACCTAGAAGGCTATCCAAGCTGATTTGGAAAGTTGCAATCCCCTGACCACAAATGGTGTCTGTTGCTTGATTAACAGTCAGAGAAAAATCTGGATTGGAGGCTTCCAGAATACTGAAGTTATTATTCGAAATATCGAAGAAGATATTATCAGCGGCCTTTACCTTGATACGGATTTGGTCGCTTGGGATATTCGGTACTGTTACTACTGCTGAACCATTGTTGGCCCGGTTAGCTGCAATCAGGTGAGGGTAGGTATAGCCACCATCTTCGGAGAGCCAAATATTAACCGTCTGGCAATTGACGGGAGCCTGATCGCTACCTGCGACATCCCAGCTTACGGTTTGAATTGACCCTGCTACCCAAAATTGCCCGCCATTAGGTTGCATTACCCGGAAGTTCCCTGTACTGTCAGCGACCTGGAAAGTAATCTGGTCATAATCGACTCCACCTCCCATTGGATTGTTGTCGCGGACCGTCATCCGGAAGTTCATTTCTCGCCCAAATTGGGGAAGTAATTCACCAATCGTACCGGTGTTTGTTACAAGATCTTCAATACGGGGGAAGATTCGGGTAGGGTGATCAACGGGCTGCCATGAGCGGAATAAAGGGGCTGTCCCTACCGGGATATCCGGGTGAGTCTGAGGGCCACGATCATATTGCTCCCAACAGTACGTTAGGGCATCGCCGTCCTCGTCTACCGCACTACCTGTCAACTCAAAGGGCGTGTTGTAGGGAATGTAAAAACCACCCTCTCCGGCCTCAACGGTGGGAGGGGTGTTACCTGTTTCGGTGATGGTAGGGCAAGAGTTACCATTAGCCGTTTGTGAGTAAGCAATCACCTGATCATAGCTGGCTACATGAAACTGATCAATTGAATTGGGTTGTAGATTACTGGAACCACATAGGCCGGCATACGCCATTATCGTAACACCACTACCTGGTTCGTAAGACTGTCCAGACTGGCTACCGCAATCATTGAAGGTATGCCCAGCGCCAAACTGGTGGCCAAATTCATGTGAAGCATAGTCAACATCAAAGAAGTCGCCACTAGGGTTGCCCAGGCCGGTTGCTCCAATGGCTTTCGAACCGCCGCAAATTACGCCCAGGCCTGCCAGACCACCACCTGCGGTGCCAAAGACATGACCGACGTCATAATTGTCGAAGCCAATAAGACTATCACACAGCTGCTGGTTTTGGCCTAGGATCATCCCCAGGTCATTATTGGAATACGGATCAGTATCTGGATCCAGGAAGATAAGTGTGTCGGTGTTCGCTACCAGCGTCATCGTTATCGTGAAGTCGCGCTCATAGATGCCGTTGATCCGGTTCATCGTAGTAACCATAGCCGACAATGCGAGCTCCTTGGTGCCGCCATGAAAAGTGGTATACTCGCCAGTAACACCTAGCGCCAAGCGGTAGGTACGAAGCTCTGTTCCTGTCGGATTCTGAGGAGTAAAGTCTTTGTTGTCAGAAGGTGTGGTGGAATGGTCAAAGTCGTCATGTCCACAACTGAAGCTTCGGGCCTGATGAGTGAGGTCTTTTTTCTGGAACACCACATAGTGCGAGTTATCCTCCTCGAATGCTGGACTGATGATCATACTGCCAGTAGGTGCGAAGATCATGGCTTGTAAGCCACGAGGCCCTAGTTCCAGTTTGATGGTTTTCCGTGGATCATCAATCCCCTGAGCAGTGTAGGTGCGAATACTAGGATATTTTGCCTGTAGTGCCGGTTCCATAATTGGTGTTTCGAAAAAACCGAAGCGTTCTAGTTCACCATTAGGAAGTGGGATGAGCATCATAATCAGGTCGTCCGTCCCTACAATTTCTTTACGATGCTTACAGCTTTGTAGGTCGGTCTGTAGTGCATTGAGATCCAATTCATACAATTGGTAATCCTGGAGGCTCATTCGCATTTGCTGTGCCGTACTGGATCGGGTTTCCTTGATCCAGTAAGTTGGTAGGTCGTGTTGCTCATTTTGAGCAAAAAGTAATGAGCATAAGATCATGCTCACACAGAGCGTTACTGCATTTTTCATATCAATCATGTGCGTGGTATGGAATGGGCTTCAGGTAGTTAAGTCAAGTTGGGCCAACAAATAAACCAAAAGTTAAGAGGAAGTGAGTAATCTATAGCCGCCATTATTATTGCTTATTTATGTTTAGCGACCAAATAATATTGCTGAACTACTACAGTACTTCACTGTTAACTTCCAAAAGCGATAATCTGGAGGCAAGATTATGCGGTTTTCAGGTTTAGCAAGTTTAGAAAAGTGCTTAAGTACATAAAAAAGGAAAATTTACTGCCACTAGAGGCTGTCAATGCCCTTTTTTATTTGCTTTTGCCTATTTTCGTCGGGCAAAAATTTCAGGATTTAGAATGGAACCAACACGTTTATTCGACTTTATACAATATCAGAAAGCTAACTTTCCTCAATCCCAGGCAATTGGTGGCCGAAATGCGGCTGGAGAATGGACTTACTACAGTACGGACGAGATCATCGAGCAAGCCAACAAGGTGAGCCGCGGTTTGATTAAGTTAGGTGTTCAAGCTGGCGACAAAGTTGCGCTGGTTGTTTATAAGAATCGTCCGGAATGGACGATCATGGATTTGGGAATCCAACAAGTAGGGGCAATCAACGTTCCTGTTTATCCCACTATCAGCCCTGCAGAATACGAGTACATCTTTAATGATGCTGGTGTTAAGCTTTGCTTTGCAGGGATTGGTGACTTATACGACAAAGTGGCTTCGGCACAAACCAATGTGCCAACGCTGGAAAATATCTACACCCTGGATCCTCAGGAAGGCCGCCCATACTGGGAAGACATCTTCACTGATGAAGGGCAAGAGGAAGTAGAAGCACGCATGGAGGCTGTGAATCCATCGGAGATGGCAACGATCATCTATACCAGTGGTACTACGGGCAATCCGAAAGGAGTGATGTTGTCGCATGATAATATTGTCAGTAATGTACTGGCAGTGAAAAAGTACATCCCCATCAGTACGGGAGAGATTGCGTTGAGTTTTCTACCGCTCTGCCATATTTTTGAGCGTACGGCTTCCTACTCATTTGTCTACAATGGAATCAACATCGTTTTCACCGGTACCGACAATTTAGGTGGTGAGGAAGGTGATCTCCAGGGCATTAAGCCACACTTCTTTACGACAGTACCTCGACTACTCGAGAAAGTATACGAGAAGATCTATAATAAAGGCTTAGACCTTACGGGGGCTAAGAAGTCATTATTCTTCTGGGCTTTGGGCCTAACCGATGAATACGACTACGATAAGAAGTTCAGTGGCCTTTCAGGTATGAAACGCGGTATTGCGGATAAGCTCATCTTCAGTAAGTGGAGAGAAGCACTTGGTGGCCGTGTGAAAGGTATCCTGACGGGAGCAGCTCCTTGTCCGGTAAAGATTATGCGGGTATTCTCGGCAGCGGGAATTCCAATTCGCGAAGCTTATGGCCTGACGGAGACCTCTCCTGGTCTAACCTTCAATCGCTACGAGCCTAAAGGTGCCCATATGGGGAGTGTTGGTATGCCATTTGAAGGTGTTGAGATTAAGATCGATACCGAAGGTGATTACCGCGATGGTGAAGGCGAAATCATGGCTAAAGGGCCAAATATCATGATGGGCTACTATAAGAAGCCTGATGCTACAGCCGCAGTTATTGAAGAAGTAGATGGTGAACGTTGGTTCCGTACCGGCGACGTCGGTACTTGGGTAACTGGAGGTAATGGAAAACAATTCCTCAAGATCACAGATCGTAAGAAGGAGTTGTTGAAGACATCTGGTGGTAAATACGTAGCACCTGCACCAATTGAGAGTTTGTGCAAAGAGGACTTCCTCATTGAGCAGATTATGGTAGTCGGGGATAAGCGTAAGTTTGTTTCCGCCTTGATCGTGCCAGCAGTAGAAGCACTGGAAAACTTCTGCGAAGAGAATGGTGTGGCATGGAATGGTTTAGATGATGCTGTTCGCAACAGCAAAGTAATTGGTGAATACCAGCGCATCATCGACGGCCTTAACCCATCCTTTAGTAAGATCGAGCAGATTAAGAAGTTTGTATTACTGCCTACTTCTTGGGATGCCGTAAAGGAAGATGGATCAGCAGCAGAGTTGACACCAACCATGAAGCTGAAGCGCCGTGTGATCCTTGAGAAGTTTGGCAAGCAGATCGAAGAAATGTATGACGTATAGGCGGATTGAGAAGCTTGCCTTCTTAGTTATATACACTTTGAAATAAGAAACATGAGTCATCCCGAATTTTAGGGAAA
>CAJXOS010000074.1 GCA_913057725.1 uncultured Lewinella sp.
AGCCCGATTGTCTTTGACAGTCGGGCTTTTGTATTTTATACCTAATGCACCCGTTTTAACATGTACACCGTTTACGTCCTCCACTCCCCAACCTATGACAAAATCTATGTAGGATTTACATCCAACCTCCAGCAACGCCTACTAAGTCATAACCAGCTCGGTAAAAAAGGATATACAGTCAGATACCGCCCGTGGATTGTAATCCACACGGAGGAATTCGACACTAAATCAGAAGCACTACAAAGAGAGAAACAACTAAAATCGGCACGAGGAAGGGCATGGATCAGAACCCTTATTGACTCGTAGCTCGGACTCATATCCGCCGGCTGGCGGACGCAGGTTTCCGCCAGCCGGCGGACCTCCGCTACTAGAAAAAGCCCGATTGTCTTTGACAGTCGGGCTTTTGTAATTTTATACCTAATGCACTCGTTTCCCGCATGTATACCGTTTACGTCCTCCACGCCCCAACCTATGACAAAATATATGTAGGGTTTACATCCAGTCTTCAGCAACGCCTACTCAGTCAGAAATGACTCTCCTTCTATAAATCACTCCGCGTCAACAAGCCTACTAAGACTCCGTTTTCCAACACAGGCAGGCTACCGATCTGATGCCTATCCAGTACTTGTTTGGCTTCCTCCACCTTTATTCCTGGCTCTACGGTAATCACCTCTCTGATCATCACACTACGAACTAAGTCTTCTGGACGATAGTCTACTTTTGCTAATAGATTCGCAGATACCATTCCTACTAGTTCGCCTTGTTCATTCTCAATAGGCAGGTGGTTTATCTGACGCCATTCTAGGATCTTCTCCACGACTTCTAAGCAGACATTATCGCGAACAGAAATCACATCACGATGCATCAAGTCCTCGACCAACTTATCCTTTGGCGGTGCTGTTGCCCCCATTGGATGAGACTTACCAAACTCCATCATCTCCCACTCATGCACGGGAAGATCTTCCTTTTGATACTCCAACATCTGCTGCACCAAAAGACGAGCGGCAACTGATGGTTTGTGCCCCTTGCGCAGATGACGGAAACTATTGCGTTGCCATTGGGCTCCTGTATTTTCGGTGCGTACACGACGCTCGATCACAGACAGGTAGCGTTGTACGTCTTTTGATGAGACACCTACACTCTCCAGCCCTTCTTTTGCCATTGGCAGAAAATGGGTGAGGATCAAATCCTTGGCAGCATAGTTGCGTCCATTCCAATGTAATACGGTATGTATGCCCGTACGTGCTGCTTTGATAAAATTGCTTTTGGCCACCCTGAAGTCAGTGTGCTCCCAGAAGTTCTCCATTTCCAGTGGCATGCCTTTCATCAGCCCAATCCAGAAAGCGAAATTGGCTATTTCGTCCTGCACAGAAGGGCCAGATGGAAGATAACGACATTCAATACGGATATGCGCAGAATTATTGGCAACGCCATAGCAAAGGCGGTTCCAGGTATAGGTTGTACCGTTGTGCAGGCGAATCGACTTCAACTTTGGCATGATGCCCTGCTTCAAAAGGCTAAATGGATCGTCGTCGCCATAGCCTTGCAGGAGAACAGGGAAACGCACTACATCTTTTTTCCATAATTCTATAGCAGAACCAGTCAACCAGCGATCACCGAAATAAACGCGTGGCATCATCACACGCAGGTGGTTCTTATTTGAACGGGTATCCAAGCTCTGCTTGAAGAGGGCAATGCGGTTTTCGGCCCAAAGCTCCTTCCCGAATAGCAGTGGCGAATTAGCACATGCTGAGAGCACTGGACCACTGATCAATTGTGCCCAATTATGCATGCGCTGGAAGTCGCGCGGATCTACCTGTAGATGTAATTGAAAACTGGTGTTGCAGGCTTCAAAGAGTACGCTATCCAGTGTAGCTTTAAAGTCGTCCACGCCTTGCAGAAAAATCTCGAAGTTACTACCTCGTAGCTTGAGCAATTCCTGACTTAAAACCTTGTATCGCTCTTCAGGCGTCATGTTCTCAAAAAGCAGATGACGAAAATTGAGAGTCGGCAGGATTCCGGCAAGTAGAATTTCAGCATCCTCCTCACGAGCAGCCTTGCGCCCAATATCTAGGCACTTTCTTAACTCCACTTCTGTTTTTTCAAAACAATCACCTCGCAATAGTTGTGGGCTAAGGTTTACTTCTAGATTGTATAACGCTAACTCATTCGTGTAGCGGTCATCAGTAATCTGATCTAGAATAGCTAAAGCCGAAGAACGGGGGCAGCCATCTGGGGATACCACACAAAGTTCTTGCTCTGCCCCAATATGGTCACTGCGTTGCTCAACCAACCCCTCCTTTAACATGTAGTCAAAGGCTCGCAAGTCGCGCAGCATATCTCGGTAGAAAGAAGTACGATCAGCCTCAGAACGAATAGGCACTACATTGAAATCTCCCATAGGACTAACCTTTAGTAGTTAGAAGAAGATTAAGGATCGTTGCTTTAAATTAACACATTCACAGAAAAAGCATGAATAAATGACTCAGAAATATCGCTTGGCACAAAATTGAAGGTAGACGTCATTTAGAAAGGGAACAGCACTAATCGTCGAACCTATCATAAGGAAGCTCGGACATCAACTTGAGACAACCACCTGGCAGCAGCCCTATCAATGCTATCCAATTTCTACTCAATTGCTTCGAAAAACACGCAAAACGATTCGAAAAACGAAATTTTTCCGTGCTGACCCGAAAAACGAAACGGTTTTTTCATCATATGTTCCCTACGGGAGTAATACATTTAAAATATCACAATTTCATATCCCCCTGAATGCCAATTAATTACAGAGGCAATCCTTGTCTACACTCAGAAAAAAACAAAACTGGTCCGGTTTTTACATATTTATAAATGTATCGCGAAAGTGCGATTCAAGAAATTTTGCCTTTTTCGCATGTTGCAGAACATGCTTTGAGAAAACATAGAATCCAATCTATCCCAGTGTACTTTTCAGTTTTTTGATTTAGCCTTAGGGTTAAATCTTAATCCCGTTTGAAGTCAAAAGCTAACAAGATTAGCTAGCGAGGACACCAGAGTGTGTCCTCTTTTTTTTTGCCCTTCCTGAAGGAAAAACTCCTTTCCATTAAAGAACGAAGGCCCAGCGAACTGAATCGCTGGGCCTTCGCATGTTTCCGTATCCCCCCTTAAGGGAGTACTTATAGACTACTCCTCATCTTGCTGTCCAAAATTGAGCTGGAAGCCGATGCGCTGATGTGGCTCATCGTCATCATAATCTTCCCAGAGAGTAATCTCTTGCATAAATTCTTCTACGTGGCGGATGAAGTAGGGGTCTTTCAATTCTTCCGGACGATAAATTGCAATGGTCTTTGGTGGGCGAGGTTCTCCGTATCCTTCTATGTAGGGATATTGGATCAATACCATCACTTTACCGTTAAATAGCTGCTGATACACTAGTGCACCATTATGCTTGATCAGATCGCGCTGTATCGTCTCATTTACCCGATGCGACATCCCGGAACGTACAGTTCCTAAGGTAAGATCAATAGCTTCCAGGTTTTCAAGATCAGAGCGGACTTCAACTGCACCATTTAAACCAACTTGGCCCATAATGTAATTCAGTTGATCAAGAATCTTCTGGCTAAGAGAATCAACCCAGATTTTACGGTACAACTTAGTATTAGCTAGGACTTCGTTGTAGCGATCTACTTTTCGCTTGAGGTTATTCAGTTCGATATCCACAAAATTGGTTTTCTATAGTTTAACGATACGTCGGTAAGACTGACTGATCGTAGGGAAATTAGCAAAGAGATGCGGATGCTTATCAAAGTGCTTCTTGATTCGGTACCGGAGATTATCAGTGTTCTCTAGGCCGATTGCTATGGCTACATCCTTTTTCACCTTGTTTTTCTGGATAAGCAGCTTTTCGATCCGGTCCAGATCAATTAAGGCGTGCTCCTCATCAATATTCTTGGGGCTAGCGGGTGAGGCTGCCGGTGCAGCTCCCATTTCACCTCCAGCGGGATTACCTTGCATTACAACAGGTATGATCGGTTCGCTGTTCAAAATCTCAACCGGCAGGCAACGCTCATCAATGAGCTTCTTATCCTGTATACGAGCCCTTAATTGAGCATAGCTCACTGCATTCTTGAGCTCACGAATATTACCGATCCAGCTGTATTCCAGCATAGCTTCTAGCGCTCCCTCTGTCATCACCTTGGAAAGGTCGGGCTCTTGGAAATAATGTCCGAGAAGAAGCGGAATATCATCGCGACGAGCACGTAATGGTGGAAGCTCGATCACCATGGCCTTAAGACGCTGGAAGAGGTCGGCTCGAAAGCGCCCCTGCTGTACGGCAGCCGAAAGATCGCGGTGGGTAGCCGTAACAACCTGTACATCCAGATGAATATCTTGATCTGATCCGACTGGGCGAATCAGCTTTGTCTCGAGAAACCGAAGGAGTTTGATCTGAATATTTTGGTCGATATCGCCAATTTCATCCAACATCAAAATACCATGATTAGCTTGGCTGAAGTAGCCTTCCATATCACGCGAAGCACCGGTAAAGGCGCCTTTCTTATGGCCAAACAAAGTACTCTCAAGTAGTGTATCCTGGATGGCAGATAGATTGACTGCCTGAAAAGCGCCCTTACTCCTTGCACCGTGGGCATGTAGGTAACGTGCAGCTACTTCTTTTCCAGTACCAGTCTCTCCAGTGATAAGCACCGTCACATCTGGCTCTTCCGATACCAGTTTTAAGATGCGCTTAATCTCCTTGATTTGAGGTGACTCACCGATAAACGGATATGCTTCGTTTTCCAAGGCACGACGGCGATCAACTTCCGCACGAAGTTCGCGGTTCTCTTGCTTCAGCTTACTGCCTTCAATAACTTCAGTAAAGCGCTGTTCCCAGTAGTCAAAGTCGAAGTCATCTTTAACCAGGAAGTTCTTAGCCCCTAGCTTCATTGCAGTTACCACCGTGTCGATGGAACGATCACCAGTAACGATAATGACAGGTAGCTCTGGGTACTGGCTGACGACTTGAGGAATTAAGTCTAGCCCTTTCTTTGCTTCGGTATCATCCAATACCAAATCCAACAGCAACAAGTCGAAATCAGATTCTTCTTCTAATTTCTGAAATAGTTGCTGTTCATTTACCGCCCCGGAAAAAAGAAACTGTCGCCGGAACGCGTACCGTATCTGCTGATGAAACTCGGTATCATCATCAACGATAAGTATGTGATAATTTTTGGACGACATACTGGTTTTCAATCTGCTGGAGTCGTGTTCTTACCTCGTTTAGGACCTGAAGGATCGAACCATCGCGAAGTGGTTCTTCATCTTTTCCTCCAGCGGCCATCCAGGCTTCTACTCCATCCGTCTGTTTAGCAATCTGTTTTAAGCGTGTAGCAATGGGCGTATGTTCAAAAAGTGGGTAGTAATTAATCCATCGATTCCGCCACTCGCGCCATTTCTGAGCCAGCTCTGCTGGTTCTACCAGGTCGCGGTAGATCTCATCGTAAGGCGTATCCATCTTACTTAGTTCGCGGCTTGCCATCTGTACCACCAAACGTATGCGTGACAGCACTGCCACGATACTATCCTGTCCATGACCGGCAAAGAAACGACTAAGTTTTTCTGATAAATCCACTCCAATTAGTGGAGGCAATTCTTCCATGTGACCTACCAACTGACATTGTTCCCACCAGGAGGTGGAATAATCAGTAAGACGAAGGATATCGAGATGATTAGAATGTTGGAAATCCGATTGGAAGCTCGCCATAATCAGGCGAATATCCGGTGCAGCTTTCTGCAAGTACTGTTGCCAAAGTGCTACCGGCGAAAGATAAGCGTTAGCCCCCCAGGTCGGCAACATTAGCATCAATCCATAGGCCTTTTCTAACTCATTCGTCCAATCATCTTGTTCAAGGTTAATACGCTGCAGCTCAATGCCCCACTCTGCACACTGTGTGAAGAGTGCTTGTGGAGCTCGACGCCCGCCTTCAACCAATAAGACGATCCTCATGAATGATAAGTTAGTCCGGATATCTGCAACAACAGTTCCTCAAACTTTTCTCGTAGTTCCAAGATGGAGACTTCTCCTCCTTTGGCCAAGACGTTGCGCAAAATGTACGCTGCCAATACGGCATGTTGTTCTGCAGCGGCTTGACCGTGAGTAGTTTCCAGTTGGATACCGCAATCGTCAAAGGTGAGTGTTCTGTTGCTGTTCCGTTCAAAGGTACGAATTTCCCGGGCTAAATCCGAATGCTTCCGAATGCGCCCAACGAAACTCAAAAGACGTAGTAAAAGCACCCGATTAACAGGTAAATTCAGGACCTGATACACCTCTCCCGGAGCAAAAACGGTGTCCGGCAAAGCCTGGGCTAAAGTAGCCAGTACATCTTCTTTTAGCTCATAAATTCGGCGGCGTAATGCCTGACGGTAAGCTTGCCAAACGTAGTTGAAGTGCGAAGCTTTTAATTCACGTCTTTCGCCACTAGCAATAGCTGAAGACTCCACTTGTTGGCCTTCAAATATCATATTTGCCGTAAAGGTCCCAGAGGTACCTAGAAGACCACGAGCATTAGACGTTAGGTAGATCTCATCCGCTCCTTCCCCAAAAAGGAAACACTGTACCTGGCCATGTGAATCGTCCAACGGTAAGTGAATGAGCGACTTAAGATGATCTTGAAAATAACCATGGTGTCGATGTAGAAAGAGCATTACTTCTCCGCCATCACGAGAGTAGTCGGTGAGTACCTCAGTGAGCGTATCTAATGCATTCGGTGAGGCAGGGCGGTCCAGGCATACCACTCGATCTTCGATGTGATTACTACCGGCAATATGCCATTCTCCTTCACCTAGGCCCGAGCGATTCCAGGACCAAACGACGACGATTGTTCTTGCTTTAATCATAATCTATAGGGACGATTGGAAGTGCAGATGATGTTTTGCTCTCCCATGAGCAACACGGTTTTATCAGGACATTAATCCTAAGATTAAGATCCGAACATAACTTTCACCAAATTGTACTTCACTTCTATATCATCACGACGATTGACAGCATCTTCAATCGCCGATATAATTGATTCCACAGGGCGGAAGTTAGTAAAACGACGGTAGTCGTTATAGCTATCTTCTTCTGCCAGCTTTGTCCACCATTTTGTACGCCCACGACCGGTGGTAATTACCAGTACGAAGTTATCGCGTACCATACCATTTTCTTCCTGAGCAAAAGGCATGATCTCTTCCTGAATAAAGAGGCCAATGTTCTCGTCGGAGAAATCTGGGTGGTCAGAGTATTTTGTCAATAAGATTTTCTCAATGAACGACAGGTGCAGCACCAAGAAGTGGCTCTTCGTAATAATCCACTCCTTGTGGCTCTCCCAGTGCCCAAGCCAGTCATTATTCTGGCCTTCTGAATTACTTTCGTCATAGACATGTAGTAACAGCTGTTCTGCCAGGGTTTCTCGGCGCTTAGGATCTCCTAAACGGTAATATACCCGGCTATCGAAGATACAGATACGAGTAGCCAGTACCTCAAAGAATTCAGCCATCCGTGCGTTCGCCTTCACCGAGAGTGGCTGATTAGGCATCAACTCAGACGTGAAGTACTTAACATAAATACCATGGCTACGATAGCGCAATAGCTTGTAGTTGTCTGTATCACCTCCGTGGGCGATATGCAAGTCCTGGACATTACTGCTTTCTTCCACTTCATCTTCACCGCTACCAAGCTCCCATACTGGCATATAGCGCATACAGTCCTTAGCATCCGGTTCGTAATAGAACTTACCGACTACAGCGTTGTCGACAAAGAGACGGATGGTATTTGATTTTTCTCCCATCCACTCGCGAAGCCAACATTGGTAAGCTCGGTAGATAGCAGCGTCACCTGCGAGATTGGGTTCAAGGTCTCTCGAGATCACTCGCAATACACCCTTAGAACGAATGCGTTCGAAGAGTAGCTGTTGTAAGTGATCATTCTGAGCAAAGAGCCCAACGAAACGGAAGCGGGCTAAGTTATCCCAGATGAAATCCGTATCCTCCAAACTACGTACCCAGTGGATATCAGCTGCCTTCCAAATGTGGAAGTACTTCTTCATATAACCTTCGGTTATGTCGAAGTCGTTATCCACGCGAGTTAGATCACCTTCGGTTTTAGTATGGAACTCTACGTCAGCGTGCATATCCTCAGAGGGACTTGCTGCCGGAATAATCCAAGGATAGAAAGACTCATCGCGCTCGGTATCTTCTGTACGGTCACGCAACTCGTTCTTGTCTCCGTTCTGAACGTAGAGGAAGAAGTTATTGAACAGCATGCTCGCACATAGCTTATCCTGCGAACTACCACCTAGACGAGGAGCAAACGAGTCTTCGTCCATGATCCCCTTACTGAGGTTGCGGTAGCGGGTAGCGGGTAGCAACGTACCATCCTTAACTCGAAACTTCACTAATCCATTAAGCCAAATACCAACGGAGTATAGTGCTCTATCTTCCTTGTGGGCACGCCGGACGGAACGTTCCTGGAAGCTAATGCATAGCTCTAGCCCTTCCTGTTGCATTTGCCGTAAGGCATCGCCTTTAAAGTGCTTGACGTTCCGGATTTTATTCTCAATCAAAGTAAAGAATGCATGTCGGCCTACCACCTCTCCAGGGAAGAACAGCTGGCAAGACTCCAAAGCATCCTTGATCATTTCATAGTCCTTTCCGGGGGCAACGAAATCACTCATTTCCTCCAGCTCTGGGAAGGTCTCCATGCATAAGCAGTGATCCTCAGAAAGAGGGAACCCACGCTTACCACTAGGATAATCTACGATATCCGGCCGCTTATTCTTTAAATCTACTTCCACAAAGACGCCATCTACCAGCGGTTTCTTCGGCCGATATTCTGGTCGATTCGCATCCGCTGGTTCAGGAGCATCAGGCTCATAGACTATTACGCGAAAGCGTAAACGGTGGATATCCTCTGACTTAGCAATTGTACCTAGGTACAGCGGATTATTAATGAAGTCATTCCAAAGAACATCAAAGGCCGTCGCCGATTCACCGCCGAAGTTGTTATCCCTTGATATACCACTCCAGAATGCACCTTTCTGCATCAAGAACTTCAAAAGTGGTTGAATCTCACGGGCTAGTGGGCCGGAGAAATTAACCAGATCATAATCCGGATCAGCATCTCGTACAAATAGCCCGGTAACCCATGGCTTTAGTAGGCCGTAGATTCGATCACGATCATATCCTTCTGGGACGTAGGTATCTACGAGGTCTTTCACCTCAGCTACTTCCCCATGGTGTATTTTCTGGAAAGAACGAATATTCTCGGCCCGTTGCTTAAACCACCAGTTGAGCGCCACCAAACTGTGTGCACTTACGTTGTGGGCAAAGGAGTCGATCATAATCGCTGTAATCGCCGCTTTTAGATAAGGGCGGTATACTTTACTGTGAATTACATCATCATTGAAACGAATACGTTTCTGATAGAATCCTAGATATTTACGGTAATATTCTTGGAAACCTAATTCTCGTAAAATCGGGTTTCTATTTACATTTTCGTAGAAGGCCTCTTCCAACGGCATCAAGATCGCCTTGGACTTTTCTGGGTTTCGACCTACCAAATCCCATTCCAAAACCTGGGTCTCAATCATCGCACTCGCAGAGCGAATTAGACCTGCTAATGAGCGCTGACGTCCAGCCAAGTCATCTCGGTGAGAATATACAAAGTGCATAATACCATCAAATTCCCCGAAGAGAACCAGTGGTATCGACATGTAAAGGTCCTTCTCGATATCGAAGAACTCCTTCAGAATTTGATATTCCGCCCGCTGACGAGGTGTAGCTGGAGCGCCGGCATAGTTAGGGTCCAAAATCGGAGCGAAGTAAGACTTCAAGCGCCCCGTTCCCACTCGTGGAATATCTGAGAACTTATAAGTACCATTACTAAAGGCCTGGTACAACTGAGAACTTACTACCGCGGTATCACTATCCAGGGCAGTGTGGTCCAAGAAATCCCAATAGGCATCCAACTTAGCATTCGGTGTCCGAAAGGTCAGATCATTAAGCAGCTCCCGTTGTCGACGGATACCGGCATAGATGAGCTGTACGTTGGAGTAGCGGTCGATGAACGTGGTTCGTTCCCGAGGTAGCGCGTTGACGAAGATGGTAAAGGGGTTCTGAAAGATGAACCCACTAGATATCATATTCAGACGATACTGAAGCATATCGTAGAATTCGTCAACCTGTGGAAAGGCGATTACCTCCCGCGGAGCCAACTGTTCAGGACGAATAGCAGGCGCTTGCGTCATAAGGATGTAGTTTGTGATGTCACTATTGGGTAAGGTTGGTCAGTGACGTATACGGCCATCGAACGTGATTGTTAAACCAATCATTATTCGTGCGAGTACGCCTACCTGCCATATTATGGCGGGCAGGTACCTATCGCTAAAATGGCTCATTATTTAAGCCCTTTAGCGAGCGGTATACCAAAATACATCAAATCCAATTCTATCCCTTATAAACAAATTTAAGTAATCCGAATGATAAAACGGTAGGAAAACCCAAGAGAGTGGTCAATATGCTTTATGTTTTTACACATATCACCGTTTTTCCTCACAAAATACCAATAAAAACACCAGTATTCATCCGAATGTGTAGCCTCCAAGTAGCTTTAAGCGCTAATGGATGTCACGAAGGACGGCATGCAAGCGGGAAATTGCGGGTGGATAGACAGGCTCTAACCACTGGCCCCAGTCCAATTGACGACGCTTGGAAGTAGTAGGCTGGAGGCTTCGCTCTTTACGAAGCTGAAGGATCAAGTTACGCGTGCGTTTGCGATAAGTGGTCTTGCGATAATTGCGATACGCTGGATGCTGAAGACACGGAGCCAGGAATTTATTCCAATGAACGATCTCACAAGAATCTGCAAGATAATAGGCATCCAGGTCATCAACCGGTAGATATGCCAATGCCAACTCGGCCAAAATTCGGGTATTCTGAACCGACATAAACAGTGCATCAGAATCCAAAATTTCGTCGAAAACGACATTCTCGAAAGCTGAAGACCAACACATTTGTCGTTCGAGGAAGTAATCAATCTTGCCCCCCTGCCCCGTAGCGAGATAGAAAAAGAGAGGTAGGGTAAGGGTAGTATTGCGCAGATCGCTGAAACTATCGGCAGCGGTCTTAGTCTTGGTATCCAGACCAAAATGACTCGGAATCCAATCGGCATTATCATTTACCAGCTGACGCATCACTCCGTAGCAAACACTAAACTGCTGCACACTGTACATACGCTTAGCAGGTATGCGTAACAATTGTCCCACAAGAGTAACCGCCTCTACGAACAAGCTAGCGCAAGTCAGATACATGCGATGGAAATAGACATCGAGCTGTTCGTGCAAGATAATCGGCAAATCCAGTTTGAGCTTATCGAGGAAGGGGCTTACAGCGCTAAGATCAATACGATCCAGGATAGCACTTGGAATGGTTTCGCGCCAATCCTGTTGCCCATTCTGATAAGCAGAATAAGTATTCTGGGTTTGCTCTAGAAACTGCCCTTGATCCACCTGCTCAAAGCAAGATCGAACGGCGGCAATGGTCTTAGCTCGTGCCCATTGAGGAATTTCCTGATCAATATAGCGGTATAGCTGCTCCTTCAAGAGGTTAGCAGCAAGCATGTTCTTAGAAATACTCAAGCGATCCGTAATACCCGATTTGCCATCCAGAATTTGGTTGTGTAAATACTGAATGGTAATTACCACTTCGAATACCAACGGTAATTGTGCGGAGAACAACCGATCAAATCCAGGCAAGGCCTTAGTCCGCAATCGCTGTAAGGGCGATTGTAACTGCGTTAACCAACGGGTAGTCTTTACTAAGAAATAAGCCCGAATTGGGCGGCCAGAAAGCTTGCGTTCAAGTAGATCAAGTACCCAGTCTGCACTAGCCGTAGCCTGCCCTTGCGCAACAAAAGCAGCATACTCAAGCTTAACTTGCTCGATTGTGTGAGACATATCTTTGTACCTGTCTACGGCCATAAGCATCCAAAAGGGTTTTTGACTAATTGTAAAAACACGATTACTATTGTTAAGCGTCAGACAATGCTGACACTCCAACTTGGTGCGAAATCCCTTTTTGAATGGATGAGGGTTCTTGGGTGTTTAGTTTTTCCTAGTTTTTGGGTAATTCTCACCGTCTTTAGTTTACTAGGGTCTCTTCTTACGCGAAATCACTTTAATGATTACCATATTTGTGCCTAAGTTAGGCCACTAGCCAGCCAGCCAGTCTTAACCACTGGTGATCAAACCTTTATAAATCAGAAGAAAAAAAATCACTCGCGGGAAAGCCGTAGAAAACAAACGACGCAAGCCTTAGACTTTCGTTAAAAAACGGAATTTTTACGTCTGGCCTAGCTATTTGATTTCGGCGTGGAGCGACTCCGCTTAAATTCCATGACGTCCACTACTTCCTGACATATCCGATAGTCGTCAGGAACATTAGAGGCGATAACCAGAAGGCGTGTGCCAATGAAATCATTGAGAAGTTCATGGTACCAATTCACCCCTTGTTCATCCAGATTAGTAGTGGGCTCATCAAGCAAGATGTAGTTGGCTTGAGTACAACAGGCGAGCGCCAACTTCAGGCGTTGTTTCATTCCGCTAGAAAACTGTGCCACTGGTAGTGAACGGGCACGCTGTAATCCTAGTCTGTCGATTAGTGCATCAACCGTGAGATCGGTTAATAAAGGGCGAAACCTTTGATGGAAGTGAATAGCTTCTTTGAGCGTAAACTCCTCAATGAGTTCTATATAAGGGGCAGCATAGGCCAAATGGTGATAAACTTCGGCTACAGGAATTTCCTGCCCCTCTCTCAAGAATTGTATACTGCCTTTAGTAGGAGTAAGATGCCCACTGAGCATCTTGAGCAGTGTAGATTTTCCAGAACCATTTGGCCCCTTAATGCCATAGCGACCTCCCTCTTGGAGATCGAGGTTTATTTTACGCAGGATCCATTCCCGACGGTAGCGTTTTGCGACATCGCTGAGCTTAATCCTCATACAACTCGCTGCCATTGACATGGTTGAACCCACGCAAAATACCGCGCTCCGTAGAACGGATAAATTCTAGGATATTGGCTTTCTCCTGACTAGGTTCGATAGAGGAGTCAACAATTTCCAAGGCATTCGACAAGTTGTACCCTTTGACGAACATGATGCGATAGATATCATGTATACGGTTGATCTGCTCTGTTGTGAAGTTCCGTCTGCTTAGTCCGACGTTATTCACTCCAACATAGCTGAGCGGCTCTCTAGCAGCCCGAATATATGGAGGTACACTTTTGCGCACTAACGATCCGCCAGCAATGAAGCTGTGTTGCCCAATACGGGTAAACTGTTGTACAGCAGCCAGAGCCTCCAGAATGGCCCAGTCTTCGATGACAACATGCCCAGCAAGTGCTACATTATTGGCCAGGATAACGTGATCTCCCAAGATGCAATCATGCGCCACGTGAGCGTAAGCCATGATGAGGCAATTCTTGCCAACAACCGTACGATTTGCATAGGAGGTGCCGCGGTTAATCGTCACATATTCACGAACGACTGTGTTATCACCAATCTCTGCGGTGGTAACCTCTCCCTCAAACTTGAGATCCTGGGGAACCCCAGAGATAACCGCACCTGGGTGGATCTGGACATTTTTACCGATGCGCGCACCTTCAAAGATGGTTACATTGGGTCCAATCCAGGAGTTGTCGCCGATGACGACGTCCCGATCAATGTAGCAGAAGGGGCCAATCTTTACATTCTGCCCCACTTGCGCCTCCGGGTGGATGATACTATGTTCTCTATAGTTGCTATTCATTATCAGGGCGCTTAACGATTTGAGCTGTCAATTCTGCTTCGGAAACGATTTTCTTACCAACGTAAGCCGTTCCTAGCATTTGACAGATACCCCGACGAATAGGGGCCATAAGTTCCATTTTGAAGAGGACCGTATCTCCAGGCACTACTTTGTGCTTGAACTTAGCGTTCTCGATCTTGAGAAAGTAGGTATCCCAGTTACCCGGATCTTCAACAGTAGATAGAGCCAAGATCCCTCCAGTCTGCGCCATAGCCTCGATCTGTAGGACCCCAGGCATAACAGGATTATTAGGAAAGTGACCTTGAAAAAACTGCTCGTTAAAGGTAATATTTTTTACACCAACCACTTGAGTTTCCTCCATCTTGATGATTTTGTCGATCAGCAAAAACGGATAGCGGTGTGGAAGCCATTCAGCTATCTTTACGGAGTCAAAGAGCGGCTCTTGAGTAGGGTCATAAATAGGACGCCCACGAAGTTTACGCTGCTCGATCAGATGTTTCTTCAGAATCTTAGTGAAGGCTACATTTGCCGTATGGCCTGGCTTAGTAGCCAAGATCCGTCCTTTGATCGGACGTCCTAGCAAATAGGTATCTCCGATAACGTCCAGTAGCTTGTGCCGAGCGGGCTCATTCTGAAAATGAAGCTTCAGATTATTGAGAATCCCCTTGCCATCAAAGGCTACTCGAGGCCGGTCTAGCTTCTGCGCTAAGCGATCGAGTTGCTCCTGAGGTACTTCATTGTCAGCAATAACAATGGCATTATTCAAGTCGCCCCCTTTGATCAGGTTGTGCTCGAAAAGCATTTCTAGCTCGCGCAAAAACACGAATGTGCGGCAAGGAGCAATATCCTCCGCATAGCCCTTCATATCCGTTAAAGTGGCGTACTGCTGACCTAGTACTGGAGAACCGAAATCAATCAGGGTTACCAATTCAAAGCCATCATGTGGCAGGGCCATGATTTCTGTGCCAGTCTCCTCATCGCGATAAACGATAGGCTCCTCTACCACAAAATATTCTCGATCGGCATCCTGTTCTTCCAATCCAGCGGCCTTAAGCGCCCGAACAAATTCGATTGCGCTACCGTCTAAAATTGGAATTTCTGGACCGTCAATTTGAATCAAGATGTTGTCGACGCACAGACCTGCCAAGGCAGACATAACATGTTCTACCGTACTGATACTGGCATCTCCCGATTTGATAGTAGTACTGCGCTTGGTATTTACAACTCGACTGATGTCGGCATGAACCACAGGTTCACCTTCCAAATCTAGTCTTTGAAACTTAATACCGTGATCAATTCCGGCTGGCTGGAAAGTCATTTTGACCTGCGCTCCAGAATGGAGTCCAACACCCTCTAAACTAAAGGATTGTTGTATTGTTTGTTGCTTCATAAATGGTAATCCGCTGAAAATATCGCGCAAAGATAAGTTTTTCCAGCAGAGCTGCGAAGCAAACAGGTGCCATTACGCCTCAGCATGTTCTCAATTTCACCATGCCTCCTAACAACCGATATGGGATGGGATTTTGCTTAACCAGTCTTTTAGTCGAAAACTAGCACCCTATTCATCCCGTCGGCGAAGTGCTTCAATTTCTTTCTGAAGCTTATGCATTTGCCGATACATATCCGGTAGCTTCTTGAACACAGCGTACGAACGAATATAATCACGGTATGGAATAGCTGGTGATCCGAACCACGCCTGATTTGGTTCTTCAATTGGCCCTGCGATACCACTTTGTGCTTGAATCTGGGTACCATCGGCAATAGAGACGTGCCCGACAAAACCAACCTGACCGCCAATGCGGCAATATCGACCAATTTTGGTGCTACCTGCTACCCCTGTCTGGGCAGCAATAACAGTATGTGCTCCCACTTCTACATTGTGGCCAATCTGTACCAGGTTGTCGATCTTAACGCCTTCGCCAATTCTAGTAACGCCCATGGTAGCACGGTCGATCGTAGTATTGGCACCAACATCCACACGATCTTCCAAGACCACTTTGCCCACTTGTGGCACCTTCTGGTAAACACCTTGCTCATTCGGGGCAAAACCAAAGCCATCACTACCGATGACCACATTGGAATGAATGACACAATGATTACCTACCTCACACTGATGAAGAACCCGAGCACCTGGAAAAATGATTGTCCCTGCACCAATACGCGCCCCAGCACCAATGTATACCTGATCGAAGATAACAGCTCCTTCCTCGATGACGGCTCCACGTTCAATAGTTGCAAAGCGCCCTACGGCCACCTTATCCGCTAACTTCGCACTTGGATCCACGAATGCTTCCGGAGAAACACCCTGAGGACGAGCCTGTACGGCCTGATCATAGAAGGCTAATAAACGAGCAAAGGACTCATAGACTTGATCTACCCGAAGCAAGGTTGCACTCACCGGTGCTTTGGGCGCAAAATCACGACTCACAACGACAATAGACGCCGTGGTTTCGTAGAGATAATCTTCGTATTTCGGATTAGCCAAAAAGCTAATAGCGCCGGCGCCTCCTTCCTCGATCTTTGCCGGGCGATTTACCTTTACTGAGGGGTCTCCTTCGATCTCCGCACCGAGTACGGTTGCCAGTTCTTGAGCTGTTAATTGCATGGGAGCAAAGGTATAATTTTATGTATATTTGTCCGAAAAATTGGAGGCTGTAGTTAAGATAGGAACCCGTGGTAGTAGACTCGCCCTTTGGCAAGCAAATTTCTTGCAAGAAGAACTTAAAAATATAGGTGTTTCTTCGAGTATTCATATCATCAAGACCAAGGGAGATCAAATTCAACATTTGAGTTTCGATAAGATTGAAGGTAAAGGCTTCTTCACCAAAGAAATTGAAGATGCCTTACTCCGAGAGGACGTGGATTTAGCGGTTCACTCGATGAAAGATTTGCCCACCAGCTCCCCACCGGGATTAGCGATAGCAGCTGTTTCCTACCGGGAAGATCCGGCCGATTGGCTTATCGTACGTAAGGACCGAGCAACAAAGGGCCAAATGATGTTGCTCCCTGAACAGGCCGTAGTAGGCACTTCTTCAGCTCGTAGGAAGTCGCAGCTACTGCATTTCAGACCCGACTTAGAAATGAAAGATATTCGTGGCAACGTACCTACCCGCCTGGAAAAACTACGGGAGGGACAGTTCGATGCCATTGTTTTAGCAGGTGCGGGTGTAACAAGACTAGAAATTGATCTAGCAGATTTTGAAGTTATTAAGTTCGACCCTACAGAGTTTATCCCAGCTCCTGCCCAAGGTGTCCTCGCCTACCAGGTTCGCGAAGCCGATAAATCACTACGTCGGGTATTGGCGAAAATCCACAAGCAAGCTACCGCTGACTGCACTAATGTAGAACGGCGTGTGTTGCAGTTAATGGAAGGGGGATGTCAGATGCCCCTTGGTGTATTCTGCCAAAGAGATGCCACCGGCAACTATCATCTATGGGCTGCTTTTGCAGATTCTGCTGCAGCTCCCCTAAAAACGATTAGACTATCATCTAGTACCCACTTTGAGCTTGCTGAGCAAGCAGTATCTGCCTTAAAAAGCTAAATTGAAATAAAGACAAAGAGAGGAGTATTCCTCAAGCTAGATTACCCCTTACTAAGCTAAAATGAAGTAACAGCGTATTAAACATTGAGTTAAAGCTAGCATCAAGTATGAGTAAATTAACAAAGATTGGCGTCTTCTATGACGGCAACTATTTTCTACACGTTAGCAATTACTATAATTACGATCATCCTAGGCAACGCCGACTGAGCATAACAGGCCTGCACAAGTTTATCAAGCAGGAGGTTGCCGAACGAGAGAACAGTAGTGCAAATCTATGCCAGATCGTTGATGCCCATTATTTCCGTGGACGACTGAGCGCCCAGGAAGCGCACCAACGTGGTGCCGTCCTGTACTGGGATCGTGTATTTGACGACATCTTAATGTCAGCTGGAGTTACCACCCATTACTTACCTCTCCGAAGTAGCAATGGGCGAAGAGAAGAGAAAGGCATTGATGTTTGGCTGGCCTTGGAAGCATATGAAAACGCCGTATATAAGCACTTTGATGTACTGGTTCTGATTGCCAGTGATGGTGATTTTCTGCCATTAGTACGAAAACTCAACACCCTTGGAACGAGGGTTATGATCTTATCATGGGATTTTGAGTTCACCAACGACATGGGAAAAACGATGGTCACACGTACCTCCCAAGATCTACTGGAAGAGGTGAGTTATCCGGTACCCATGCATGAACTAATCGACAATAGGCTTCGCCGGAACGATCCGGTGATCAATAACATATTCGTACCAGGAGAAAGTAAACGTCGTAATCATCCCGTCTTTGAAAAGGAAAACAACGATAATAACGGAGAACCAACAGAAGAATATGATGGAGATGTTGGTGAAGTGCACGTTAGTGAGATATTGAGCCTGAAGAATGGTTACGGATTTATCAAGTTTCCACCTAACAATCTCTTCTTCCACTATACCAGTGTTAAGGACCTCGATTTTAACGACCTCCTAGAGGGCGACAAAGTTGAATTTACGCTGGACAAAAATGAAGACCAGCAATTCATTGCAACGAATGTCCAACTCATTGAGGCCGAAGATAGTCCTAGTCCTCCACCTGTGGCACCTGAGCCAGCAGATAAAGACGAGTAGGAAGATTAACTCAACTGAATTTGCCTAGTGTATTCATATCAAGGACGGTAAAGCCCAGTAGCCCATTCAAGGAATTGGGCAATAGCTGGAGTGTAATTGACGAATCCTTACTGGAGTTCCAACTCATTCCTATTGCAGAGCTTCCTCCTGCTGATTGGTATTTCTTCTACAGTGGGAAAGGAGCTTCCTTTTTCCTGCAACAATCTGAACCACCAAAGGGCATTAAACTAGGATGCCTTGGCCAAAGTGCCGCTGATGTACTCGAAGCGGCTGGATTCACCCCGGACTATGTCGGAGACGGCCATCCTGAACGAGTGGCAGTATCATGGTTGCCAGTTGTAAAGAAGCAGCAAGTAGTGTTTGTACAAGCTCAGCAATCACGGGCATCCGTTCAAAAACTCCTCAGTAATCATATTCAGGGTGAAGCACTTGTCGTTTATGACAATAGGATGAAGACGCAAGTCAATCATCAAAATACAGACTATTTGATCTTCACCAGTCCTCTTAATTTCCAGGCCTACGTGAAGCATCATAAGATAGGGCCTCAGCAACGAGTTATTGGAATTGGTGCTACTACTGCTGTAACTTTTTCCGCAGCATCCGTTAAAGATTATAGAATTGCTACCGTTCCCTCAGAAGCTGGCCTGGTGCAGTGTCTGTTAGATTGGGAACAAGAACAGCCCCAATAACAAATGCATGCCGAACAGATCGGCCGACTAATAATTAAGTGTGACACTCCATTACCAACATATAGACCAAATTGGCACGACCATAAACAAAAGCTGGTTGTGGACCTCTCTCCTATTCTTCTTCGTCCTAGCAAGTTGCCAGGCTCCTGAAAAAGAGCAGGCCGCTACACCAGACGATGGCTTCGAGGTATTCTATGAGCGTTTCCACGAAGACAGCCTCTACCAACTCGAACATATTCAATTTCCACTTCAAGGCGTTTCCTCCAACCCAACTGATCATCATTCTGCTTTTCGTTGGGAGCGGGCGGACTGGGCAATTCATCGCCGCTTCAATGAAGCAGAGAGTGGGTTTCGATCAGAATTTACCCGACTGGGTGATGATTTCATCATCGAGCGGATAGTACATCGGGAGGGTCTATACGGCATGGAACGCCGATTTTCACGTCTAGGTGGGCAAGATTGGTATTTGATCTACTATGCCGCTTTGCACCCCATGTAATTGGTATCTTTCCCATATCTTCCAGCTCAACAGAAGCCGTCATGAAATCGAAGTTGCAAGTCTTGATTGATACAATGCCGCAAATTGGAAAGCTAACTAGCATTGCTCTCAGACCAGTTAGGAGGCAAGCGTTAGTTGCTCAGGAATCAGCTACGCTCGATACGAAAACTGGCTTAGTTGGCGACCATTATAGTGGTACGAGTGGAAAGCGCCAAGTTACCATCATCCAGGCCGAGCATCTACGTGGAGTAGCCAACATGCTGGGAAAGTCAGAAATAGATCCATTATTGACCAGGCGCAACCTTGTGGTGGAAGGCATCAATCTTCTAGCCTTCAAAAACAGGCAATTTTATATCGGAGACACCCTCCTTGAGATGACTGGCCCTTGCGAACCGTGCTCACGCATGGAAGACAACTTCGGGGCTGGTGGCTACAATGCTATGCGCGGACACGGCGGAATATGTGCCCGTGTGATCAAGGGCGGAGACATTAAAATTGGAGATGCCGTAAAGCTAGCTGATCCCGCTCCCGAAAGCTAAACATGGGCCTTTACCTGCCTGCGTTTTTCTAAATCTTTCTTCCAAAATTGGAACTATTCAATTTTCTTCTCGTATGCAAGAAAGAAAACCAGCACAGCTATGCGCTAATGATACTGTGTACCCAAACATAGCAAGAACGTTAGACACCGCACCTACACAAGACGATTGTAAGGGGCTCTAGCAAACGAGATTGATTGCCGGAGAAAGTGATGAGCAGGAGGGTGTGACAAATTTTGAGATCGCATGAAAAACGTTGACCGAGAAGTCTGTTGCCCAGCTTGTGGCTGGCAGTATGATTATCAAGCCCATTGGGATTGCTTGTGCCAAAATCATTGGGACATGATTAGTACTGGCGGGCGTTGTCCAGATTGCTTTAAAGATTGGGAAAAGATCCGGTGCCCAGAAGAAGCCGGCGGTTGCGGCGTTAGTTCTCCTTATATGGATTGGTACGGCGACCTCAACAAATGGCTGAGCACCGAAATACACGAACTGAACACCAGTATTAAGAAAGAAACAGAACGGCGGGGAAGCCGTGGTCTCTGACGAGATATACCTTACGTATACCACTGTCGGGACCTTGTCCAGGCAGTTGGTTTCCAACCAGTTGCCTTTTTTTATTGGCAACAAATTCCACGAATATAAACGACATTCAAAACGTAGCCGTAATCACTAATACTGATTGTGGCTTTTGTTTATTACTGAACTAAACCGATCAAGACATCGTAGTCGTCGAAAGGTGCATTATCGGTTTTCATTTCTAGTAGCTCCAGTAGCTCCTCTCCGTATTGGTCTTCTAAGTCGAGCTGAGTCTGTGCACAGCGAACCTCAACCTCACCGAGCTGAAGCTGCTTCAGACGCCATTGATAGGTTTTTTCCAAACGATCCAATAGCGCGTCGTAGACCTCCTTGTGATCAACTTCGTCCTGTACTGGCTGTACATCGGAAAAGGCCTGTGTGTTCCTGACTAATAAGCGCGCCTTTTCAATGATAAAATATGCCGTATGGGCAAAGCCGCCATCTCCTCCCGTTAAACGAGAGTACAGCGCTAGCTGAATGTCTTCACCACTACTCAACAGGTTCGAATAGCGGTGTACACCACGCCACTTTAAATCTATTACGGCCCGCTCAGCATCCCGCCCTAGTACTAAGTCAGCACGACCTTTCAGTGCCATTGAACCAAGGGCTCCATCTAGCTCATACTCAGTTGCCAGTACTTGCCAATTGTCTTGCCGGAGAAGTGACAGCAGGCTCCAAGCCGCAAACTTCATCTGTTTGGTAAAAGCGATTCGTTCTGGCTCACGACCATAAAGCAAAAGTGTTGCCCCTTCCCTTTGCAGTAAAATGGGAACCTCCCTGCTCACCCATTCATTCACTTGCTCTCTGGTCCAATCTGGCTGATAAGCCTTTAGTAACTGCTCCAGTAGTCGATGGGCAAGATTACCCAGAAGTCGATTGTCCTGAACAACACTTAGGATACTTGACTGACGAAGCTTTATGTGATGTCTAAACACCCACTGATAGGGATAATAGAGAAGGCTTTCCAAGCTTGTCGGTGTCTCTTGTTCTCGAGCATCTAAGCTCCTGGGCACTTTTACTATGGGCTGGGGAGCTGATAGCGGATTGGGACTCACTGTGCCAAAAGTAGGCAGATCAAGCCAACCTTTCCAAGCGTCACCAATATGCCCTTTGTCTAAGTGTAGACTAATTACGCTAAGATCTTCACCAAAAGCAGCCACTAGGTCTCCTAGTAGCGGATGTGCTTGAACAGCCTGGCCGTTAGTGAAGTCGGGATAACAAAGTAGGAGTCGACCCTGGGTGTGCAAGACCGGGCGCTTGCGTTCAATTAGAAGCCGGTCATTTTGTTCATCCGGACCTTCGAGCTTCACTCCTAGTTGTTCTAGGGCTTGCAGCTCATCCGGATACCAATGCGAAAAGAAATAATCCGGCTCCTGCTCGAAGAAGTCCCACCAGACCAGGTCTTGTACTGGGCCAATCACCGCTCCCGGTTGATGTACGTAGGGAGCATGCCCTGTTTCAGCAGCTTGATATTGTAAAGGAGCTGGTTCATAAATCGTGCGTACGATTCGTTCTAGTTCCAGGTAACCCAATTCATCTTCCGTTAGGGCATCAAGAAGTTCTACGATACGGCGAGCCTGCGCAGCTAGCACCAACAGACTGGCCGCCTCATCTTCTCTTCCTTGGTCTATAGCCCATTCCTGCAGGTGTGCATAAATAGCCCGCACGTCACTTTTTGAGACTTTCTCAGACCGACTATCAGCGCGGCGGCGATTAAACCAAAACTCATATTCTTTACGAACACCATCTACTGTCAGTTTCCTTTTGCTGTGAATTCGCTGTGGCAGCTCTTCATCGAAATACGTTCGAATCATGCCCTGCCAACGACCGGAGAAGAGTCCCGGAGTCTCTGCCAAAAAGGCTGCGATACGACGAGCCAAGCCCTCCTCCAATGGCACAACCGCGAGGGAAACGAACTCCATGATCTTATACAAATCAAGTGGTTCCCACAGGAAGGCTGGAGCTAGCTTCAGTACTTGCAAGCTCGGCCGAGCTAAGGATTTTGCTGGTACGCCAAGACTAGGCAAGCCTTCCAAGGTCAGTGCATTATCAAGCGTCTGATTAGCTTGTGGTACAAGTATGGATGGCTGAAATTCTTGGTTGAGTCGTAGCACTTGAGCCAAATGGGCGGCCATATGTGTTTCCCGAAAGGAACGCAAAAGAAGTAAACTTCCATCACCCTTTAACTGCGGCTTTTCTTCTAAATCCCCTTTTATGAATGCTTGCCACTTGCCTAAATCGGTAGAGCGATCTGTTTCAGCCGCTGGCTCGTAGTCAATTATTGGAAGACCTTCATTCTGCAGCTGCTCAAATAGCCTTTGCCAAAATATTGGATAAAGCTGACGCTCATCGCACAAATGCAGTTCATCTACAAACCTGGTTACATGCTGAGACTTCTGTAAAACAGCATTCAATCGATCAGCAAGGCCCGGAAACAGGTGAACGTCCTGCTCCAAGGCGGCAAGCACTAGCAAACGCTCTGCCTTTATACCTTTTGTCGTAAAATCCCAGCCTGCCATCAGGAGTTCATCACGGCGATTCAGTAAAGCCGAAGCCGTACCTAAATCGTCAGCGGCGAAGGAGGCCGCAAAAAAAGCCTGCGGATGCTCTGTCAAATAACGTTTCAGGGCCTGCCGATACTGTTCTATTCGCAGATGGGCAACATCCTCCTCAGGTACTGACAAACCAAGATGTTGCTCGAGCAATTGCAATAATTGCCGAGGCCCCAAATAGGACTCCCCTATCGATATTTTCGTAGGAGTGGGTAAGAAACCGTCTTGAATAGAAAGGCCAAAATGGAGGCGCATAGCATCTGCTTGAGTCAGAGCCAAGATAAGGCTTTCAAGGCTTTTAATCGAGCATTCTCCAACTCACACCAAAACGTATTGCGGCCGAAGGCCAGGGATAAAGAGCCGCCGTATAGAAACGATCATCTGGCTCCCAAAAAGTGTTCATATTTTCCATCTTGATGAACGCTCGGAAACGCGATACACGCATACTGAAATAAGCATCCACGGTCGGGAAAAAGTCAAGCTCCTGCCGATCCTGAAGTTGGAACTGCGCAATAACAGGATTGTAATAATCAGGACGATAACCAGAAGTATAGCGTAGATCGGCTCCCATCTGCACATTTAGGACCTTAAACCACAGCCCATTGTATACCAAGCTGTGCTTACCGAACAACTGTGGGAGCCGCAGGAAGTTATCATCCGTTTCCTGAAGCACTACTCGATTTAGAAGGCTGAAAGCACCCACCCGAAAGTCTTTCTGTGCCGAGAACTGGACAATACTTATAGCTGGTACTGCCTGGTTCGGTGCTCCTTGCTCATCAAAATAGATGAAGTTATCGATAAGGTGATAATGGCCTCCAAGCTCTAAACCAATTTGCTCAAGGCGGTAGGTAGCCCCGAAGTTCGTCTCTAAGGTTTTCGCAAAGTTCTGATTAAAGATTTCTTTTTGTAGGATCAAAAAGCGAGACTGGACTAAAGTCGGCGTGTAAAGCTGGTTTCGCAAATTGAGTCGCAGGCTCCCGGCCTTACCCAGATCTACATCCAGCTGACCCTTTATTCGGTAATCTCCCGCTTGATCCCAAAGGCTCAAGAGGCCGTCTAATTGTAACCGAAGTCGCTCACCTGGGCGTAGGCCAATTTTGCCGGTCAGCATTAAGTTGTTGATCACGGTATCTATCGGCTCTTGATAAATATCGCTGTAACGGTGAGTAAGACCTACTTCAATTAAGTCTTTTTGCTGGCGTTCTTTCTGCAGATTACCACCAGCCAAACGGAAGGTACTTAGTCGAAAACTATTCTCTATAGAACGTTGCTCCACTAAGTAACGAACCCCACGGTCATCGACATCGAAAAGAGGGAAGGCCCGGTAAAAGCTATCATCCGCAACCGCGTAGTCATCCCCGAAACGATAGGTATTACGATCATAATCTAATTGATGTGACAGCGTGAAAGCTCGGCGGCGTCTTCCCGTTGAATCAACCGTACCTCCAAGACGATAGTACTGGGTGTACATGATCTCGCGCAGCGCATGTCTACTACGACCGTCACTGAGGAAAACCGTAGCCTGCTGCGGCGTAGTAAACTCCCCACCTGACTCCGGCAAGGTGAGTACACCACCATTATCTTCGGTATTTGTCGTATTGGCCGAATAGCTGAGGAAGCCATCGTAACGCCCATTCGAACTATGGTACCACAGCCCATTTGCCAAGGCCCTGGTCTGATTTCGCTGATTCGGATATTGAATATCCTGGGCCTCTTGGGTAATAGCACGGTAATCGAGGGAATAATTAAGACCGTTGGCGAAGTTTCGACTAAACTTTGCGGATATGATATTATCACGTTGCTCCCCTCCTTGCGTAAAGAAGAGGTCAGTGTAGGGACGCTCTAAGCGATAATAGGGCATGCGACGCCCATCCATATAATAAAGGTCATACTGATGCCAGCCCAAAGAGAAGCCCCCTCGATCTCGACCCTCATATACCAAGGGTTGATGAGCGGAACCCACTACGCCTAAGTTGGCATAATCATTCGGCAAAAGCCGAGTTGGATCATACTGGTGAAAGGTATTTAGCAGAGAATCAGAATAAGCAACCTCTTCGTTGGGGTTATCTACTTGAAAAAGGAATATCCCGAAGGTATCTGGTGGTACTTCCGTTTGTTCTCCGCCTCCAGAGCGGCCCGAACCACGGTTGCCACTGCCAACATTCTCGGGGAAAGTAGAGCTAGGTCGCTGCGCCAACAGGAACGTTACTGACAGTACTGCCAGGGAAACTAGGAATGCGCGCTTGGCGCCTATGCTTGGGTTGCCAATAATCATCTTTGATACTTAACATTCTGCCGCTCGCTTCATTTTGCCTTAACGGTACCAGAAAAGTCGGCCAAAGATAGGTATAAGCAAAAAGTTCTCCGTGAGATCAGGCTGGGTAGAGAAGATTAATTTATGCACCAATTAATTCCCGGGCATTTTCCAAGGCGGAATCACTCGGTGGATTTTGGCTGAGCATAGTTGCAATGGCACGAATACGTTCGTCTTTTTGCAGTACTCGCACCTTGGTAGTAGTACGGTTGCCTTCATCTTTCTTGTAGACAAAAAGATGCTCATCTGCCTGCGCCGCAACTTGTGGGGAGTGAGTAATAACTACCACCTGGTGATGCGAAGACAGTTTCTGTAATATATGCCCCATCTTTAAAGCTACATCACCAGAAACGCCGGAGTCGATCTCATCGAATATGAGTGTTGGCAGGGCCATGGCGTTGGCCACTAGCGACTTGGTCACCAGCGTTAAGCGAGAAAGCTCACCACCGGAGGCTACATTCTTGATAGGTTTTGGTGCACTGCCACGGTTAGCGGAGAAAAGAAACTGTACTTCATCCAAGCCCGTCAGCGTCAATTGTCCCAGTGGTTGAAAATCCACTTCTAGCATTGCGGCCGGCATGGCCAAGTCTGCTAGTGTAGCAGCTACTCGTTTTGCAAAGTCAGGTGCTACTCGACGACGATTCTTACTAATCGATTCCGCTTTTTCACGAAGCTTAGACTCTGCTTTTTCTACCGCTTGTAGAAGGCGCTCTATTTCTTCATCGATATTTTCAACGGCACTTACCTCGCTTTGTAAGCGCTCTTGAATATCAAGCAACTCGCGGTTGCTGCTAACTTGATGTTTCTTCTGCAGGCGATACAACTGATCCAAACGCCCTTGCAATTCCTGAATTCGCTCAGGATCGAAGTCCGTAGCCTCCGCATGACGCTCCATGGCGTTACCTAAATCGTTCAATTCTTCGGTCAAGCCAAGTAGGCGTTGCTGTAGTTCTTCCACCTTAGGATCAACCTTAGCTGCTCCCTGTAAAGACTGAGTTAAGGTTTGTAGTTGATCAATGATCGACTGCTCGCTTTCACACAAAAACTGGTAAGCCTCAGCAGTGGTCCGCTTGGTATCTTCTGCATGGCTCAGGCTAGAAAATTCTCTTTCCAATGACTCTTGCTCATCGGGTAAGAGCATTGCCTCCTCCAATTCAGAGAGCTGGAAACGTTTAAAATCTAACTCTTGCTGAGCAGTAGCATTCTGCTGACGCAGACGCTCTAATTGTTGCCGATCGCGAGTATACGCCCGGAACTTAGATTGGTACTTGGCCAAGCGTTCCTGATTCCCTGCCAGGGCATCCAGAAGTCGGATCTGAAAGCCCATCTGATGAATATCCAGGGTATCAAACTGCTGATGTAGATCGACTAAGACCGCACTGATTTGCTGGAGCACCTTAAGATTAGCCGGAGTGTCATTGACAAAGGCTCTTGATTTACCGCTCGGTGTAATTTCCCTACGGATGATCAATTCCTTCTCGTAGTCGAGATCATTTTCTTCAAAAAATGCCTGCAGACCGTAATTGCCTACTTGAAAGCGCCCCTCAATAACACACTTGGTGCTGGGATCATATAGCGCTTTGGTGTCTGCTCTATCTCCCATAATCAGTCCTAGTGCACCCAATATGATGGACTTACCGGCACCGGTCTCCCCAGTTATGATCGTCAGGCCATTGGGGAAATGAATATCCAAGGCATCGATCAAAGCATAGTTCTTGATATGAAGACTCTGAATCATGGTCAGCAACTGGCTTCGTTAGAATTCGCAAGCAAAAGTAAAGGATTTAAGACATTAATACACTTTTTTCCTGCTTCTTAAAATTTTTTGTTGGCGTTTTGCTCGAATTGTCTTTTCTTGCCAAATAGAACAGAATTACCCGTTACTGAACTGGCGACCCCTGTCCAAAAGTAAACAATGATGTACCAGAAGACTAGTCATCCCTACACCCTGTTATACGCCTTTGTATTCCTTGTTCTCAGCTCCTCATGTACACCCGATGGGCATGAAAAAGGCTGGCAACCCTTGGACCTTCTTCCACATGGCGTTCCCGTATCTATTATGGCTCCACCGGATGCCAAGGTGCAAACTGGCAACCTCCAGTCTGTCTTATTAAAGGACCTTACGATTCAAGGCGGAGAGGATTATCACATCCAGCTATTCTACAGTCCAGCTATTACCAATGATATTGCCCGGCTAAAGAATGACCAACTGCAAATCGTGCAAGACAGTCGCTACTTCAGTCGAGTAGTTAAAGAAGAGGTAGCGGGATTCATCTATCAATCTGTCATTGACAGCACAGCTACCTACGGCTTTCGATTCGTCAAATTACAAGGTGACTTAGAACTGAACTTCCAAACCGGCATGAACCAGCTCTTCACGCAAGAAGAGGCAGAAATGATGTACGAGGCGGTGAAGTAGGTTTTTGGTTTGAAGGTTTGATGGTTGGTTAGTTGAGTTGGTTGGGTTAGTTGAATTAGTTGGTGAGCGGTGAACGCTCACCAGACAACTGCGATTTCAACCTTAATTTAGCCTTTACTTCCTGCGTTTTTTACGAGCGGGTTTGCCCTTTCTCCGAGATTGCACACGACCTTTTATAGTCTCGCGCTTAGCATGACGCTTTTTGTCCTCCAGCAATTTCTCAATGAGATCTTCTCGGCCGAGGGAGGTAAGCTTGTCTTTGATTTGCTGGTAGTTCTCGCGCTTATGCCAGAAGAAGAACATATGCTGCTGCTTCTTTTCCTTAGCTGTGCGAGCAGTATAAACTGGACGTAGCGTGTAAGGATGTAAACCAGTATAGTACGCCACAGTTGCCACCGTCATCGGTGTAGGCGTAAAATCCTGAACTTGTTCCAGGCGAAAGCCCATATCCTTTGTTTCACCAGCTAGATTGGCCATCTCCTCCGCAGTGGACCCAGGGTGACTGGAGATGAAATAAGGGATCAGCGGTTGGTTTAATCCATGCTTCTTATTGATAGCATCATACTTCTTCTTGAAGGCATGGAAATGCTTAAAGGACGGCTTACGCATCATGCGCAATGTAGCGTCACTGGTATGCTCTGGAGCAACCTTGAGGCGGCCACTAATATGACAGGTAACCACCTGCTCTAGATACTCATCTAAGCTGCCGTCGTTCTTCTTGTTGTAGTCATCTACCAATAGATCGTAACGGATACCACTTCCAACAAAAGCCTTCTTTACCTCTGGGTGAGCATCAACTTTCCGGTAGAGCTCCGTCATCGGCTTGTGGCTCGTATCCAAGTTGCTACAAACCACAGGGTGGATGCAAGAAGGCGCCACACAGCGATCACAGATTTCCTGAACCTTTCCCTTCATTTTGTACATATTGGCCGAAGGGCCGCCAAGATCACTGATGTAACCTTTGAAATCTGGCATCTGGGTCACCTGCTCCACTTCCTTCATGATCGACTCCTCAGAGCGACTAGCGATAAACTTACCCTGGTGCGCAGAAATAGTACAGAAACTACAACCACCAAAACACCCACGGTGCATATTGACAGAGAACCGAATCATCTCATATGCAGGAGGTGTACCGCGCTTTTTATACTTAGGGTGCGGCAACCGCGTATATGGCAAGTCGAAAGAAGCATCAATCTCCTGTTCCTCCATTGGCGGATACGGCGGATTGATGACCAAGAGATCATCATGAACTTTCTGAGTCAACCGGCGCGCACGGACCTTATTGGACTCTTGCTCAATATGCTTGAAGTTAGCGGCAAAGGAACGTTTATCCCGCATGCACTTTTCGTGCGAACTTAACTCCAGCGTTTCCCAATTCTTATTCTTTGGCGGTGGTTGATCCCGCTCCTGCAAAAAGGCGGTTTGAGGAATTGTCCGAAGACGTTCGAAAGGAACGCCTTTAACCACCAAGCGGATGATTTCGCGAAGCGGTTGCTCCCCCATTCCATAGACAAGTAAGTCAGCACCACTCATCGAGAGGATGTTCGGGAAGAGCTCATCTTTCCAGTAGTCGTAGTGCGTGACTCGCCGTAGGGAGGCCTCAATACCACCAATGAGCACCGGTACATCAGGATAGAGTTCCTTAAGCTTTTGGGTGTAAACTACCGTAGCATAATCCGGACGAAAACCAGAGGCTCCACCAGCAGTGTAGGCATCCGTAGACCGGCGACGCTTAGCAGCTGTGTAATGATTCACCATCGAATCCATACAGCCCGAGGTAACGCCAAAGAATAGACGGGGGCGACCAAACTTCTTGAAATCGCGAAGGTCATCTCGCCAGTTAGGTTGAGGGATAACCCCAACGCGCAGGCCTTCACTTTCCATGATGCGGCCAATAACCGCAGTACCGAAGGCAGGGTGATCGACATAGCTATCGCCAGAGATCAGAATGACATCAAGTTCATCCCAACCTCGCATCTCCACTTCTTTCTTGGTGATGGGCAACCAGTCCGTCAATGGGCGGGTATCGTCAAGCATGATAGTACGGCTTAGCCGATGTTGAAAGTTTACGGTAATCTTTGTCCAATAACAAAGGTACTACATTCAATGTTCTGCAGGAACTAATTAGCGCGTAGATACTCCATCCACCAGCAATCTTGCCAGTCGGTAAGCATATGCAGGAGTAAACCCACAGCAACAATACGCAAGCGTGGGAATGCCAACATAACTACATAAACCGCTATCGCATAATGGGTATGTAAGGGGTGAAAACCAATACTACAGCGATTAGGATCAAAGAGCGGATCCGCTAGTAAGTGATCTAAATCCACCAACATCGTAGCAATCATAATCCACCAGGCTCTTTTCCAGTCTTTACGGAAGAGCAACCACGCCACTAGTCCTGGAAGGAGAAAATGGCCGCCGTAGTGTAGGATGGGTTGGAGGATGGACATGGTTTGATGGTTTGGTGGTTCCGTCGCGTCGGGGGACGCTTTGGAGCG
>CAJXOS010000075.1 GCA_913057725.1 uncultured Lewinella sp.
GGAGGTATGCCCAATATGCCATTGGAGGTCATGCAGGAGGCTTACTCGCAAGAGGTGAGCAGTGCCGGCTTTTGGCCAGGCTCAAAGGATTTTCCGACGCCTGTTTTCTACGCCTATGCCTATCCAAGTGACCCCGCTTTTGGGGAGCAGAAGGTGTTACCGGAAACGGCCTTTTACAGCCCAGAGATGGGAGAGTTCTTCTTGAAATACGAAGATGTCCAGCAAGCGGATAACCCAGAGCAGGTTTTGCACGATTTCCTACAGACAACCTACGAAGCGGCGGTGAAAACCTCTAAATGGGACAGCGAGAAGCTGCATCGTACCGCCTAGCCTGCCAGGCCGATTTTATCAGAATAGATAAACGACAGCACATCGATCCATTTTACTGTGGACGGTGTGCTGTTCTTTTATGTTACCTCTAGTCCTAATTGCGTTAGTTTTATAGAGCTAAGAGCTCTTGCATTTAACTTTTGGTGACACGAACTGCCTTACTATGCGCTCCAAGAACCTTCATGGGTACAATTTGAGTATCCCCAGATTTGTGTTTTTTCTATTCCTTGCTTCGATCATATCCTGTTCTTCTAATCACCAACAATCCCAGCAAGCGGATAGCTCAGTATCTGAGACTGATACCAACGTTCCTGTTGATACTGCCTTAGTTGGAAAAATTCGCTGGGTTTCTGTGGAGGATGAATTTGTACTACTTGATAGTGATGGAAAGGAGTTAGTTCGAATACCGCAGCGTTATTTTGCGGATAAACCAAGGATGATCAACGACCACGTATACTTCTATCATGATAAGAATACTGATTTTGTAATGAGAAATGTTGAGGGGGAAGAGATAAGGCGAGATGGAGGAGTTATCTATTTTCCTGTTGAAAACTCCTCGCTCCACCTTGGCATTTCTAATGGAGAAAAAATGGGGTTGCTTGATACGAAAGGCAAGAAAGTACTGGATATACATTATGAGGACATACGCCTTATGCACGATTCTTCATCCTTTTGGGTACGCGAGGAAGGGAGATATTATCTAGTCCGGAATGGCAAAAGGTGTAGCGCTTTCTACTAATACGGTAGACCTGCTGGGCAAGAGTATATTTGGGCTTCCCAAAATGGACAAACATTCGGCTTCTTAAATACAAAAGGAGAAGAGATTACTCCCCAGGTATACGATGGTACTATTCAAGTAAATCGGTTTTCGGAGGGTCTAGCGCCAGTAATTCTGGATGGTAAACTTGGATTCATTGATACTACGGGCACTTTGGTTATTCCACATCGCTACCGTGCTGAATTCAATCATCCAGAGTTAGGAGGCATCACAAACCATTTTAGAGATGGAAGGTGTAAGGTTCGTAGCATGGCTGGTAAAGAGTTATATATCGATAGCTCGGGGACAGAACTGCCGGATTGAAAAGGTAGGCCGCCAAAATGGTTACCTTTAAGATACTCGAACAATACACCTAAAATAACGACAAGACAATATGGAAAATCAAATCATCGCCATCGAAAGCACCTTTTACAAATCCTTAGCCATCAAAGGTGATGAGCTTTGGTTGAGTACCAACAAGGAAAGTGATTTCGGCACCTTTGAAAACGGCATCAATAAAACCGGCATCATGAAAGCCGCTTATGCCTACCCGCTGTCTTCTATCACGGAGGTGTCTTTTAACGAAGCTACCGAAAGTGTCAAGCTGCGCTACGAGGATGAAAAGGGCAAACTGAAGAAACTGAACATCAAGTTTGAGGATAAGGACTTCTCTAATGAGTTCGGAGCTTACTTGGGTGAGAAGCTGGGCATGACGCGCAGCCAAGAGCAAGAACGCCAGTGGAAACCACTATTGACTAATCTATTTTACCTGATTGTTGCTATTGGTGGTACATACGCAATAGCTATGGTAGAGGATACGGCTGAGCTTACCGAGGGTAGTTCTAGAAAGAGCCAGAGCCGGGGCGCAATTTTGAAACTGATCGTTGATACCGTTGGTCAGACCGGAGTGATCATTATTGGTTCTCTCATTTCACTATTCATTATTTATCGCCTGTATACGCGTTTTCAGAATCCTGCCAACGAGGTGGTGTTTCAGAAAGTAGAAGCCTAGGTACAAAGAGATGAGAGGAGACCGCAAAGGGCTGAGTCTGCGAAAAGGAAAGGTCATTGAGCAAATTTCCCCAACCTACTACCGGCTGCGAGATGTGATCAATCAGCAGGAAATTAGGATGAGTGTTTCAAGCCGCTTGGCCATGTCTGGAATTACATTGAATATAGGACAGGAGGTATACATTATCGTTTCTGTGCAGGACCAGACCAGAGGCCAGTTAGCAGTACCTGGTCATCGAGGTGGCCTGGAAGACTTCCAAAAAGAAAAGGAATTGCTGGATGCTGGAAAGGATCCAATGACATTGGATGAAGGTTAATCCAAGTACTGATTTTCTAAAAGATCTTAACACTTCCGTTTTTCTCCACTTAATCTTTTGTTAAGCGCGGGCGGGAAGTCAGGTGGGGCGTGGTAGAATGGTTAGATTTAGTAGTCTTTCCAAACTAACCCGCTAACTCCTGATCTAATGAAATCTACAATTACACCTCAAAACCCTCTCCCCATCCTTATTTTCTTATTGGCCGGTTTATCGCTCTGGACTTGTGATAACGACAAGCTTATCCTTGAGGAAAATCACTTGGCTATCCAGAATGACCAGCCAATTGAAGGGGTGAAGAAATGGGCCCGCATGGATTTAGATTATACGCTTTACATGAACTTAGAAGAACCGGAGGGATACCGCTATATCATTTATAAAGCCTTGTCTCTGGTTCGCAATACGCCGGTGGATTCACCCAGTTTTCACTACGAATTGGAGGAGCTCAACACCATTTATCAATACGAGAAGTTGGCAGAAGGAGTGGTTACCGACCTGTCGGTTTCAGAAGATGGATATCCGTACATTGACTTTAAACACTTCTACCACACTGATCACGTAAATCTTGCTGATTTTGGCCTCGGCCAGGTTCCAGTTCGCGGTGGGCCGAAATTGCCAGTCATCAGAAAGCATAAGATTGGTTCGGCGGTACACGCCAATATCGATTGGCTCTATCTGAGCTACAATAACCTTGGAGACAAAGCTCCATCTTTTGCGTTTCAGGATATTGGTATGATTGTCTACAAGCTAGATGCATCGGTTGCCGGAAGTATGTCGGAAACGGGAAAAGCCCGGTACAGTTTTGATCTGGAGAGCTTCTTACTCAGTGAAGATTATCAAGACTACGTTGCTCGCAACCGAAGTAAACCACTCTCGGGAACAAAACTGCTGGCGCATATCTACAAATAGGTATTTGATGGTCCATAATTGATTGTACTGTCTAAACCGGCACAGTGAGCTCAGTAGAGTGAAATCTATATTTCAATTTCCAGGTTGGATCAGACTGATCACTAACTCATCGGGCGCATTCACGTACTCGTAGCCCGGGGCTTACGGATAGCAGTGTACCTTTTGGCACTGACTGTTACCCGTATTCAATCACCCGATAACGAGAAAAATGAACGTAATCACCCGACTGCTTTTCTGTCTGTTGATAGCTCAAAGCTTACACGGACAGCCTTTTCAAGAATTGTGTGAATCCACACCTACTAATGGCACCATCGTTGATTGCCAGTTCTTCAACGACACCCTTTACGCTACTGGATTCTTTAGTACCATCTGCGGAGAGTCTGCTGCCTACATCGCCCGATGGGAAATAGACCAATGGCGGCCTGCAACTATTAGCCTCTCAGACCCGGGGCATTCCCTGCGAGTCATCAATGATAAACTCTACATCGCCAGGTACGAAGAGAGCATTGACTCGAATTGGGTCTACGTCTATGATGATGGAATGCTCCAAAAAGTGGGGCAAGGTGTGTACCTGACTACCGCAAGCGGATTTTCTCAATTACCCAACATCTACGACATCATTGAGTATGACGGAAAGATCATTGCCTGTGGCGAATTTGATCGGGTAGGAGAGGAGTCCATTCAAGGCATCATGCAATGGGACGGTACTACCTGGAGTGCATTGGGCACAGGCCTAAGTGGCAATATCCAGGGGACTGCTCCGGTCCTGTTTCCGCATCAGCTGATGGTGCATGATGGCGACTTGTACGTTGCTGGTAATTTCAGAAATGCCGGTGGCGTAGAAGTGAACGGCATAGCTAAATGGGACGGAACGGAATGGACCAACCTGGGAGCTGGTTTTGATAATACGGTCTACAGCATGGTTGTTTTCAACGGAGAAATCATCGTAGGTGGAAGCTTCACTGTAAGTGATGGAACATCCCTAAATCGTATAGCCAGATGGGATGGAACCAGTTGGGCCGCTCTTGATTTTGGCTTCACCCAATCCTCAGTCAACGATTTCACCTTCGTGCATACGCTGAAAAATATCGAAGACGTCCTGTATATGGGAGGGGGACTGAAAGAGATCACCTACTCCGATAATAGTACCGAAGCATGTGGCGGTATCGTGAGTTTTGATGGAAGTACCGTCAATACCTTTATGGGAGGTGTCGCGCAGACGGATATTGAGGCCATATGCCCGCTTGAAAATGGACAGTTATTGATTGGTGGCGGTGTTTTTGGTAGTGGCTATACGGGCCTGGCAGATTTGAGTACAAGCATCGTCGAAACACCTGTAGAGGCAGAAGTATCCATTGGCCCCAACCCATTCACGAACTATGTGCTGGTGCAAACGAAGGCGGAAGTAGATCAGTATGAGATCATTGATGAACTAGGTAGGGTAATGTCTAGTGGGCCGTTTAAGAATCGGCTGGATTTGGATGTACCCGCTGGTTTGTATTTCTTGAAGTTGATCCACGCAGAGCAATTGCATTCCACCCATAAGATTATTGCCAGGTAGCTTGATTACGGTTACCTCGTTCTGCAGCCTTTAGGCTGTGGCGATAGGTAAGGCCCGCTAAACGTGGAGCTTGTATCTTTAGCAGACATCGTACTAGGTGTGTAGCCAAATACGTCGACTTTTTTACCGAAGTAGTTTTCTTATGATAAAGCCCATTTATGTTGTGTTCCTGCTTTTCTCAGGCTTGTTCCTTAGTGCCTGTCTAACAGACATCGAAGAGGAAGTTATCCGACAGCAAATATTGGACAATGGCCAAATGATTCGTGATGCTTTCTCCACCGGCGATCTGGAAAAGATAGAATCGCTTCATCACCCTGAGGTGATCAAAGCACTGGCTTACCAGGACGTCAAGGAGGGGCGGGAAGCGGTGATGCAGGGATTGGAAGAAACTCTAAGTGCTTATTCGCTGGAATTCATCGAAAATGAGGTGGAAAACATGCTCATCCAAAAGGATTTGGTGATTGAGCAGACCAAGTTTTCTATCAAAGGGACACCGAAAGAAGGCGGTGAGTCCTTTATTTTTAGTGGTAGAACAATGGTCACGTATGTGCGCTACGCAGATAGTCCAACGGGTTGGGCGACCATTCGTGAAATTATCCAACCAGCCACAGATTAGGCTTCAACCTTCATGACTAGATTCCTTGCACTCATTTTTCTTACGCTAGCTTTGGCTTTCTGCTTTTGGGCGCACCACATGTATATGTCAGGAGTCAATCCCTTTCCATTGCGGGCTGGTTTTTGGGTGGCACTGGTAGCGTTCCTGACACCTGCTCGTGCGATTTCGTTATATGCAGTATTGGTGTTCCTGTTGTTCTATCGTGTTGTCTTCCCAAAGCAAGCAGTCGAAGGACAAGATTCCACTTTGTTGGATGATGGGGTATGATAGGAATATTTCTTCCCCTTTGATAGTGAATACCCTAACAAGGTACCTACCCCCGAATCAACACAAAAGGCGACCAGTAGTAGGGATGACTATAGCTACCCGATTCAATAAGTTGCATTTTGGCTTGTTGTAGCTGGCTACTATAATCGGGTGCGGAGGTTTGCAAAACACGTTCATAGAAGGCTAACATTAACTCTGCTGTAGCCGCATCCTGCACCTGCCATAGGGATACCAGTACCCGTTCTGCCCCGGCATAAAGAAAGGCACGCGTAAAACCCAATACCCCTTCGCCATTCGCTATTTGTCCAATACCCGTTTCACAAGCCGAAAGAGTGACCAAGTCCGTGTTCAAGCGCAAGTTGTACACTTCTCCTACGGCTAGCAAGCCATCCTCCCCAGCAGTACTGTCAGGATAGAGCAAGAGGCCAGAAAGGTCCGGTTCTGCTTCATTCACAAATCCATGCGTTGCTACGTGTAAAAAACGATACTGCCCGAGGTCACTTTCTTTCAAGGAATGTTCACTTGCTGATTGGTGCAAGGAGGTTTGGGTTTGGCGGTCGTTCTCTTCGAACAGGTTAGCCAATTGGCTCACCTCACGTTCTGTTTCTGGTAATGGCGTGATTCTTTCTCCCGCAAAGGGCGTTCCACGGGTAGCTGCCTGAATAGCACTACTTCCGGGGAAAACAGGTGCGTAGGCCAAAAGGCCATTGGTGCTCTGCTCAGATTTACTCAAGGTATCCGTCTGGGCCTGATGGAAGAGGGAAACCGAAGGCGAATACTGCAACTGGTAATCTTGAATCAGATAAGGAAGTGTTTGGTAATTGGGCGCAGCAATGTCCACAGTGTCCGTCAGCAATACCTCAAAGGGAACGCGGAGTAGGATTCCGTCAGGTACGATAATGAGTTCTTCTTGCTCCTCCGCTTGCCTGGTGGGAAGTAGAAGCTCTCCGAGCTGCTGCGCTTTCTTGAGATATACTTCATCCAACTGGTGGATAATGCCTTTGTTTAAGCCTCGAATGTCACGGGCGAAGCGGGCTGGCAAAGGCGATGTAGTCAAGACAACTTTTGATTGACTGATTTCAAAGCGATAGACGCTTGTTTCCGTAGTGAAATAGCTCAAGATCGTTTGGTCAGGCTGCAAGGCCTGTTGCACTTCGCTGAGGGTCGGGAGCTCTTGTTGATGTCGTAGCTCATAGTACTCTGGGTACTGTTCGCGATAATTGTCGAGTAGCTGATTGTAGGCCTCTTGACTAGCGAAAAGCTTAGCACGCATTTCTCGCCGTTGCAGGCTGTCAGGGGCCGTTGCCATTTGGCGTTTATAATAGCCGATATCTGCTTGTAGCTGCGCCTCCTGTTCCGGAAGTTCAGGTGGAATACCCGAAAAATACTGCGCCTCGTTGGCAATGATAGCTGCCTGCAAAACGCTAGCCTTGCTTTTCTCGGAGCAGTAGAAGGCCTCCGTCAGCCAGCTCAGTTCTCCCGTCTGTTCATAAAGCGTGAGGTAACCATCCATTGCCGCTGCTACCGTACGGTGAACGTTCTCTACCAGCGTGATCTGATCTTCCCGACTGGTGAGCTCACGGCGGACTTTATCTAGCAAATCTAATGCGTGGCGATATTGAACTTGCGCGAGGTCTAAGTCTTCCGGGCGGTCGTACTTTACCGCACTGGCCTTCAATAATTCTGCCTTCAGTAGCAGCGACTCTAGCATATAATCGTATCGAAAATAGCCCTCCAAACTTGGCAAAAGAGACTGCTTGTTTTCCTTAAACGTCTCGTGATTCGCGATCAGCGATTTATGGGCCAGATCTAAGGCTCGATCAATCCTGTCTCGTGCCTGAGCAATACGTGCTTTCGTAATTAGTGTGTAAGCCCGTTGCGGATTGCGTTTGCCCAGTATTGCGCGTTGCATAGCAGCAGCAACTTCGGCATGTGTCATGGCTGGAAAGAAATCTTTCAAGGCCAGATATGCATTGGCTAGATTGATGTGGTCGGTAGCCATGTCACTCCTGAAGTCGGTGGCCTCCGTTCGCTGAGCCAGCGCTTGTTCAAAGTAAGATTTTGCCAATGGCCAGTCTTCCATTTTACTGGCTACTAAGCCCAGGTCTGAGTAATTCTCAGCGATGCCGTAGGCATTGTCGGCTTGCTCATTGAGTGCCAGTGATTGTTGGTGAAAGTGCAGCGCCTGATCAAAGTCTTTTTTAGAGGTGAAAACCTTGGCCATATTGGTGTAGACGGAGGCGAGCTTGGCCAGCGGCAGCTCGGGTTGCTGCTCGTAGATGCTTTGCGCTTGCCCATAGTAGCGGATTGCTTCTGCATAACCACCATTCTTCCAGATGATAACACCCATTTTTGAGTACAAGTCGGCCATTGCCATAGGCTCCAGATCTTCCTGGAGTTGTATGATGCGCAATGCTTCTTCGTAGTGCTGCTGTGCTGCTTTCAGCAGGCCAAGTCGATCTTCACACGAAGCGAGATCAATCAAGGCTAGTGCCACCGTGTAATGATCGGGGCCGTTGTTTTGGATACTTAATTCCAGCGCGGTTTCGTACGCTGCCTGTGCCTGTTTGTACAAGCCCAATTCGAAGAAAGTATTACCTAGGTTTTTCCGTATTTCTCTTTCGTTTTCGCCCTCGGTATCGGACTCGGTAATAAGCTTTGCTAAAGCCAAGTTGTAGTAAGACTTAGCATCTTCCCAGTTGTCAAGATCTTCAGATATAAGGCCGAGCAAATTATACCCTGAAATCGAATTGCGTCCGTGTTCTTCTGAACACTCGATACTAGCCTCTGTGTAAGTCTGTGCTAGTTCTGCCTCCTGCGTAAGTGAATAAATGCGTCCTAGGTGAAAGAGAACATCGCAGCGATAAATGGCTATCTCTTCTGCTACCTCTGGTACATCGAGTACGGTATCCAAGTGTTTGAAATAACTAATGGACTCCGAGTACAATTCGGATTCATAGCAGCGCGTAACAAAAGGAATGGCGCGCTCCAGGAAATCTTCGAAAAAGGCAGGCTGACTGGCTTCCTCCAGTGCTTGTAATTGCGACCAAAGTTCGGGTGCATGTTTGTCCGTTGTGAAGGTCGTCTCCAGCGCTATCCAGCAAGAATCCAGATACTGTTCTTGTTGTGCTGACAATATCGCTGTACAACAAAAGAGAAGAGGCAAGATGCCGGCCGTACGGAACCAGCCGGTGATTTGTTTTCTGGGGTGAATTCGCATACCTATAAAGGTACGTACTTTCGAAAATTTGAACTACTGTTCTCACCTATGTTCTACTGGGCCTTATTATCCTCAAGGACCTACCAGTGGTTCTTACTTTACCTGATAGTCAAAGGTCAGTCCTGCATTCTGTACCAATCGATTCAACAAAGCATCGCCCATCGCTACAGCCGGCGTGAGCACACCGCCTTCCGAACTGAGCTCATCTTTGGCCAGACAAATAGCACTCTCGGCCAGCATCTTCGAAGTGGATCCATAGCCTGGGTCCTTATCACCGGTGACGATGCCCATGGCAGTGGAGCCATCTTCCAGCGTCGTAAAGAGCTTAAACTTGTAGAAGCCAGCCTCTCGATCGGCCTTGTTTGGTCCTTCTCCGGGACTTGGCAATAGCCAATCGAAGATTCTCTTGAGTAGAGAGCCTGGTTTTGCAGAGACCATCAAGCCCAATGGTATAGCCGCACCATAGGCTTTCATGCGCCCACCGAATCCATCGCCAGCCATCATCGCCTCCTCGTAGCGGAAGTCTTTTCCGTATGGATAGCCAGCCAGCGCATTACTTCGGCGAACAACTTTTGTATTGATACCTGCCATGACGAATGGGAAGATCCAACTTCTGGACGCCTTGTCGTAGACCACTGCTTGTAGGTCTCGTTTATCCGGCCCACTATCTTCACCCGCAGGGTTGAGACCATAAGGGTTGGTGAGCGTTTTGTAGATGTTTCGATCCTGCATGGCTTCTTCCATGACGTTGCTCAACGAAGCATAGGTGCCACCACTAACGCCACCCTTCATCGCGGCTACCCGCATATTGATCCGTTGCGCACGCTGGCCACTTTGCTGCTGTGCCTGCTGCTGTACGTAGTAAACTCCAAGATCGGAGGGGATAGAGTCAAAGCCACAGGTATGAACAATCTTGGTGCCATTCGCTTTGGCTGCTTTATGGTGTTGATCAATCATGCGTCGCATCCACTGGACCTCACCGGTGAGATCGCAGTAATCGGTTTGTTCCGCTACACAGGCAGCTACCAGCTTTGAGCCATATTTGGCGTAAGGGCCTACAGTGGTACAGATAACTTTGGCACGCTTCACCATCGCGCTCAGACTGGCATCATCTTGGCTGTCAGCAATGACTATCGGCAAGGAGTCATCGGCCATTTCAGCCCGCACCTGTTCCAGCTTAGCCTGGTTGCGACCACCCATCGCCCATTTAAGATCAGGCGTGTTGCCGTAGGTTTTGAAGATATACTCCACTACCAAACGACCGGTGAAACCAGAGGCTCCCCAGATGATGATGTCAAATTCTCTTTCGTGGCTCATAGAAGTGGTTGTAGGTTTTGGACTGAGATTAGTTGTGAGTGCTTGATTTTGAAGACAAAGCTTATTCTGAGTTTCGTACCTGGAAGGTCCGGGACGAAGAATAGCTGAAGTATTCAGGATCAATGACTTGAAAATAAGCCAGTCGAGAAACCTTCAACCACTTCATAAGCAAGTGTATTTCAATGTGCTGTGATGATACGCAAAAAACAACAATTGTCTGGACTCTTGGTTGCGGGTAATATTTACACAGCCTTTTACACTATTTTACATTTATGAATACGCTTGCGAAAGCCCTCGGAGTACCTTTGAAAAAAACGAGATAATGAATAGTCTTAGACTTATGACGCTTCTGTTGTCTGCCTGCTTTGGTGTCTACTCTTGCAATGGACAAGTAAGGACAGAGCCACGTCAGGGAGAACGTGTAGAAGTAGAAGTGACGGAACAAGAAGCGCCCGCCCAGGAGAAACCAGTTGCCGAAGGCGAAGACCATGATCCCTACTTTGTAGTCTCGCCAGTGATCAAAGGTCCCTTGGGCCCGCAGAGCATTACGCGTAACATCATGCAAGACCGCAACGGTACCATCTGGTTGGCTACGTGGGAAGGCATTATGAGCTATGATGGAGAGCTGTTTACCAACCACACTAACCAAGACAGCCTGCGAAAGTATCACGTTTTTTCCATGCTGGAAGCTAGTAATGGTGATCTCTGGTTCGGTACTATTGGTGGTGGCGTGTATCGTTATGACGGCACTAATTTTACCAACTATACCAAAGAAGAGGATGGCCTGGCAGACGATAGTATCGGTTGCTTTTATGAAAACGATCAGGGCCAGGTGTGGATAGGTACCATGGGAGGGATCAGTGTGTTTGATGGCGTTTCTTTCCGAAACCTCACTACAGAAGAAGGACTCCTAAGTAATGATATCAATTCCATTGTGCAGGATGATAATGGCAACTACTGGATTGGTACGCGCGGCATGGCTTGTGTTTATGATGGAAAGACCTTTACAAAACTCGTCGGGCCTGAAGGTTATGGGTTTGGTAATATTCGCTGCATCATCAAAGACCAGAAGGGCAATATGTGGTTTGGTGGTAACGGAGGGATGTGGCGGTATAAAGGCACTTGGAATGGAGCGGGCACTTCCTTTGCGGCAACGGGTGCATTTATCCGACACGCCGAACCCTTTGTCGGTTACATCCATGAAGACCGTATGGGCAATATCTGGACCAGTGCAGAGTCGCCTGACAACAAGATGGGCTGGGCGCTAACGCGTTATGATGCCCTAATGTTTGACCTCGGTTTTGCCACACCTAACATTATCCGAAGAGAGGAGGGGATGTACTTTGGCGTCATGGAAGATCGTGACGGTAATATCTGGCAAGGGAGTCTTTCAGGTGTATGCCGATATGATGGAAAAACCTTTGAGTGCTTCTAGACAAAAACTACCGAGACCTTCAGGTTAAACGTAAGGTTTTAATCCTTGAAAACGTAGGTGATTGATCAACAGCCTCCTAGATTTTTTAATTCGGAAGGCGGAAGGCGGAAAGGGGGAAGTGGGAGATGGGAAGTATCCAATTCCGAACTCCAATTTGCCAATTCCAATTTTTGAGATTTGTAAACTTGATTATCAATTGCTTGCATCTTAATTTTTATTTCACCTCACGTCAGACTAATCATTACCCCATGATCCTTTCTATCCGAAGTTTGATTTTTTGTTTTGGACTACTGACCTGCTACGCTTGCCAGGGACAGCAACAACCGACCACCGAGCAAGACCCTGCTACTGAAACCCTATTAGGTAAAGAGGTCACCGAACTCCCGACCCAAGTTTGGGCAATTTATCAGGAGCGCAGCGGGCATTACTGGTTTGGCGGCAACGGGGAGGGCGTGTACTTCCACGATGGTAGCAAATTGATAGAATACACAACGGCCGATGGCTTAGTGGACAACCAAATTAGAGGGATCCAGGAGGATAAGTTTGGGAACATCTACTTTGATACGCCAACGGGAGTTAGCCGGTTTGATGGGAAAAGCTTCACCACCCTTTATCCTGTCACCTCGCCCCTGAATCAATGGAAATTGGAACGGGATGATCTCTGGTTCAGTATGAATGGCAATGGCAATGCGGTTTATCGTTACGACGGAACATCTCTTTATCTGCTGACCTTGCCAGAATACGATCTGGAGAAAGATTTGGGTATTGAATATGTAAAGAATCCTAGTTTTAGTCCGTACGGGGTGTACAGCATACACCAGGATAAGGATGGCGTCATGTGGTTTGGCACCTTAATGGCTGGTGTGTATCGTTATGATGGCACTGATGCCATGTGGATCAAGGAAAAAGAACTGAGCGTCCTCGACGATGGCCGGGTGCCGGCTGTACGTTCTATCATTCAGGATAAAGATGGCTACTACTGGTTGAGTAATTCTCAATCACGCTACCGCTTCTATTGGGTGGATATGACAGGAGATGAACCTGGCCACTGGGCCTACGAAAAAACGGAGGGCATGACGGCTGGGCCAGACCACATGGAGTTTCCCTATTTCATGTCGGCCGTAACGGATGATAACACTGGTGACCTCTGGATGCTTACCTACAGCAATGGCATGTGGCGTTACGATGGCGAGCAGCTCTTTCACTATCCCATTACCCATGAAGGTAAAGACGTACTCCTATATACCATGTACAAAGACCGTGAAGGTGGCATCTGGCTTGGCTCTCATAATGCTGGGGGCTTCCGGTTCAATGGTGAGGAGTTTGAGCATTTTGTGCTACCTTGATAAGGATGTATCGCTTTAATGAAATTGATTTAGGAAGCCGCGTTTGGGGACATGCCTACAAATTCGAATGGGAAGAATCCATTGATTCCGAACTAGAAGTGTTTTCCTTGCTTGATCAGATATGTGCTGAACATAAACTAGAACAGTTGGGAGATTCCTGGAACTCCATTACAGTGGAAGAGGCCCAGGGAATGATTAGCAAGGGGCTACGCTATGACATTGCCTATAACTCACCTAATTACTTCGAGCCGGGCGAGGTGGAGGCTGTCGAATCGAATTTATTTAAGCAGATCAAGTGGGAACACATTCGTTTTGCCTACACCAACTGCTTCGGCAATCCCTGGACGAATTCTGGTGGGTTCAGCTGGAATTCGCTTACTCAACAAACCTTCGATGTGGGGATCGTAGTTGCAGAGAAGAGTCGCCTGTTTTTTATCTATTTCATGAGTGAAGATTAGGGCGACTGGTTTTTAGTCTACAGACAAATCCCAGCATCTACTTAAGCAGTTACTACCAGCAGCAGATTATCATTAATTTTGGGTGCACAAATCAAAACCACCCGATGATGATGAAATCAATCCTACCCGTCATCCTTTTCTGTTGCTGCCTTTTCAGTGCCTGCAACACTACGAAAAATACCACTGGCCAGCATCAGGCGGCATCCGATATGGACCGCTTGTACGAACTCATGAGCGGCACCTTCTCTAGCGAGGAGCAGTCGGTACAGGACACCTCCTTCTTCAATATTAACCTGGTGATGTTTCCGATTTGGGAAGAGGCGAGCGGCTCTAAGTGGCTGTATGTAGAGCAAGCGGTGACGGAGTATATCAAACGCCCTTACCGTCAGCGCGTATATCAGTTGTCTGATGTTGGTGGCGGTATGTATGAGAGTAAGGTCTATGAGCTACCGCAACCGGAACGTTTTATCCATGCCTGGGAAACCCCGGATCTGTTTTCTGCTATTACGGCTGATTCTCTCATGGCGCGCGAAGGCTGTGCGGTTTATCTGAAAAAGAACGAAGAAGGCTGTTTTAGCGGCTCCACCAAAGATGCCGAATGTCTAAGTACACTAAGAGGTGCTTCCTATGCGACCTCCATTGTAACCGTCTGTGACGATGGTGTCGTTTCCTGGGATCAGGGCTGGAATGCGGATGGAGAACAAGTTTGGGGAGCAGTAAAGGAAGGTTACGTTTTCAAGCGAAAGCAATAAAGAGTAGAGTAACAATAATAGACGAGGATGGAGACGCAAGAACTTGGACCGTATCAGAAAGCATTTTTAGCGCATTGGGAGCAGTGGATGGAAGCTAGTACCGAAGCCCTGCAAACCTCCTTCAAGGCGATCATCGCCGAAGTAAACAAGAAAAAGGCAGGGACGCTGAAGGGACTATTGGTACGTGCGGTAGGAAATGACAAAACCATTGTGCGGAAAATCGAATTATGGCATGGAGCCTGGGAGTTTGATTTTACGGTGCAGTATCTCGATAAGCACGAAGATATCATTGGGGAGGAGGATTACGAAAACAAGCTCTTTCCTAGTTATGATAGTTTTCCGGGCAAAGGCATTTATAACCTTCACTATCCGGAAGATTGTGATGTCTACCTGGAGGAGCATCGTGAGAGCTTGCTGTACCGCGAAAAATTCCAGCGTTTCTTCATCTGGTTGGCGTCTAACTGGATTGCCTGCGGTGGACACCGAATAGGCGTATGCACCACCACGGAAGAGAACTCAGTACGGCGCATCTTCAATTTGAATCATCTGAATTGGAGTGATTTTGTCACGGAAAAGGAACTCCATGATTCGAGCTATTACAACTGTCCGATCAAGCGCGAATTGACACCTTTTGAGTTGGAGTCTCGGGTACGTATGGATGCATTGCCGGCTTTCCGTACGCGCTTTCGCTACTTGGAAATGGATGGCTCATTTGTGGAGTTTGCCATTTACAACTATAAGGTCCATCTGCGCGAAGGTGGCAAAGAGCAGTTTGCTAGCCTGCCGTTTACAGAACAAGAGATGAAGCTGACTGGTATGTGCCAGCAAATTGACGGTTTGCTGAACAAAGGATATCAGGAAGTACCTCGCCCTAATGGTGGCCCGAAGTTGCATCCGGACCTGGTAGAATGGCAGTGCGATACGTACCGAAGCAACAAGGAAAAGGTAGCTGCCGAAGAATTTCAACAGCTGGAATCCAACATAGGTTACACTTTGCCTAGTAGTTACAAGTGGTTCATGAAATGGATGAATCATCAGGATTACATCAGCGGAATGGACCATGTCAAAGTGGCCTTTGAAGACTGGCGCAAAATCGAGAATCTGGTCAAGGTGGAGGAGATGGTCGATGCATTGATCAATTTGCACAAAGACCATCAACTTGATACTAAGCTGTTTCCTTTTGCACGCTGCGCAGAGGAGCAAATACTACTCATGAACCACGAGACGGAGGAGGTCTTTTTGATGGGTGCCCAAGGACAAACTCACTTGCTGTACAGCAACTTTCAGTCATTTCTTAATCACACTGCCTCCATCGAAAGTTACTTCTGTCCACGCCGGGTTCATTTGGAAAAAGGCAATGCCGAAATTGTGCGCCGCTGGATTGAGAACGGCTGGGATATGAAGGATGTTAAGCCCTTAGGGAGCCGATCTATATTGCAGATTTCTTATTCGGATGAAGTTAATAGTCAGCTGGTACGCAATGGAGCGGACCCCAATGAGCTTTATCTATATGGAGACATTATTTCCAGGGAGTACCTGGAATTGCTCATTGAACACGGGCTGGATTTTTCCAAGAAATTGGAAGAGAGCCAAGGGCTACGCAAGATGATGGCCAAGCGAGGCCTATTTGATGATTTGTTGGAGAAGTACTAGCCGCTGAGAATCCACAATAAAAGCACATCACTATGAAGCGTTTCTTTCTCTTTGCATGCGTTCTTTGCTTGCTCGGTGAAGTGGTTGCACAATCTGAGACACAAACCGCTACTGATGATTCCGGTATTGATTTCTTCATACACGAGGAGGTCACCAATGCGGACGGTGAATCTGAGCGGCAGATCATCCAGCTCTGGCAGGATTACATTAGTAGTGGCCAATTTCAGGATCCCGAATCACCCTATTGGTCCTTTGCTAACATGAAGGTGCCGGATGAGAACTTTTGGGCTATTGATATCCCAAGTTTGGCTAAGCGTGGATATCCCATGCAGTGTAAAGTCATCGGCGTACATACGGTAGAAAATGACCACTGGCGCCTGGCCTCTGCCTTCTCTCATGTGGATGAGGCAGGGCAGGTTCATTTGGATGTGATTTCTGCGGTTTACGCCAAGGAAGTTGATGGCCGTTTTTTGCTCATCAGTAGTGCGGAGTATTTCAAGCAAGTGCTGGAGCACCATCGTGTTGGGAGCATCAATTACTATGTGTACCCCTTTCATGATTTCCAATTGGCGGAAGCCGAACAGATGCAAGAATTCAATCTAGAGATGGCCGAGTTGTTCGATGTGGAGCCCCTGGAATTTGACTACTTCGTTGCCAGTAACGCTCGCCATATCGTGGATGTATGGGGGTATGAGTACATGAACCGCATGTACAATCCGACCGGTAAGGGGGGGATTGCCAGTTGGCGCAATAACACCATTTACTCCGGCAATAACTCTTCTTATTTCCCGCACGAGCTTGTACACCTCTACACTTTTCACCTTGTGCCGCAAGATCCACATCTTTGGGTAGGGGAGGGGATTGCTACTTTCCTTGGCGGTAAATCGGACCATTCACTCGATTGGCATTTGCGCCAGCTTCAGACCTTCCTGGCCGAGCAACCCGACTTTGACCTTTCAGACATTTCAAAACTCAAGATAGACGTCCCTAATGGGGAGCACGGATCTGATTTGCGCTATGTAATCGGTGGTTTGCTGATGAAGAGGATCTACGAAAAAGAAGGAGTACCTGGTTGGATAGAAGCGCTGAAATACGGAACGAGTAATGAAGATTTCCATCGCCTCCTGGAAGACAAGTTGGGGGTTGATAGAGATGGCTTTGATGCTTATGTTAAAGCGGAAATGAAGGATTACCGTTTCGAGGAGGATAAGTAGTGTTCCCTTTGGCCTTAGTATCTTTGGTGTAAACCACCAGCGATGAAGAAAATGACCTGCCGCCAATTGGGCGGTGCCTGCGATCTTGAGTTTCGAGCGGAGAGCTTTGACGAAATGGCTACGCTGAGTAAGAATCACGGTATGGAAATGTTCGAGCAAGGAGATGAAGCGCATCTCCAAGCTATGATGCAGATGCGAACGCTCATGCAGGAGCCTGGGGCGATGAAGGAATGGTTTATGGCCAAGAAAAAAGAGTTCGAAGCACTGCCGGATGAGGCTTAGCTAGTAACTATCATTCCTATACCCATTAAGCACACTAACCCATGATTCGATTTCTACTCTTATCCCTTTCTCTCCTTTTCTGCACTTTTGTATCCGCCCAAAACTACACGGTCACCCCAGAGGTAGTCGAGGTGGCAGTGGATCTGGATACCGTCGAGCATGCCCAGTTTGTGCGTGCGCCGGCAATAATCAGAAACCACTCAGAGGGCACCTTACGCATCAAGTGGGAACGCATTGTCAACGATAAGCCAGACTGCTGGGAGACCTCCGTTTTTGGGGTGTGGATACACTCGGTTATCTATACCGACTCCCTGAGTTTTGATTTGGCGTCACAGGATGAGGGTTATCTGGATGTTTTTGCCCACATCGATTTCGGAACCTGGGTGCCACACGGTGGAGAGGCCGATGTGGTACTTCGTCTAACCAATCTGGATGAGCCTACCGATACCTTGTTGGTCAACTACCATTTCTCTGTTACTGGAGGTGCTACTTGCGTGACGAGTACAGTGACTTTGGAAGAGGAGCCCATACGCCTTTATCCTAATCCAACTACGGACTATTTCCAGCTGGATAGTCCGATAGCTGCCCATCAACTGACAATCTTGGACCTCACTGGTCGCCCATTACGTAGTCTGGCGGTACAGCCAGCAGGTCAATATGATATCAGCGATCTACCTTCTGGTATTTACCTTCTACAGCTAAAAGACCGATCAGGCCAATTACTGAGGACTATGCGCGTGGCGAAGCAGTAGTACGGTCACTCCTCCTTACGATAGTAAACGCCAGTGGTGTAATTAATGTAGCTGCCGCCTAAGATGAAAAGGTGATGTTCTTTACCGCGCCCATGAAGTTCACCACCGTCAACGATTCGGGTGGTGAGAAGGTCGCCTTCCGGCGTAAAGAAGTAGTTTTTGTTCTCTTCTTTATCATAGATCCTGAAGTGTCCGGTAGACCAGAAACCCAACTTAGCCTCATGTTTCAGTCGATCGCTAATTGCTAGATCAAGTGCTTGCCCCTTGGGACTGTACAGGCTGGGGACACCATCCCGGTACGCTCTGAACCCAGTAGTAGTAGCGAAGAGCCCGGTCATCTTTATGCTATCATATTGTACCGGTGCTATAAGCTCACCGTCGGAGTTGTAGATTCCCATTTTGTCCCCGATTTCTACCGTCCAGTACCATGATTTACGGTTGAATCGGTAGATGGTATCACAGGCAATGTTTAAAAGCGTCGTACCTATTGAATCAAGAATAGTATATCCGTTCGGGGTTTTCGCTAAGAAGCGATTTTGGCGAATGGTACGATCAATGTCAGTATAAATAAAGTCAGTGAGCGGAACGCCATTCCTGTCATGATAGGCGTATTTGACATTACCTTCTTGTCGCACTTTCCAATCATTGTATTCTACTGCCAGGAAGTCATTGAGCTTATTCCCCTCCAAGTCGAAAAAGGCATAACCTTCTCCTTGTTTGGCAATGATAGAGGTGAAATTTACGTCGCTGATAATTGTGTCTACAGCTTCGGATAGCTCGATGTATTCGCCTTGAATATTTTTGACCTGGTCTTTACCCTCGGGAGTGCTGACGATGAAATACGTTCTCTTGAAGTTCCAACCCCGGATGTTTTCTCCTTCTGCCAGCAAGTTTTTACCGTTCATGAAACTACCCTTCAAAAGAAACCTAGAGGTAGAACAGACGCAATCATTGTTGCGGCTCACGAAGCAGCGTATCGTTTTGTTCAACTCGAGCAACTTGACGATGATCGCTGAACTAAGGCCTGTTTTCTGCTTGAACTCGCCAAATGCTTGTTCATCAAAAGCGATAGCAGTGGTGAGGTTTTCATAAAGGACCTCTAGCTCATCACTAACGATATCCATTTCGTCATTACGCATCAACACAAATAGCCGTTGATCTTTATGCTCTACGATACGTACGCGATCATAAATCGAATCCAGAAAGGGTTTGGCGTAATCGTCATACACAAGCGTGCCGTCCTTGTGTTCTTTTGCAATAAGTGGCCGCTTGGCTCGGCCTTCCATGGTAAATAGCCAGGTACGATCTTCTGAAAAAGGCAAGAGCAAATTGCAGTTGTCATCTACAATGGTGCTATACCGCTTGCGATTTTCTCGCTTCTCGGTTTGAGCTACTCTACCGAGCCTTCTGTAGAGATAAAACGGACATTCAAATTCTGATTGGAAATCCGCGCCTACGTAGGTAGTGTAATCGCCAAATTTTGTGTAGTAGCCAGTACCTCGTCTGCCGAGTTCATCAAAATAGGTCTTCCCTTCCGGATATTGCTCGGCGTAAAAAGTCATCAACTTACCGGTACTATCGATAAGAGCTACTTGGCCATCGTTTTCTACTCTGGCATAGCCATTTTTGTCGAATAAAAAAGCTTTTTCGAACTGAGCATCAATTCGCTGGTTTCCATCCAAATCAGCGTAGCCAAGGAGATCACCTACCCGGTAGGGGACTAACAATTCCTGGGCGGATAATGCTGGTGGAAAAAGGGAAGTGAATAGTAGTGACAGGCAGAGAAAGAACGCTTGCTGATGAGTCAACATAGGTGGTTTGAATTACTTAGGAGTGCGCTTGAAAGTACCCGAAGGTATCAATTCTCCACAAAGTACATCTGCATGGGTGCCATGTTTTTGACTTCTACCTCGCCCCGGGCTTCAAACTGAAAATGATCTTGGACTAGCTCGTAGGTAGCTGCGGAGACGTTGACCTTTCCGGCGGCGCCCTTTTTCTCCATTCGGGCCGCTACGTTGACGGTGTCCCCCCAGACATCATAGGAGAACTTCTTGATGCCCACTACACCGGCTACTACAGGGCCGGTGTGGATCCCAATACGAGCCTGAAAGAGCGGCAGACCACTTTCCGCACGTTTGGCATTCCAGTCGGCGAGGCGATGTTGTAAATCAAGGGCAAAACGGATGATGTTCTGCACTGCCGAAGCGTCAGGCGTAGGTACGCCACTGATGCACATGTAAGCATCACCGATCGTCTTGATTTTCTCGATACCGTATTCGCCGGCGAGCTCGTCAAAGATTTGGAAACATTCATCCAGGTCTTTGATCAGTCGTTCAGAGCTGAGGTTCTGAGCGATATGGCTGAAACCAACAAAGTCAGTAAAAAGCACCGTGCCTACTTCGTAGAACTTGGGCTCTACCTGTCCGGTGGTCTTGAGTTCTTCGGCGACATCCTTCGGTAGGATGTTGAGGAGCAACTCCTCCGAGCGTTCTTTCTCCTCGGCCAGTCGACGATTCAATTGCCGCGACCGCAGGTAGAAGATCGTCACTAATCCCAAGCCCAGCAATGCGGAGAAAATGATCACCATAAGATTCTTAGTGCGAGCTTGCTGGAGCTCTAGTTCTGATTCTTGCAGCTCTATGGTGGCCGCTTGCTCCATCAACTCTTGCTCTTGCTGTATGGTCTTGAGGCTATCGATCATCCCTACAAAGTGCAGCGAGTCGGCTACTTTGCGATGGTACTCAGCCATGGCCCGTTCGCGAGCAGCTTGCAGACTGAGGTTCTGAATTTCTTGTTCTTGCGCCTGTACCGCACTGCGTAGTTCTGCCGATTGCATGGCTAAGTCCTGCTGGGCTACCGCTGCCATAGTGGAGCCTTTCAGTTCACTGTAGAATTGTCCGGAAGGATCAATCTTCTCGGCCAACATCGAGATGGCAGTAAATACTTTTGGTGCTTCTGCTACGGCATTGATCCGTCGGATGTAGTCTTTGATGTCCTCCGTAAGTACCTTATTGCGGTCTAGATTGTGTGCTTTTCCTAGGCTGGTTAACGCCCGCTCATAGTTTGTCCAGTCACTATTGGTGTCTATGCAGCAGTTGATCAGTTCGTTCGCGTAAGTCATGTGTACGGTGGCCGCGGTGCTTCTCCCTCCACTTCGGCGTGCTTTGAATAGTGCAGCCGCCATCAATTTGTCTACCGCAAACCAGTCTTCTTCTATGCTGTAGGCCACGGCGTAGTTGACCGCTGTCTGCAGGTATTCAGCAGTTGGCAGCCCCTTTAGGGCTCGAATATCATCTTGGGGATTGCCCGATGAGGTTTGGGCCAGAAGCCAGCTAGAGAACAGCAGGCAGATAGCAGTGAGGAAATGTTTGGGTGTAGTCATGATGCCTAGTTGGGGTGTAGAATCTGCTCTTGGGTTTAGCAGATTATAGCAGGTAAAACAGCTTGGTTAAATCGGCAGAATAAAACTACCCATTCCAAGGGAGTTATTCAAATGCTTATACGTTGGTAGCAAGAATTGGTTGTCTTGAATGCTTCATCCGACCTTCGTCTGAGGATAGCGGCCTCATAATTTTGAATATCTTGGTATGACATTACCGCTGATCATGAAATACTTCAAACCACTCTATCCTTTTCTGCTAGGTTGGATACTGCTACTCTGTACCCAGTCATTGGCGCAGATTTCGCTGCTAAATGGCGTGCTACAGCTCGTACTTTTTACCCTGGTGGTGTGCATTCCGATTTGGAAGACGGAGCGTCTTTCTTACGTTGATATTGGTTGGCCTTGGGGCTTGGCAATCATTGGCCTGGTAACTATCCTGTTTAGTAAAGGCTACCAATGGCGGGTATGGGCAATCGGCGGTGCTTACCTGTTTGTGGGCCTACGTATGGGCTTGGCTGCTTTGATGTATTGGCGCAAGGGCTACTTGCAAAAGGAGTTGCCTCGCTACCAATACCAGCGCATTCGTTGGGAACGCCAAGGCAAAACGAATGTCCAACTGGCCATGCAAGTAGATGCTATCATGCAGGGCTTGGCGAATGCGGCTTACCTGGCCTTCCCGGCTCTGATTATGGGCGCAAATGATAACCCGAGTTTTTCCGCCTTGGAGATCATCGGATTAACCCTTTGGATTGGCGCCTTCGTGCTGGAGACCGTTGCCGACAAGCAGAAGGCCAGCTTCCTGAAAGAGATGAAAAAGCAGGGACTCCGAAACCAAGTATGCAATGTAGGTCTGTGGAAATATACCAGGCACCCCAACTACTTCGCCGAATGGATGGTGTGGAATGCCCTGATCATTGCTGCCATCCCATCTTGGATAGCCCTGAAGGAGCAGGAGAGTTTGGTGGTGTGGATTTTATTGGGGCTAGGTTTACTCTTCATTTCCAGAATCATGTATACCACTCTGGTCTACTTCACGGGGGCTAAACCTTCAGAGTATTACTCGCTGCAAAAGCGACCAGATTATGAGGCGTATACGAAGACAGTGAATATGTTCTTCCCCGGAAAACCACGAACGACTGAGGATTAACGGATTAGGTGGCCTCACTATGCCCTGAACAAAAGGGCAGATTCAATACTTAACTTAACGTGAAGTTGGGGGTTGAAAAACTGATAATGAACTACCTAGTCTACCCCAACATCACGCGTACTTGGTATTTGGTACAAAGTACTTGGATATCTGATTAGCTGTAGGGCAAATAAATCCAAGTACTATTTACTAAGTACCTGGTACTGTGAGGTTTGAAAAAATTACGATTGGTATCATCTACCCAGCATAGCACAAACCTCACGTTAAATTAGTAGATAGGCTTCTTCCACTAAAACTCGCTCCAGATGAAAAAGATAACACTCCTTCCGTTACTTACTGCTGTGGTATTCTTATTGAATTACAACCCCGGCTTCGCTCAATTAGCCGCACCTAGTACTCCACAGAACTTACCGACTATTGCGATCCTGCCCTGTAATGTTGATCATTTGGGCATCGCCAAAAGTGCTATTCCAAGCGACGAGTTGCAATACCTCGAGCATAGCATTGCTTATTCAATCCAGCAGGAGATGTTCCAGGAATTACATGACTATATCGATGCCCGATATCCAGATGAAATACGCATCCAGCAACTTGCGGAGACCAATACCCGATTGCAATTAAATCAGATCAGCTTACAAGATAGTTGGGAGCTAGGGCTCTACGAATTGGCTGCCATATTGGAGGTGGATGCGGTGCTAATGGTCCGCGTCAGATACGATCGTGGTGCTGTAACGCGGACCTCAGGTACTTCCGACAACCTCGGTGCGCCGCGCTGCGATGATGGATTTACCCCTACACCGAGTTCCATTCGCTACCATGCTGCTTTACGAGAGGTTCAAACAGGTTATGCGCTGTCTGGATTCGGCAGGTGTTTTGGACTCAAAAGAGGTAAAAAACACGATTTGTTAGCCAAAAGAATTGTCCGCAGGATTGGGTCCGGCTTGTCATCCTTATTCTACGATTATGCGCAGAATGATATGGATTAAGTTAGCCTTCCTGTTCTAAGTAGGCATTCAATAAGGTAATAGCTTCCTGGTTGTTCTTGTCTTCGGCTACCGAAAAGGCGGTTTCCTTTTCCAGTACTTCTACAATCTTAGGGTCAGCTCCATTGTCGAGCAGGAGTTTTGCAATTTTCAATTCTCCAAAGCGAATACTCTCGACCAATGGCGCAGCCATAAACTCGGGGTGCTGATAATTGGGATCGATCCCAATTCTGAGGTAGTATTCTACCAGATTGTAGTCACCGTCCTGTACGGCCTTGAACATAGCTTTCCAATCGCCTCCTGACATCTTCTCGGTTTTTTGTGGTTCTTAGATTTATCACCCTCAAAATACAAACACTCCGCACAACTTAGGATCAGATTTTGGTCCAGGTGTACTCGCCATCTTGGAAGACCGTGAAGCTCTCTACCTCTCCTGACGGATTGCGATTGAATTCAACTCGGAAATTGATGTTCGGAGCGGTAAAGGCGTCCGTGCCAGTATTTAAAAGGGCAACTTCTGTACCTGGCGCATCAGGGAAGTACATGACCAGGTTGCCTTCGTAGATCAGGATTTCAAGCACACGCTCTTGGGGCTCCGTGAGCTGGTATTTGCCGGTGTACGCTACCGCCTGCGACGGATGCAGTTGACGATAGTATTCCATGGGCCGTTCTATCACCTGGCTCGCAATGTAGCGGGCGATATTTTTGGTGTTGTCGAGCGCCCTATTCGAGAGCACACAGACGTAAACGTCCTGCTTGGGTAGGTACATCGCGGTGCTGGTAAACCCATACATGTTGCCACCGTGCTGAATCACCGGCTGGCCTTGTAGCTCTTCCAGGAAAAAGCCATAACCGTAGCCGGTGCCCTTGCGACGACTCGTTTTCTTCTCCCTTTGTAATTGACGGACGATGTTTTTGGAAATGTAGTTCGGAGTTCGTAGTGCCTGATACCATTTGAACAGATCCCTAAGCGTAGATACAATGCCTCCGGCTGCATAGACTGTAGAACCATCGATAGGCGGAGACATCACCAATTCATTTTCGCTATTGAAGCGATATCCTGTAGGCGCAGCAGGTTGATCTTCCTCCTGATACCACAAAGAGGTATTGGTCATCTCCAAGGGTTCGAAGATGAACTGCTCAAAGTATTCGGCCAGAGGCATTTGGGCCACCTTCTCTATAATTAAACCCAGTAGCGGGTAATTGGAATTACTGTATTTGAATGCCGTTCCGGGCTCAAACAGGAGTGGTTCGTTCTTGTAGTAATTGATCAGTTCTTCGGGCGTATGCTTCTGGTTGAGTAGGTCAAACTCATTCTCATCTACATCAAAGAACTCCGGAATACCAGAGGTCTGCGACAAGAGATGATGAACGGTAATGGGGTATCTCTTTTCCGGATAGGCATCGATGTACTGCTGAATTGGAGCATCCAGCTCAATTTTCCCTTGTTCTACCAATTGCAATATGGCCGTAGAGGTAAATTGTTTGGTCATAGAACCGATCTCGAAAACCATGTCTGTGCTCAAAGGTGTCTGGTCTTCCAGATTCGCGAGGCCATAACTTTTTTCGAAAATGACTTCGTTGCCCTGTGCCACTAGAACAGCAATGCCGGGTTGGTTGAGGTCGTATTCCTGGGAGAGGGTTTGGTCAATTTCCAGGAAGTCGTTGTTAGATGCTGACTGCGAAAATGCGCTCACCAGAAAGAAGGTGAGGAAGAGGACGGAAAGTAAACTTTGCTTATGCACTTTTATCGGGTTTTACCCGAAAGTTAGCGCTCGCAAAACGCTGGCAGAAATACCTTAAGAGTGTTTAACACCAAAGCCCAGTATTTAACAGACTTTAGTGATTGTGCCGGGTGCTAGCTACTCCAGCTGAGCAAAACAAGTAAATCGTGCGGAAATCTAATTTCTATATTATCCTCATTTGCTTGATTCAATTCAACTCGGGAGCAGTCGCACAGACTGTTCCTGAGTTGCTGTTGCCGGACACTTTGGATGGGGTAGTCAGGCTTGATGTTTCAAGCATTCCTGATCAGGAGCGGGAAGCCGATCTTTTGATGGTTTTTGTAGAGAATGAAGCAGAGACATATGTTTCGAACGCCGTTCAAGGACGATATACGAGAGTAGGGGATTACTTGAACTTCGAACCGTACTTTCCTTTTGAAGCTGGACTGACTTATGTTGCTAAGGTGCGAACGTCTCACTCCGAGAATCCTTACAACTACAGACGATTCCAAATAGGAGAAAAGAGAGCGGTGGAGGAAGCGAAAGTGCTGAGCATATTCCCGTCAGCTAGCGAACTGCCCGAAAATGTATTGCGATTCTATATCCATTTCAATTCGCCGATGAGGAAAGGACAGTCGCTGCGATACATCCAACTAGTAGATTCGAACGGGAATATTGACGGGCAGGCATTCATGGAATTCAAACAAGAGTTGTGGAGCACGGATGGTAAACGACTCACTATTTTATTGGACCCAGGACGTATCAAAAGAGGAGTCGCTACAAATAGGTCACTTGGCCCTGCCTTGCTGGAAGGCAAAAGCTATACCCTAAGCATATCTGGTGACTGGACAGATGTCTACGGGCAAGCGCTTTCAGGGGATATTACAAAAGAGATTGTAGTTGTGAGTCCCTACCGTCGTCAAATGGAAGTGAACGAATGGGCGCTCGATTTACCGTCTTCAAATAGTCAAGACACCTTAAGCATACATTTTGACAGAATACTGGATTATGCTTTGATTCAATCCATGATTCAGATAGAAGATGAAGAAGGAAACCTTCTAGATGGCCATTGGGAAGTCTTTGAGCACGAACAGCTCATACAATTCATTCCAAGAGGTAATTGGCGCAAAGGAAATTATCGAATTGTAGTCGATAGCCGTTTGGAGGATGTAGCTGGCAACAGCCTGCAGAATCTACTTGATCATCTTGAAACAGACGGAGGTAATAGCGAAGCACCGTACCAAGTGGTCGAATTCAAGCTATAAATGCTTCATTTTCGATAGACCTTGCTGAAAGATACTCTACTAATCCACTACCACCAATACCCAATCGCCACTACAATCGGCATGTTCAATCCCACACTATAGCCCGTACGGAAATCATAGTTCCAGACGGAGAGATCGCCATTGGTGTTGAAGTCCGCATCATCGGGTACGGAGCTAAATTTGCGGTGGTTTAGCCGGAGGCCTAACCCAACTCCCAGATCGATACGCCAGCGTTTACCGATGGCTCGGCTTTGGCCTACTTGCATGTTGCCGGTCACGCTGTTTTGCCAAACGCGATAGTTGATACGTTGCTGAAAGTTGAAGTTGTCGCGCCAGAAATCACCCGCGATCTCCATGTCCGTGTAGCGATAGTCTAGGTTAAACTCCACGTAGGTGGATCGTCGGCTGGGGAGGGCGGTACGGCGGTAGCTCCGAAAGGCAGTACGGAAACGAAAACCGCTGAGGCCGAGGAGGGATTGTGGGTCCTCATAGCCGATATCGAAGAAGTAGCCCACCTCATGTCGGAGATAATGCTTGGGCGCAATACGATAGTCGATGCCTATCTGGGCACTGGGTAGAAAAGGATCCAACCAATGGATCAGGGAATGGCGGACCATCACCTTAATTTCTTCCTCCTCCGGTTCTGCTTCTGCTACCGTTTGCCCGAAGGCTGGCAGGGTGAAGAGAACAAGCAAGAAGGTCGCAAGACGAAAAGGGTAGCGTAGGTGCATTATTCAATCTTGATTTCAGAGAGTTGGACCAAATTGGCAGGGTCGCTATAATCGAACTGCGTGATGTTATCAGGGCCAATGACCAGCAGGATATCTGAAAGTACAATAACATCATTCGCATGAATATCTTCCTTGAAGGCCAGGAACTCTACGTTCAGCGGATCGGCCACATTCAAAGTGCGCAACCCAAAAGAACCTTCACAAACAAAGAGGTAATCACCCGCCAGCCCCATGCCGCGCGGAGAAATCATATCGTAGTTCGCAATGATATCCGGATTGTTGACATCATTGACATCGTAGATGTTCAGCAAGTTTTCTGATTCGGCACCTCCAAAGAGGTTCCGACAAGACTCCGTACGCAGGGTCACGTACGCATATTGGTCATTAGCTACCACAGGGTCGCAGGCTACAATATGGAAAACCTCGCTTTGAAATTCGGGTGCACCATTTTCACCAATCTGGAAAATGGACATACCATCATTAGCGCCGATAAATAATAAATCGCCGAGTGGGAAGATGGTCTCTTTACCGTCGGCTACGAACTTAGTACCTCCCGGTTCCAGGTTGCCATTAGAGGCTATCCGATACCACTTCAGGGCATTTGGTTCCAGGGTGTAGAGGTAATTGCCGACGATGGTGAAGCGCGCCAGAGAGCCACCCTGTCCGGTATTGCCCGTTTCGGCCAATGATGCATCATCAACAAAACAGGTCATAAAAAGCAGTGGTAGTAGCAGTAAGAAGAGCAGTCGTTTCATTGCAGTTCTATTTTCAGGAGTGGGTTTGGATTAGCGCCAGCATTGTGGCTTGATGAGGGTGGTTTCGTACCAACCCACTACTTCGCCGAGTTCGGGGTCAACGCATTCAAAGAAGCCCGCGTAGCCCTCGGGGAAGTTGACGCCAATAATTTGGAAGGCATCGCGCTGACGATCAACCACACGCACACTATCCAGGGTGGAGATGTCGATGGCTACCAGATCGCGGACATTGTTCGCAAAGAGCGTATTGCCCTGGATGGCTAGATCTGAATTACCTGGAATTTGCAGGAAAGCAATTTTTACGGGGTTTTCTGGATCAGAATTATCGATCACATGGATGCCACGCCCTCGATCAGTAGCGTAGATGTAGGGCGTCTTGTAGTACAATTTGCCCAACTGCTGAATGGCTTGCGGGCCAGTGATACTGATATCCTCCCAGTTCTCAACGGCATAGAGTGGTGCCAGACCAATCGCCTCATCGGGGATTTCTTCGATGGGCTCGATACAGGCCGAAAACAGAATGGAGGTTAGTATGCAGGAGAGTAGTAAATAGCGCATAGGTATACTAGTCTTAGTGCGATTAAAGGGAAGCCTTACCAGCGTCCATGCTAATAACGATTGCGAAGTTCCGAATGCTGCATGGGCAGACAGTAGTTTTGGAATAAGAATGCCAGCCTTCGTCAACCAGAAGGCAAAAGAGGCTGTTCTTAAGACATTGTCGCTAAAAAATTCACCACAACATGGATAAGAAAATTGCCTTGATCACCGGTGCCAACAAGGGTATTGGATTGGAAACTGCCGCACAATTGGCGCAAGCCGGAATCAAAGTTATCGCTACTGCCCGTAACGAGGAGCGTGGTAAAGCTGCCCTTCAGCCCCTACAAGACCAGGGCCTGGATGTAGAGTTTGTCCAGTTGGATGTGAACGATGATAACCAGCGCCAGGCGGTGGTCGATTACGTCACTAGCACCTATGGTAAGCTAGATATCCTCGTCAACAATGCTGGTATCGAAGCTGATGGTGGATGGATGGGTAATACCGTTGCTAGCGTTTCGCAGGATGTGCTGCGCAAAACATTTGATACCAACTTCTTCAGCGTGGTCGCGCTTACGCAAGACCTCCTGCCGCTTATCCAAAAAAGTGAAGCCGGACGTATTGTGAACGTCTCTAGCGTAATGGGATCCTTGACGATCCATTCCGATCCTACCGCCGAAGTGTACGGTGTGAAACCATTCGCTTACAACTCTTCCAAGTCGGCCTTGAACATGTTCACCGTGCATTTGGCACAGGCCTTGGCGGAAACGCCTATCAAAGTCAATAGCGCTCACCCTGGTTGGGTGAAAACAGACTTGGGTACGGAGCATGCACCATTAGAAGTAGCAGAAGGCGCTAAGACCAGCGTACAGTTGGCCACTTTGGATGCAGATGGCCCTAATGGCGGCTATTTCCACCTGGGGCAGCCATTGCCTTGGTAAGCAAATAGCTCGCACAACTACTTCATGACGAGTAGATTGCCGTCAAATCTGTAATCTGGATCAGTTTTACTGGAATTGGGATAAGCATGGCCTTACTTCTGCCCCTAGCTTTGTAATAAATCAAAACAAATACGGAGCATGAGCCCAGGCAAATATGCTCCGATAACCAGTAAACAGAATCCAGAAATAGATGAATCGCAAAGTAATCGTCGTCACCGGAGCATCATCCGGAATAGGAAAATCAACCGCCCTCCAACTTATCGAAGAAGGCCATATCGTTTATGGTGTAGCCCGCCGAGTAGAGAAAATGCAAGATCTCGTAGCTGCTGGTGGCCACGCCCTCCAATTAGATGTCACCAACCATGATCAGGTAAAAGAGGTCATGAACAAAGTCATTACCGATAATGGCCGCATCGACGTCTTGGTCAATAATGCCGGTTATGCAGTTTATGGCCCTATCGAAGAGGTGAGCTATGAGCAGGCCCGCCGCCAGTTTGAGGTGAATATCTTTGGCTTGGCTGAAGTCACCAAGGCTGCGCTGCCAAGCATGCGTGAGAATAGGTCAGGAACGATTATTAATATATCTTCGGTAGGTGGTAAGATCTACACTCCACTGGGTGGCTGGTACCATGCTACGAAGCATGCACTAGAAGGTTGGAGTGATTGCCTTCGCCTAGAGATGCAGCAATTCGGTGTGAATGTTGTAATCGTAGAACCTGGTGCGATCAAGACAGAGTTCGATGTAGCGATGGATCACCAGTTCGGTGAAGTAAAAAATAGTCCTTACGGCGCTTTGAAGCAAAGCATGGAGAAAGTAATGGCTAACGCCTACGAACCAGGCAACTAC